>CAZVOE010000005.1:54128-60527 GCA_964628935.1 uncultured Acidobacteriota bacterium
GTGGGTGGTGATGCCGCGGGCCAAGCCGGCGGCTTCACGGAAACCGACGGCGCGCTAGCTCTTCTTCACCCCCTTGGCCTTGCAGACAGCGCAACCCTGGGCATCCTTCGCCATGAAGTAGCCGCACCCGCCGCACTTCTTCCCGGCAAGCTCGGCCTTCACGTAGTCCTTCCCGCAGGGGCACTTGCCGGCCGTTTCCGACGTCGTGTCACACGCGGAGCAGATGTAGGTCCCGGCCTTCATCATGTCCTTGTTGCAGAGGGGGCACTTCCCCGCCTTGTCCGCACCGACCTTGCAGTGTGTGCACAGGTACGTGGCGGCATCCCCTGCCTTCTCGCCCGTCGTCCCGGCGGTCGCACCGCTCAACGACGCCACCACCGCGCATGCGAAAAGGACAACGAACCACCGTCTTGTCATGGTGTCCACCTCCTCTTCAGTGGAGATCCCCGGAATGGGGACCTTCGCATGCCGACGAGCATGGCGGGCGCTCCCGTTCATGTCAAGAATGGGGGAAGGGCATCGTTTTGGGGAACGTCCCTTTACACTCCCCCTGGAGGCGACGATGGGCATCTTCGATTGGTTCGGAGGCGGAACCGTGGATTCGACTTCGCGCGCGGGGTCGGTGGGCGATACCGAGACGGTCCGAAAGATCTCCGCCGCCCTCGACCAGCTCGAGCCCGAGCGGGCGCGCTACATCGCGGCCTTCGCCTTCATCTTGAGTCGCGTCGCGAGGGCCGACCTCGCGATCAGCGACGAGGAGACCCGCGCGATGGAGCGTATCGTCGAGGAGAAGGGCGCGCTCCCGGAGGCGCAGGCGGTCATGGTCGTCCAGATCGCGAAAACCCAGAACATACTCTTCGGCGGTGTCGAGAACTACCTTGTCACCCGCGAATTCGAAAGGATCGCGACCCGCGAGCAGAAGATCGCGCTCCTCCACTGCCTCTTCGCGGTGTCCGCAGCGGACCGCTCCATTTCGTCGGCGGAAGACACGACGATCCGGAAAATCGCGGGGGAACTCCACCTCGACCACGCCGACTTCGTCGCCGTGAAGAGCGCCTACGTCGACCGGCTCGCGACGCGGGAATGAGACGCGGGACCGACACCGCTCCCGAGAGAGGGTGCCGGTCCCGTTCCTCACTCGCAATCGCCGGATGTGGGCAGACGCGGTCCCCGAAACGCGTCCACCTCCGTGAGGCACAGTGCCGGGTCGTACGTTCCGAATGCGTTTGCGTCGAGGTTTCGCCGCCGGCTCAGATAGAAGAATCCCTCTCCCGGTGACGGCTCCTCGGGGTCGACGACGTCGGGCGTCACGGTTGGATCCGGGTCCATCGCCGCTGCAAGGCACCGTACGGGTCCGAGATCGATGCCCGCAGAACCGAGATCGAGATTCGCGAGATCTCCCCGAATCAAGTCGAACGCGAGTCCCGCGACGGTCGCCGCCATCGGCGCCGATAGAGCGGACGTTCGGTGAAGGGGCTCCGCAGAGAGGGTCGCGGTGTGGTTGGCCGGCACGGAGCGGTCAAACGCGACGACGGTCCCTGCGGCGGTCTTCTTCATGCGCAGATCGAGAACGGGGAGGCGGTGCCGAAACGACGGATCGGCATTCTCCCGGAGCGGGACCGCCCCCTGAAACACGCCAGCTTGGTCCGTCGCGTCCCCGAAAATCTCTACCCACCCGGGATCCGCGCTTCCAACGGCCCCTTGCACGGCGAGAACGCTCGCGTCCGTGATCGATGGGGGAAACGGCTCGACCGGCGACATCGAGATCGCCCCCGCCTCGTTGCGCCACACCTCGTTACAAGCCATCAGGACATCGGGAGGATCGGGGAACGTCCCCGTCCCGGCCTGAACGCCGTACCCCGCGTTTCCGGAGATCCGGTTCCGGCGCAGGACGACCGAGCCCGCCGTGTCGACGGTCACGCCGTTCCCGGCGTGACCTTCGGGCGCGGGCCCGCCGACGTCGTTATCGTGAAGCTCGACCTTGTCGGCGCCGGCTCGGAGATACACCCCCATTCCGCTGCACCGGATCCGGTTCTCCCGGATTTCGACGCCGGTCGAGCGGTTGATCTCGAGCGCCGGGCCTTCGAACCCGGCGCACACGTCGGCCGCCGAGCCGAGGATCCCCAACTCGCTTCTCGCGACCGAGCTACCCCCTGCGCCCGGCCCGAGAAGGACCCCTGCGCCTGGACCGGAGAACCGACTCTCCTCGATCTCGATACGCCCTCCGTTGGAGACCACGATCGCGCGGGCGTTGCCGGCGCCCGGTTCGCCCGACGGCCCCGTCCCGAATCCGGATCGCGAAACGCGCGTCCACGCGTCGCTGGGAACCGTCGCGCCGTTCGGTGCCTCGATCGCGAGGCCCATGGCGTTCCCCACGAAGCGGCTCGCTCGGATCGTCGTGCCGCTGGGAAACGCCGGATCGCCCGAGAATGCGGTGATACGGATCGCGGCGCCTGCGTTTCCGACGACGAGATCCCTCCCGAAGACGCATCCGGAGATTTCGTTGCGATGCGCGGCGCCGCCTTCGATGCGGATCACTTCCGGGCCGGAGAAGTCGGCGAAGTCGATCCCGAGGACCGAGTTGTCCGACGAAACGATCCGCAGCGCGCGCTCCGCACCGTTCGCTCCACTCAGAAGGATGGGGTTCGCGGCGGGGGGGGCGGAGAGATCCGCTCGTTGAGAATCGATGCGCAGTCCGCCCTCGCGGAGATCCGGGAGCGGGGCGACGAGGTCGATTGTCCCCCCGTCGATCGCGAAGACGATGAGGTCCGGTTCGCCGTTCGCCTCGGAGTTCTCGATCGCTGCGCGGAGGCTCCCCGGCGGTGCCGGAATCCCGTCGAGCGTGTTCGTGACCTTGAACGTGGCGGTCGCCGCGGGGAGCGCGATCCAGGCCGCCGTCGCCCACAGAATCGAGCGCAGCCCCCGCTGAGTCGCTTCTCGCATGGGTCCCTCCTCTCCTGGGACCCACCTCGTGCGCTTCTTGTACGCCCGTGAGAGACGTCCGTCAACCCCGCGTGGAAAGATCACGGGAGGGGTCAAGAACGCGAACCGGATGGAGGCGACGCCCCTCCCGTCGCTCGGCGGGCGCGCTCCCGGGCCGCACGGTAGCAGTCGGGGCAGTTCAGCCAGTGCCGTCCGGAGTCGTCGATGACCCCTGGGGTGGGATGCCCGCAGATCGGGCAGGGCGGGTCGAGCGGCGCGCGCCCGCACAGCGGGCAGGCGGGGCCGAGACCGATCGCGCCCTCGAGAAGGAGAGCCCCCGCAAGCTCGAGCGTTCGCCGCTCGAGTTCGTCCAGTAGCTCGAGGAGCGCGGGGGTGGTCTCGCCCTTCCTCATCTCGCGGACACACCCTCCGAAGTAGCGGATCTGTTCCGTCGGAGTCGCGCGGAATCGCGTCCACAAGTCCGGATCGCGGACGCGATCGCGCAGGAGAGAGTGGACGTTCGCGAGCTTGTCGGACGCGATCACGAGCTTCGCCCGGGCCGGCATCGAGCCGAGGCGCTCCAGAACGGCAGCCTTGCGCTCGATCCAGGGGGTATCGGGGGCCGGCCTCCTCTCGCTCGCCGCCTCCACGAGAGCCGCGACCTCCGAGCCGAACTCGAACGCGATGCGATCGCGGAGCGCCTCCGGTGCGCCTCCGTCCTCGAGAACGTCGTGGAGGAGGGTTGCCGCCGTCTGCGCCGAGTCCGCGCCGTACTCCATCGCGATCGCGGCGGCCTGCATCAGGTGGGAGATGTACGGAGTCGATGTCCCCTTTCGGGGCTGGCGGGCGTGAATCTCCAGAGCGAATTGGATGGCGGGTCCGAGATCTGTGGCCTCGAATCGGGGGCCGCGTGGCGTTTCGTCGTTCATCAGTCACCTCCACCACGAAGATGGGGTACGAAATAGTGTGCGTCCAATGGATTGTTTTTTTGTGGTTGATTTATTCTATTGATCGATGAAACCGCCGCTGGACGTCTACAAGATCCACGTCTTCCTCGCGGTCGTCCGGGAAGGCGGCTTTCGCGCCGCCTCCCGAACGCTCCACCTCTCGCAGCCGGCGGTCACGGCGGCGGTCCGGTCGCTGGAGCGCGATCTCGAGGTCGGCCCGCTGTTCGAGAAACGCGGGCGGAACAAGCGATTGACCGAGCGCGGGGAGTCCCTCGCGCGGGAGGCGGCGCCCCTGCTGCGGCGGTGGAACGAGATCCGCGACCGGATCGAAGAGTCACGGGACGGCGAAATGCGGGGAACGGTCCGCGTGGGAACCGGACAAACGATCGCGGCCTGCGTCTTGCCGCCGGTCCTCGCGCGATTCCGACGGAAAGCTCCCAAGGTGGATCTGATTCTCCGCGTGCAGTCCCGCGAGAGCAGCTGGCGGATGCTTCGAGACGGCGACCTCGATTTCGCCGTTCGGACCGCCCCGGCCATTCCCGTGGGCCTCTCCTTCCGGCCGCTCGTTTCGGTCTCGCACGTGCTGATCGCGGAACGGTCGGTGCGCCTTCCCCGGAGAATCACGCTCGAAGCGCTTGCGGAGCATCGCTTCGTCGTGGCCGGGGAGCGGTCTCATTCCAGAGCGCTGCTCGAGAGCGCCTTGGCCGGGATTCGCCAGCCCTTGCGGATCGGCGTCGAGGCGGGCGGATTCGAGGTCGTGAAAGCCTCGGTTCGCGCCGGTCTCGGTGTGGCGCTCCTGCCGTCCCTCGCCCTCGACGCGAGAGACCGTCGAACGCTGTGCGTGGTCTCGCTGCGCCACCTGTTCCCGGACGAGGTTTACGGCCTCGTGACCCGAGCCGACGCTTCGCTCTCGAGACCCGCCGCGGAGCTCTTCGCGATGATCGAGGCGCTCCGGTGAGAAAGGGGGACTGGCGCTTCGTTCCGGAAAGGGTGCCAGTCCCCTTTTCCCTCACACGCAGGGTCCCGGAAGCGTCTCCACCCAGCGATCCCAGATCGCGCGCTGCTCCTCGTTCAGGATCGATCGAATCTCTTCGAAGAGCGCGCGCTTGCTGTCACAGAGCATTCGGAGGTAAGGAGCATTCGCGGGGTTCTCCCGGATCGCCTGCCGCGTTCGGATCGTGAGTTCCACGAGACGCCGGACGGCCTCCTCGAGGGTGATCTCCCCCGCGCGGAGGGCTGCGAGGATCGTTTCCCGCTCGGCGTTGGCGGCGGCGAGGAGTTCGGCGTTCGCTTCTCGCAAGTCCTCGAGCACGGGTCGGATCCGGCGCCGGTGGTCGAGGATCGCCTCCCGAATCGCGGCCTTCTGCGCTTCGTCGAGACCGAGCTGGACGAGGATCGGTCCGAGGTGGGACCCAGGGTGGCCGGGGTGATTGGGGTGCCGACGGAACTCCCCGGGGTCGGCGTAAACCGGGCGCATCTCCATCGGTTGATCCAGGGATGCGTCCTGGATGTTCGCAAAGGCGTCCTCCTCGTCCACGACGGCGTAGGCGTCGGTCATGAGGGAGGCGGTTTCGGGTGGGTCGGGGCGCGTCGGGTCTCCGGAATCGCAGCCTCCGAGGGCGAGAATCAGCGGGAACAGGGCCAGGAACGCCGCGCGTTTCATGCCGAACCTCCCCGGGCGTGAGGCGCCCGCTTCCCCCCTCGAGTCGATTGGACCACCGGGCGGGCGGGGAGGTTTAGGGGACCAGCCCCTTTTTCGGAAAAGGGGACAGTCCCTTATCCTTTTTCCATGCGAGCGGTGGCGGAGGTCGCGGCGGGGATTCCGGCGGTCGATCCCGGTCCGCTTCCGCCCGCCGAGTGGTGGACGGGAAGCGCCCTCGCCGCGCCGGGGTATGCCCTCGCCCGCCGGTCGAATCCGACGCTCGCCGAAGCGCTCCGCGGCCCCGCCCTCGCGGCGGCAGCCGCGAACGCCGTGCTCTTCGATGCCCTCGCCGCGATCGAGGCTCGGTTCGCCGGCGCCGATCTCCCGCTCGTCCTCCTCAAGGGAGCCGCGGTCGCAGGCTGGGCGTACTGCGACCCCGCGCTCCGCCCGATGGGCGATCTCGACCTCTGGGTGCGCGAATCCGATCTCGGGTCCGCCGCCGCCCTTCTCGCCGGCCTCGGCTTCGCCCGCGTGCCCGGGCGCGAGATCGCGCTCTGCCGCGGAAACGTCCGGGTCGAACTGCACGACACCCCGTTCCGGGGCTGGTGGACGCGCTTCGCCGCGATGCCCGACTTGGCGGGAAGCTGGCGGCGAGCCGAGCCCGCCGGCCCGGGACGCCATGCGCGCCGACTCGCCCCCGAGGACGCCGCCCTCCAGACCGTGGTCCATACGGTCGTGAACGTCTTCTCCCAGTGGCCGCTCCGTGCGCTCCTCGACCTTGCCGCCGGATCGCGCCGGCGGAGCATCGACTGGGAGACGGTCGCCGCGCGGGCGGAGGCGGCGCGGCTCCGCACCGCGACGTGGCTCGTCCTCGACCTCGCCGACCGG
>CAZVOE010000006.1:0-45589 GCA_964628935.1 uncultured Acidobacteriota bacterium
GTTCCCTATACCCCTCTCTGGCAGAAGCACGGGGAGGCGATCTTCACGTCCGCGGCTTTCCATGCCTCGGCGAACTTCGCCTCGTACACGGCCGCCTCGTCGTCCTTCCCCTGGAGGCGGAGTGCGCGGCCCATGCCGAAGAGCGACCAGCCGTTCCCGGGGAGCCTCGCCAAATCTTCGCGGAAGACTTGCTCCGCCTCGGCGTACCGACCCGACCGTAGAAGCGCCGCACCGAGAGGATGCCGAACCGGCTGGATCCAGTCCGGCGGCTCGTCGTAACGGAGGGCGTCTTCGCGCTTCACCGCTTCCCGAAGCGAAGCGAACCCCTTCTCCTGCTCTCCCGCCCGGTAGAGGATCTCCCCTTCGAGGAGGGCCTCCGCGACGCCGAGGATGTCGGTCGACTTGTTGTTCCCGAAGGTCGCCTCCGGGGAAACCTCCGTCCGGGCCTCGAGAAACGCCTTCTGCTCCGCCCGCGCCTTGTCCACCTCGTCCATCGCAGCGTAGGCGACGCCGCGCGCGTAGTGCCTCAGGGCCCGAGAGAGCGGCAAGTACTCGGGCGGCTCCGGCTCCGCGAGGATCTCGTCCCACCTTCCAAAGCGCATGAGGACCTCGAGGGGCATCGCGACCCAGCCGTCCGCCCACGACGCGTTTTCCCGGAGCCAGTCCGCCGGCATCTCGGCGACCATCTCGCGGACCGAGTCGAGGGCGAGCGCGCTCTTCCCGACCATCATCGCAGCGAAGGCCCGCATGTGGTGGTTGTGCGCCATGTAGAGGCGGTAGAAATCCTGTTCGGGGGACTTTCGCTGGTAGGCGTGGTCCGCCGCCATCGCCCTCGTGTTCGCGACGATCGCCTCTTCCCACCGGCCGCGGCGGACGTCGATGTGGGAGGGCATGTGGACCATGTGGCCGAGGCCGGGCATCAGGTCCCTTAGGGTGTCGGCGGCGGCGTCGGCCCGTCCCGGTTCGGACGACGCCTCGACGGCATGGATGTAGAGATGGAGCGCCAGAGGATGCGACGGCGCCTTCGCGAGGACCTCCTCGAGGAGCGCCACGATCGGCGGAGTCCACTCCTTCGGCGAGCCGTCCGCGTTCCAGAGGTCCCACGGATGGAGGTTCATGAGGGCCTCGGCGTAGAGAGAGCCGACGTCGGGATCGTCCGGGTGGGAAGCCCAAACCCCTTCCATCGCCTCGGCGAACGCCCGGTCGAGCGGCCCCCGGTCCTCCGGCTGCGGCCAGGCGTACCGCGAGGCGAGCGCCTCGATGAGGGCCTTTTCCACGGCCGTCGCGCCGTCGAGATGCTGCCGCGCGACGGCGACCGCCTCGTAGGCGGCCTTCTCCCGCGATTCGGGGACGGCCGGGTTGTTGATGTGGGGGCCGTTCGCATAGGCGATCCCCCAGTGGGCCATCGCGCACGACGGATCGATCTCCGCGGCCTTCCGGAATGCGCGGATCGCCTCGTCGTGATTGAAGGCGTAGAGGAAGTTGAGGCCTTGATCGAAGTACCGCTGCGCCTGCGGGGAACTCGTCGTCACCTTTCGGACGTGCGGCCCGAGCCCCTCGTAGAGCGGCGTGTCGGTGCGGGACTCGAGGGCGGGAGGGGCAGCGGGGCCCGCGCACGAAACGGCCAGAACGAGGGCCACAAGCGTCGGGATCGAACGGGACATCGAATTCCTCCTCTCGGCTTCTCGAAAGGATACACGCGAGCGACGGCCGCGCGACGCCACGAAAATGGATTTCAGATGACCCTCCGATACTCTTCGATCCTGTAGTTCCAGACCGGCTCCCCGCAGAAGCGGGCCCCCTCCGGACAGAAGGGCTTCGTTTCCGCCGCCTTCCGCATCGAGCATGGGGGAAGAAGCCAGGCTCCGAGGCGCGGGTGGACGGCGCGGACCTGCTCCGCCTCGTCGACCGAGGCCTGCCAGATCTCCTCTTGGGCCAGGTAACAGAGCCGCATCACGTGCTTGTGGCGAAGGTTCAGGAAGTCGCACGATTCGGTGAAGCGGACCGCGACCGCGTTCGGGAGGAGGTAGTTCGCGAACTCGGCCCCCGCCCCGAGCCGCTCGAGCCGCGCGATCCGCTCCCAGATCCGCTCCATCATCTCGACGTACCGGCGCTCCACCGCCGGGTCCTCCTTCACGAGGCGCGGGGTCACGAAGTCGGGCTCCCCCGTCGCGTGCGCCGCGAGGATCGGGCGCGAGGCCGGCGTCATGCGGTGCCGCTGGTCCTGACTGTCGGCCGCGTGCGAGAGCTTCTTTCGGAACGTGTAGGCGGGGTGGTGCATCGCCCGCGTCAGCTTGTCGAAGGTCGAGACGTTGAGCGCCTGGCCGAGCATCGAATTCGTGGCGGGCGAGGCCGCAAGGGCCACCGCCTCGTCGTCCGAGAGAGCCGAGGACGGAACTCCGAGCACCTCCCGTACCGCGCGCGCGGCTTCTTCCTCTCCGCGCGACTTCCAGTCGACGAGCTTCGAGACGCGCCCCTCGAGCGAGGCGTCGAACTCGGCGACGAAGGCCGCCCGGCTCGCGGGCGCGGCGAGCTCGGGCCGCGCCTCGAAGAAGCGCGCCTCGGGGGTATCCGCGAGCGGGATCGGGTCCTCGAGGAGGCGCCGGTACTCCCCGTCGACCTCGAGGAGGGCGTCGACCATCTTCCCCACCACGAGACGTTGCTCGAAGGGAGCATCGTATTGTTCGCACATCCTCCAGTACCGCAAAATCGTGAGGGCGGAGACCGTGTGGTAAAGGGCCGCGAACGTCGCGACGGGAAGGACGTACCGTGCGATCTCCTGGGCCTTCTTCTCGATCTCCTTTCCGTACCTCTCGCGCTTCCCCCTCCGGGCGGGGAAGCGTGCGTCGTACGCGTCCGCCGCGAGCGGGGTGAGCCGTTCGATCAGTTCCCGGTAGAAGGCCGTCTGCTCGTCGATCCCCTCTCGGTAGACCTCGAGCGCCTCGCCCGTGAGAGGCGGAACGAAACAGTTCGTCTCGCGCACCTTCACGTAGCGTTGCGACACCTGCTCCGAGTTGTAAAACGGATGGGCGTGGAGGAACGACCACAAGAATTGGCGCGAGACGTTTTCGAGCGCGAACTGGAAGTAGGCGTGCTGGATCGTCGTGTGGTGGCCGGCCTCGTAGAGATCGCGGGCGAGCAGCTCGTTTCCCGGCTTGAGATCCGCGTCCTCGACGATCCCCTTCCCCGAATAGCAGGTCCGGGCGGAGGTCAAGATGCTCGCGAACGGCCGGGGGAAGTGCCGCGTGATCCGCACCCGCGGTTCCTTCATTCCCGCGCCCCCGCTTCCGGGTTGCGGTCGGTCCGCTCCCGCTCCGCGCGCCAAAGCACGCGCACCGCCTCGACTCCCTCCCGGTATCGGCCGGCCAGTCCGTCGGGAGCCGCCACGTTCGCGAGGTCGGCGAGCGCAGCCGCGTACGGAGCGAGGACGGAATCGCCGAGGGCCGGCGGGCCGAGATCCTCGGACGCGGCGAGCACATGGACGAGGGCCGCGGCGAAGACAGCCCCCGCCACGGCGCCGATCGACGCGCCCCCCATGCGGTCGGCCCAGCCGAGTCTCACCGCGCGGAGCGCCCGGGAGAGGACCCATCCGAGGAACCCTCCGGCCGCGACGGTCCCGAGGTAGAGCACCGCCCAGGACAGGACGACCGCCGGCGCGGCGCCGAGTCCGACGGTCATGATCTTCGCGGCAACCGGCTCCTGAAAACGCGCGGCCACGAAGAACCCGGCGACGAGCGCGAGGAGGCCGAACGAGATCCTCGCCGCTCCCTTCGCGAAGCCGAGGAGGATCAAGACGGTTCCGGCCAGGGCGACGATCCAGTCGAAGGCGTTCACGCCGCCATCCTAGCCCGGATCGACCCCTTCGCCTCCTGCTACACTCCTCCGCCCATGGACGACGCAGAACGGATCGACGACGGGATCGAGCGGAAGCTCGATCCGCGCGCGATCGCGCTCGGCCGGATCGGCGGCGCGATCGGCGCGGCGGTGCTCGCAGCCGTGTCGTTCGTCGCCCTGATCGTGATCCTCGTCGCGATCCGACCTCCCGCGGCGATCGCACTTCTCCTCGTCGGAACGTGGGCCGTCCTCGTGGCTGCGGCCGGCACCTTCGCCCTCGCCTGGCCCCCGCTCGTCTGGAAACACGCCTCCTATCGGGTCGGACCGTTCGGAATCGAGATCCGGCGCGGGGTCGTGATCCGCGAGGTGGTGACCGTGCCCCGTTCCCGCGTCCAGCACACCGACGTCTCGCAGGGGCCGATCGAGCGACAGTTTGGGCTCGCGACCCTCACCCTGCACACGGCAGGGACCCATCACGCGGCAGTCCCGCTCGAAGGGCTCGCCCACGAGACCGCCCTCAGAATCCGGGACCACTTCGTCGCGGCGAGCCTGGACGATGCCGTCTGAGGGCCCGGTGCCGGCCACGGGAGATTCCCGCCACCTCCACCCGCTCTCCCTCCTTTTCACTCTGGGCTCGGCGGCGTGGAGGCTCCTCCTTCCGGCCCTCCTCTTCCTCGTCTTCTCGCGTGGCGACCGCTTCGAGGCCTTCTTCGCGATTCTCTTCATCCCGGCGGCCCTGACCGCCCTGTTCCGCTTCCTCACGTTTCGCTACCGCTTCGGCGCGGAAGAGCTTGTCGTCCGGCAGGGGCTGATCTCCACCAACGAGCGGCACATCCCCTACCGGCGGATCCAGAGCATCGATCTCGTCCAGAATCCGATCCAGCGCGCCCTCGGCGTCGCGGACGTGCGGGTGCAAACCGCGAGCGGCGAGGAGGTCGAGGCGGTCTTCCGGGTCCTCGCGGTCGAAGCGGTCGAGGAGATGCGTCGGCGGGTGTTCGCCGACCGGGAGCCGGGGGTGGCGGCGGAGGAGGGAACGGGGCCGACTCCCGAACCTGAAGGTCGCGTTCTGGCCCGCCTCTCCTGGGGCGACCTTGCGCTCCACGGGATCGTCGCCAATCGGGGGATGGTCCTCGTCGCGGCGGCGCTCGGCCTCTGGTGGCAGCTCGCGATCGACCGCGGAAGGCCCGAGCCTCCCTTCGACCCGGAAGGGGTCGTGCGCGGCATCGGGTCGTTCCAGTCCCTGGGCGGATGGCCGATCGTCGTCGCGGCGATCGTCGGCGTGCTGCTCCTGATCCGGCTCCTCTCGGTCTTCCACGCTTGGGCGACGCTCCACGGCTTCACTCTCGAGGAGCGGGGAGACGACCTCCGGGTCTCCCACGGTCTGTTCACCCGGATTTCCGCGACGATCCCTCGCCACCGCATCCAGACCGTCACGATCCTCGAGGGTCCGCTCCACCGTCTGTTCGGGCGGGTCTCCTTGAGGGTCCAGACGGCCGGGGGGGCGATCCGCGACGAGGAGGGGCAAGTCGCCGCGCGGACACCTTGGCTCGCCCCGATCTGGCCGCGGGATGCGGCGGCGGCCCTTCTCCGCGAGGTCCATCCGGATCTCGACCCCGACGGGCTCGCGTGGAACGGCGTCCACGAAAAATCGGCGCGACGGCTTTTCTTCCGGAGGCTGCCGCTCGCCGTCGTTCTGACGGCGCTCGCCGGATACGCGTTCGAGCCGTGGGGACTCGCCGTCGTCGTCCCGCTCCTCGCGTGGAATGCGCTTCGCTCGATTCTCGACGCTCGCTGGCTCGCCTGGGCTCGAACCACCCGCGCCGTGGCCTCCCGTTCGGGGTGGTGGGTGCGCCGCGTCACGCTCGCCCGGCAGACGAAGGTGCAGGCGGTTTCGCTCCGCAGGACCCCGTTCGACCGGAAGCACGGGACGGCGAGGCTCTCCGTCGACACCGCGGGCGGTGGGGGGGCGCACGTCTCGATTCCTTTCGTTCCGTGGGAACCGGCATCGGCCCTCCACGCCGACCTCGCGGAGGCGGCCGCGAGGACGTCGTTCCGCTGGTGAGCGGGCATTCCGACCCGCCATTCCAGGGCGGCGTTCGATGACCTATCATGGCGGTCCGGCGTGCCCTGTCTCGGGTCCGCCGCACCGAGGAGTTCACGCCATGCGAAGGTCCCTACTCGTCCTGCTCGCGCTGGCACTGGTCATCACCGTCGGATGCGCAAAGAAGGAGCCGGCTCCAACGCCCGAACCGCCGGCCCCCGCCCCCGCGCCTCCCCCTCCGCCCCCGCCTCCGCCTCCTCCGCCGCCTCCACCTCCTCCGCCCCCGCCACCGCCGGAGAAAGTCGATCCGCTCGCGGGAGATCTGGCCCGGGTGAACGACTACGTGCGGGCGCAAGGCCTCCTGGGCGACGTCTACTTCGATTACGATCGCTCCGAGCTCAAACCGGAGGCGAGATCGCGTCTCGAGGCGAACGCCCGCTTCCTCAAGGAGCACCCGCAATTCGTGGTGACGATCGAGGGGCACTGCGACGAGCGGGGGACGATCGAATACAACGTGGCGCTCGGAGACCGAAGGGCCTCCGCCGCGAAGCGGTTCGTCGAGGAGTCCGGGGTCCCCTCTGGATCGCTCCAAGCGGTCAGCTACGGGAAGGAGCGACCCGTTTGCTTCGAGAGCCGCGAGGAGTGCTGGTCGAAGAACAGGCGCGCGGCGTTCGTCATCACGGGGCGGAAGTGACGGAGGCGACGGAGCAGGGCGCGCTCAACGCACCGCGGCGCGCTCCTGCTCGATCTGCAGGAGCATCTTCGGGGTGATGTCGCCGGTCGGGTAGTCGCCCGAGAAGCACGCGGTGCACATCCGGTCGATCCCGGGGCGGTCGCCCGCGACCGCGTCGACCAGGTCCTCGAGGGACTGGTAGATCAGGGCGTCCGCGTCGATCCGGCGCGCGATCTCGTCGACCGTGAGGTCGCGCGCGATGAATTCTCGCCGCGTGCTCATGTCGATCCCGTAGACGCATGGATGCAGGAGGGGGGGCGACATCGACGCGAAGAGGACGCGGCGCGCCCCCGCCGCCCTGGCCATTTGGACGATCTGACGGCTCGTGTTGCCGCGGACGATCGAGTCGTCGACGAGAAGGACGTCCTTTCCGCGGAATTCTTCCTCGATGCAGTTCAGTTTCTGCCTCACGGAACGCTTTCGCTCCCCGTCGTTCGGCATGATGAAGGTCCGCCCCACGTACCGATTCTTCACGAGCCCCTCGCGGTACGGGATCCCGAGCGACTGGGCCATCGCGAGCGCCGCCGTGCGAGCGGAGTCGGGAACGGGGATGACCACGTCGGCTCGTTGCCCGGACGCGCGGAAGGTCTGCGCGAGCCTTTCCCCCATGCGGATGCGGGACCGGTAGACCGAAATCCCTTCGATGTGGCTGTCGGGGCGAGCGAAGTAGACGAACTCGAAGACGCACGGGTGGTGGCGCGGCTCGGAGACGCGGGTCACGTCGAGATTCCCGGAGTGGTCGACGAAGAGCGCTTCCCCCGGGGTTTTCCACGGGAGCACCTCGTATTCGAGGGTCGTGAGCACGACGCTCTCCGAGGCGACGGCGTAGGAGAAGCCACCGTCCGGCTTCGGGCGCCTTCCGACGGCGATCGGTTTGATCCCGTACGGATCCCGGAAGGCGAACATCCCGTGGCCGGCGACGTACCCGACGACGCTGTACGCCCCGCGAACGGTCCGGTACACCTCGCGCACGGCGTCGTGGTAGGCGGAAAGTCGGAACGCCCCGTCGCCAGCGGCTCTTGCGAGCGCGCCGGCGAATACGTTCAGGATCACCTCGACGTCGCAACCGGAATAGAGGAGGCGGTGTCCCTCCCTGCTGAGATCGCTGCGCAGATCCTCGTAGTTCGCGACGTTCCCGTTGTGGGCCATGACGATGCCGTAGGGGAAGTTGACGGTGAACGGCTGGGCGTCCTCCCCTCCCCCCGAGCCGACGGTGGGGTATCGCACGTGGCCAACCGCGACGTTCCCCTGGAGCCGCTCCACGTTCGCCGCGGTGAAGATGTCGCGGACGAGACCGTCCCCTTTCTTCACGTGGAACCGCGCGCCATCCCACGTGATGATCCCGGCGGCGTCCTGTCCGCGGTGCTGGATCGCGAGGAGACCCTCGTACACCTCGCGAACCGCGCCTTCGACGCCGATCATCCCGAGGAAACCGCACATCGTGGCCGCCTCCGTGGGGGGGATGGTAGCACCCCCCGTCCGCCCTCAGGCTCCGTCGAGGAACCCCAGAATCTCGCGAAAGAGCTCGTCGCGATGCGAGTCGACCAGGTACTCGGCGTGCAACCCCCCGGGGATCTCGACCAGGCGCGCGCCGCGGATGCCCGCCGCGTACCGTTCGGCCTGGCCCCGCCGCACGAGCCAATCGGCTCCCCCGTGGATCACCAGAGTCGGCGCCCGTATGGCCTCCAAGTCCTCCGCGGCGAGGGCCACTCGCGAGAGTCGCGGCGGACGCTCGAATCGGGGACGGCGGCGCCGGCGCCGCAGCATGGCGGGAACGTGCCGCCAGAAGTCGGGTCCGAAGGGGAACGGATCGAAATCGCCGAGGTTCGCGGGCGCCCCGACCAGCACGAGCCGTTCGATCGGCGTACCCCGCGTCACCGCGCGGGCGCAGTGGAAGCCTCCGAAGGAGAATCCGATGGCCGACACGCGGCGGCCCCTCGAAGCGCCGAGCCAGCGGGCCGCGGCGTCGACCTGCCGCCACTCCTCCCGCCCCCACGTGAATCGTCCCGGGTCGTCGCCGTGACCGCGGGCGTCGATCGCGAGGACGTCCCGTCGGGCCCCGAGGGTCTCCGCCAGGTCGCGGACCTCCGCCATGTCGCGGGAGCCGAGGATTCCGTGAACGACGACGACCCCCTCCGCCCGCCCCCCTCCGTACAGGGTCGCGTGGACGGGTTCGCCGCCCGGACAGGGGATGCGGACGTCCTCGGCCACGGAGGAAGGGTAACGGGGAATGGAACCGTCTCGAGCCTCCCGCGGCTCGAAAAGGTACGGCGCCCCCTTTATACTGCCCGCCATGTCGTTGGCCGTCGACGCGATCGTGGAAGCCGCGGGCCTCGCCGATCTCTACCGCAAGGTCGCGGAAGGGGAGAGGCTGACCTTCCACGACGGGGTTCGGCTGTTTCGGTCGCGGGAACTCATGGCGATCGGCGCCATGGCGAACGCCGTCCGGGAACGGAAAAACGGGAACGCCGCCTATTTCGTCCGAAACATGCACCTCAACCCGACGAACGTCTGCACGGTCGACTGCAGGTTCTGCGGCTTCTACCGTCCCTACCGGGAGAAGGACCGGGGCTGGACCTGGACCCTCGAGCACTGCCTCGCCGAGGTCCGGAAGAACCTGAGGGACGCGATCACCGAAGTCCACATCGTCGGCGGGCACAACCCCGACTACCCTTATGAGTTTTACCTGGACCTCGTCCGCGGGATCCACGAGATCCGCGCGGACCTCCACGTGAAGGCCTTCACCTGCGCCGAGTACGACTTCTTCGCGAGGCGCTTCCAGAAGGACCTCGACGCCGTCCTCGAGGACTTCAAGGCGGCCGGCGTCGACTCGCTTCCCGGCGGCGGCGCGGAGGTGCTCGTCGAACGCGTCCGCCGCGAGATCTACCCGAAGAAGATCTCCGCCGAGCGCTGGCTCGAGGTCGCGAAGGCGGCTCACCGCCACGGTCTCCGCTCGAACGCGACCCTCCTCTACGGCCACGTCGAGACGATCGAGGAGCGAATCGAGCACCTTTGCCGTCTCCGCGCCCTCCAGGACGAGACCGGGGGATTCATGTGCTTCATCCCCCTCGCCTTCCATCCGGAGAACACCGCCCTCTCGCACCTCCCGGGCCCGACCGGCTTCGACGATCTCATGACGATCGCCGTCGCCCGGCTCATGCTCGACAACTTCGACCACGTGAAGGCCTACTGGATCATGATCTCCCCTCGGATCGCCCAGATCGGGCTCAACATGGGGGCCGACGACATCGACGGCACCGTCGTCGAGGAGAAGATCGTCCACATGGCGGGCGCCACGACTCCCGTGGGGCTCACGGTCGATCAGCTCCTCCGCCTCGTGCGAGACGCCGGCCGCGAGCCGATCCAGCGCGACTCCGTCTACAACGTGGTGAAGCGGTTCGACGCGCCGGCGATGGTCTGAGGGGGCCGGCGTGGAGGGTAAGATCCGGGTCGGCGCGGTCTCGTTCCTGAACACGCGCCCGCTCGTGTTCGGCTTCGAGCGCGGGATCGCCGCGGACCGGATCGTGTTGTCCTACTCGGTGCCCGCGGTCCTCGCGGAGAGGATGGAGCGCGGAGAACTCGATCTCGCCCTCCTCCCCTCGATCGAGCTCGCCCGGATTCCCGACCTCGAGGTCGTTCCCGGACTCGCGATCGGCTCCCTCGGCGACTGCCGGTCGGTCCTCCTCGTCGCGAGGACCCCCATCGAGAAGGTCCGCAGGGTCTCGCTCGACCCCGAATCGCGCACGAGCAACGCCCTGACGCGAATCCTCTTCGCCGGGCCCTGGAAGGGGGCGCCCGAATTCGTTCCGGGCCCGCGCGATCTCGAAGCCGCCCTGGAAGGCGCCGACGCCGCGGTGCGCATCGGGGACAAGGCCCTCTTCGACCCTCTCCCCGAGGGGACGACCGCCCACGACCTCGGCGCAGCCTGGACGCGCTGGACCGAGCTCCCGTTCGTCTTCGCCGTCTGGGCGGGGCGGCCAGGGGTCCTCGACCGCCCGCTCTATCGCGCCTTCCATGCCTCGCGGAGGCTCGGGAGCGCGGCCCTCGATGCGATCGCGGACGACTACGCCTGGAATGGCCGCCAGTATCCGGAACTCTCGCGGAGGTACTTGAGGGAAGCGATGCGCTACCGGCTCGGCGCCGACGAGGTGGCGGGGCTCCGGCGGTTCCTCGAGGCCGCCCGAGCGCTCGGCCTCGTCGAGCTGGACTGGAAGTGGACGAACGCCGCCATGGTCGCGGACGCCTGCGGCGCGAGGTAGGAAAAGCGATGCTCGAATCGATCGAGGCCAAGGTGGTCCGGGGGGAACGGATTTCCCCCGACGAGGCCACCGTCCTTCTCGAACGCGCGCACCTCGTGGATCTCGGGGCGATGGCCGATCTCGTGAGGCGCCGCCTGCACCCCGACCGGGTCGTGACCTACATCATCGACCGCAACATCAACTACACGAACGTCTGCAACGCCTTTTGCTCGTTCTGCGCCTTCTACCGACCCCCCCACCACGAGGAGGGGTACATCCTCTCGTTCGAGGAGATCGAGACGAAGATCCGGGAGACGTACGCCCTCGGAGGGAACCAGATCCTCCTCCAGGGGGGGCACAATCCCGCTCTCAAGATCGAGTGGTACGAGGATCTCTTCCGCCGCCTCAAGCGTGCCTTTCCCGATCTGTGGCTTCACGCCCTTTCGGCCCCCGAGATCCTCCACATCCGGAAGGTCTCGCGGATCTCGCTCGAGGAGACGATCCGCCGTCTCCGCGAGGCGGGCCTCGATTCGATCCCCGGCGGCGGCGCGGAGATCCTCGTCGACCGCGTCCGGAAGGACCTCATGAAGAACAAGGCCTCCGGGGAGGAGTGGATCACGATCCACGAGGAGGCGCATCGCCAGGGGCTCCGGTCGACGGCCACGATGATGTTCGGCCACGTCGAATCGCGAGCCGACCGCGTCGAGCACATGCGAATGCTCCGGGACCTTCAGGACCGCACGGGGGGGTTCACCGCCTTCATCGGGTGGACGTTCCAGCCCGGGAACACCGAGCTCGGCGGCGAGGAAGCGACGACCGCCGAGTATTTGAGGACGATGGCGGTGGCCCGGGTCTTCCTCGACAACTTCCGGAATCTCCAGGCCTCCTGGGTCACGCAGGGGCCGAAGGTGGGGGCGGCTTCGCTCGCGTTCGGCGTGAACGACATGGGGTCCACGATGATCGAGGAGAACGTCGTCGCCTCCGCGGGGACCGTGCACCGGATGCTCGAGCCCGAGATCGTCGCCGCGATCCGCGACGCGGGGTTCGTCCCGATGCGCCGCGACATGCAGTACCGCAGGCTCGGCGGCCCGACGCCCTTGGCCGAGACTCCGCGCTCCGACCTCCTGCGAATCGGTTGACGGCGGTGGCGGCGGGCTGCCTCGAAGCCCTCGAACTCGCTCCACTCCCCGGCGGGCGAACGCGCCTGCGCCTGCGGGTCCGGCCCGGCGGCCGGAAGAACGCGATCCTCGGAGAGCACGGCGGCGCCCTTCGCGTGAGCGTGACGGCGCACCCGGAGCGGGGAAAGGCGAACCGGGCGGTGCGGAACCTCCTTGCGGAAGTGCTCGACCTGCCGCTCGCGTCGGTCGAAATCGCCTCCGGTGAGGCGTCCCCGGACAAGGTCGCCGTCTTGGGGCTCGCGGCGCCGTCGGTTCGACTCCGCCTCGCCTCCCGGCTCCCGGCGCGGTGACGGCGAGGACTTCCTCACCTCGATCCCCCGTCTTCACGACCCCGCCGTCGCGGAACGCGACCGAGGCGACGTCGCGCGTTTCATCGACTCCGCGTGCGCATCGGCGGGACAGGACCTCGAGCTCGCCTGCGCCTCGGAGCGCGTCGGGATCCCGACCGTCCCGAGGCGGAACGCGTCCTCGCGCGGCGCCGTGCGACCGGATCTCTCACGCGCGGCGCTTGTGCTAGCCTCCGCCCGCTATGGACTGGCTCGCGGACCCCCAATCCTGGATCGCCTTCGCCACTCTGGTCGCCCTGGAGCTCGTCCTCGGTGTCGACAACGTCATCTTCATCTCGATCCTCGCCGGGAAGCTCCCCGAAGGGCAGCGCAAGCGCGCGCGGGTCCTCGGCCTCGCGGTCGCCGTCGTCTCCCGGCTCCTGCTGCTCCTCTCGCTCTCGTGGATCATCGGCCTCAAACATCCGCTCTTCACCGTTCGCGGATTCGCCGTCTCGGGGCGCGACCTGATCCTCATCCTCGGCGGCCTCTTCCTCCTGGGGAAGAGCACGCTCGAGATCCACGACAAGCTCGAAGGGGTCTCGGGACACGCCGAGGCGAAGGTGCGCGCCTCGTTCGCCTCGGTGCTCCTGCAGGTGATGCTCCTCGACGTCGTCTTTTCGCTCGACTCGGTGATCACCGCGGTGGGGATGGTCGACCACGTGGGGATCATGGCGGCGGCAATCGTCGTGGCGGCGATCGCCATGATCGTGTCGGCGAACGCGATCGGCGAGTTCGTCGACCGCCACCCGACGATCAAGATCCTGGCGCTCTCGTTTCTTCTACTGATCGGGTTCACCCTCATCGTCGAGGGGCTCCACCGGCACATCCCGAAGGGGTACATCTACTTCGCGATGGCCTTCTCCGTCTTCGTCGAGATGCTCAACCTTCGCCTGCGGAAGGTCACGGAACCCCTGAAGCTTCGAGAGCCCTACGGGAAACGTCCCTCCTCGGAATCGGACTAGAATCCCGGGCGGAGGGACGTACGTTGGGCCTCGGCTCGCTCCGACCCGGCGATGGCGTGGGGCCGTATCGCGTGCTGCGTGCCCTCGGCGAAGGGGGAATGGGTCGGGTCCTCCTCGCACTCGACGAGCGGCTCGGCCGGCACGTCGCACTCAAGGTCCTCTCGGGCCCCGTCGCCGGCGATCCCGTCGCTCGGGAACGTCTCGTCCGAGAGGCCCGCGCGATCTCGCGAATCACCCATCCGAACGTCGCCGCCCTCTACGACATCGGGGAGCAGGAAGGCGACGTGTACCTCGCCATGGAGTACGTCGAAGGAGAGCCGCTCTCGCGCCGCCTCGAACGGGGCCCCCTCGCCGTGGCCGATCTCGTCGCCTTGGGCGCGCAGATCGCCGACGCTCTCGACGCGGCCCACCGCCAGGGGGTCGTCCACCGAGACATCAAGCCCGGGAACGTCCTCCTGAAGTCCGACGGGACCGCCAAGGTCGTCGACTTCGGGCTCGCGATGCGCTTGGAGATGCCTCCGGGGAGTCTTCCGAGCGAGCCTTCGGACGGTCCCGACTCGCGCATCACCCGAACTGGCTTCACGGCCGGCACGATCTCGTACATGAGCCCGGAGCAGGCCCGTGGCGAGGTCCCCGATCACCGGTCCGACCTCTTCTCCCTCGGGATCGTCCTGTACGAGGCCGCGACCGGGCTCCTCCCGTTCTCTCGGTCGTCCCCGCTCGCCACGGCGGCCTCGATCCTCCGCGACGATCCGCGGCCCATGAAATCGCTCCGCCCGGAGCTACCGTCCGCTTTCGTGGAGACCGTGGGGCGTTGCCTCGAAAAAGATCCGGCGAAGCGCCCCGCCTCCGCCGCCGCCGTCGCCGCCGCCCTGCGCCTCCTCGAGGCCGGTCACTCGTCGCGCGCGATCCGGAAGGCGCTCGGCCCCGCGCGCCCGGTGGGGCCGTCGGTCGCAGCCGCGGTCGGGATCACGGCCTTCGCGGCCTTCGTCGTCTTCTGGATCGTGACCGGAGGCGACGACCCGGGCGTTCGGGACGAGGAGGCGAGGAAGCTCTGGGAGCAGTCGCTCGCCTACGACGCCCGAGGGACCAGCCGCGAGAACCTGGAGCACGCCGCCGCGCTCGCGCGCTCCGCGCTCCTGCGCGAGCCGGGAAACCCGGTCCTCGAGGCGCACCTCGCGTACCAGCTCGCCCGCCTCCAGCTCGAGGACCAGGACCCCGGTCACACCGCCGAGATCGAGTCGCTCGCGGCGAAGGCGCTCGCGGCGGATGCGGACCTCCCCGAAGCGTGGTTCGCTCGAGGATGGAGGCAGACCCTCTCCGAGCAGTTCGAGGCGGCGGCCGAATCGGCGCGGCGCGGGAAGGCGTTGGCACCGGACCGGTGGCCGGGGTACGTGATCCTGGGGCGCGCCTTGCTGCGTCTGGGGAGGACCGACGAAGGGCTCGAAGAGCTCGAGCGTGGCCTGGAAACGGAGGGGGGGGACGTCTTCACGCGCACCGCCCTCGCCTACGAGCTGATCCTCCTCGGAAAGGTCGACGAGGCGATCGCCGAGTACCGGCGCGTCCTCGAGTATGCACCCGATTTTCCCGTGGCCCTCACCAACCTCGGCGGCATCTATCTGATGCAGGGGCGCCACCTCGACGCCATCCCGATTTACCAGCGTCTCCTGCGCGCCCAGCCCAACGCCGACGCCGCCTCGAACCTCGGGACGGCCTACTTTTTCCTCGACCGGATGCCCGAGGCGATCCGGGAGTACGAGCGGGCAATCGAGCTCGACCCGAACGACCCCGCGCACAAGCGGAACCTCGCCGACGCGTTCGAGAAGACCGGCCGTGTCGAGGAGGCCCGGCGGTATTTCGAGGCGGGGATTGCCGATTGCGACCGCCGCTTGGCCGGGGGAACCGCCGACTCCGCGACGCGCTCGCTGCGCGCGCTCCTGCTCGCGAAGACCGGGCGCACCGGGGAGGCGCTCGGGGAGATCGACGGCCTCGCCGACTCCGCGCCCGGCGACATGCTCGTTCGCTTCGCGGCCGCCCAGGTGCACGCCCTGGCCGGGGATCGAGAGGGCGCCTTCGACCACGCCCGGGCGGCGCTCGACCTCGGTTACCCGCGCGATCTTTTCCGCTCCGACCCGTACTTCGGAACTCTCCGCACCGACCCGGAGTTCCTCGACATGGTCTCCCGCTGATCGCCCCGGATCAGGGGTACGGCTTCAAGATCACGCCGGGATCGAGCGTGAACGCCTCCGCCGGATGGACCCGTTGGAGGGTGAGCGAGAACTTGATGGGGATCGCCTCCTGGACGGCGAAATTGAACATCATGGCCGCCTCGGAATCGTCGCCGAGGAGCACTGTGAGCCGATCAGGGAAGACATCGCAGGATTTCCCAGTGGGGTCGAGGAACGAGTGCAATTCCGCCTTGTTCCAGAATCCCCGATTCTGCGACCAGTTGACGGTCACGAGGAGCGGTTCGTGTCCCGCCCGGACCTGCGGGAAGACGGGGAGGACGTCGACCCCGTACGGTTTCGGTCGGATCTCGATGTGATTCGGCGCGTGCATCGTCTTCACCCCTCCGTGAACACGGAACCGCCACCCGGTCCGGGACGGGGAATCCCGCCTCGACCTCGAGCGCGCGCTCCGTCGCCTCGATCCGGCCGGCCGCGAAGCGATTCGACCCGCCCCCGTTCGCCGGCCCACCCATCGCGTTCGTCCGTGCGGTTGACGGTGGGACGATACCGCGTGTCGGTCACGGCGGCCCGGAAAAAGTCACGGCACGCGAGAACTCGGGGGAACGAAGCCCCGTACCGGACGCCGGTTCTCCCAGGCGGGCCGCCGGACCGCGCGCGACGACGCGAGCGTCCGGAGCCGCTCGAGGAGGACGAACGGAACGAAAGGCGGACGGTTCATGGAGCGGGCATGGGGACGAGATCGGCCTCGAGGACCCGGCGCCATGGGTCGGGGATCGGGATCGTACTTCCCCGAAGGTAGTCGAACATCACCTGGGTCGACCGCCCCTCGACCACCGTCCTCCCGTCGCCGCGCACGCGTCCGACGTAGGCGAAGTCCCACGACTTCGTCCCGAGCCGGACGGGACCGCAGGCGATCTCGACCACCTCGAGCATCCGCACGGGGCTCAGGAACCGTACGCTCGTCGAAGCGAGGACGAACGAGATCTCCTCTGCCTTCACGACGCCCAGGCGCTCGACGACGTAGCGGGTGCGCGCCTCCTCGAACCAGGTGAGGTAGACGGCGTTGTTCACGTGGCCGAAGCCGTCGATGTCGCGGAGCTCCGCCGTCACGGCGTGGACGAAGGGGAGGGCCGGGCCCGTCACGCCTTCCCCCGCTTCCCGAGGTCCTCGACGATCGCCTCGACGCGCCGCCGGGTCGATTCGGAGAACCACCGGTCGAGCCACTCCGCGTCGAGCCGCCGGGCGCTCGCGCGGATCCTCTCGACGGCGGGAGCCCGGAGGTATCGCTTCGTGATCCGCATCGATTCGAGGTCCCGGGAGAGGAACTCCGCAGCCCTCGCTCGCCAGACCGCCTCGAAGGCGTCGCCGTCCGCGAACTCGTGCGCGAGCCCCACCGCCACCGCCGCCTCGTCTTGGAAGTTGTTGCCGAGGAGCGCGACCTCGGTCTCCCGGTTCGGAGGGACCGACTCGCGGAGAATCTGCGCCACGCCGAACGGAAGCGGGACGCCGACCTTGACTTCGTTCAGGCCGACGAGAGCGCCCCGCCGCGCGAGTCGCCAATCCGCGGTCAGGGCGAAGATCGCGCCGCCGGCGAGGGCGTGGCCGGAGAGGGCGGCGATCACCGGCTTCGAGAAGGCGTACATGCTGAGGACGCAGGCGCTGAAACGCTCGAGGAAACGTGCGAGGGCCGGCCGGTCGAGGAGAACCAACTCCTGGAGGTCGAGGCCCGGGCAGAACATCTTCCCGGCTCCCGTCAGAACGACCACGCCGACCTCCGGGTTCTCCTCGCAGGCGCGGTACGCGTCGAGGAGCGCGTCGACCAACTCGTCGTTGATCGCGTTTCCGTGAGGGCGATCGAGCGTGAGGATCGCCATTCCGTTTTCGAGTACGGTTCGCACCGCAGGACCGGCTCCTGGCACGAGGCACCTCCGAAGCGGCCGATTATAATGGCGGGACCTTGGACCTCCGCGAGAACTCCCTCACGCGCCCCGACGGTGCGACGATCGCCTACCGGGTCCGACCCGGCCGCCGCCCTTGGGTCCTCCTACACGGCCTGGGGTGCGACGCGTCGATGTGGACGGGGGTGGTCGAGGCGCTCCCTCCCGACCGCGGTTTGCTCGTCCCCGACCTCCGCGGGCACGGCGGCTCGACTCTCGGTTGGCGCACTCCCTCCCTCGAGCTGTGGGCGGGGGACGTCGCCGCGTTGATCGAGGCGGAGGATCTCGACGATCCCGCGGTCGCGGGACTCTCGATGGGGGGGTACACCGCGCTCGCCCTCGCCGCGCGCGACGACCTCGGGGTGCGGGCCTGGGGATTCGTGAGCACGAGCGCCGCCCCGGACGACGACGCGGGGCGCGCAAGGCGCGCCGCCGGCATCGAGACCCTCGCACGACGGGGCTTTGAGACCTTCCTCGAAGGGCTCCTCCCGGCGCTCTTGGCGCCCGGGCGGGACGACGCCGCGGCGAACCGCGCGCACCTCGAAGCGATGTTCGCGCGCGCCGGCGAGGTCGGCCTCGCCGCCGCCCTCTGGGCACTCGCCTCCCGCCCCGACCGTCGGCCGCTCCTCTCCTCGCTTTGGGCGCCGTCGGTCGCCGTCGTGGGAGACGCCGACGTGCTCACGCCCCCGGAGCGGGCGCGGGAGATCGCCGCCGCCGCCCCGCGCGCGGAGCTCGTCGTGCTCGCGGGGGTCGGCCACATGAGCGCGCTCGAATCTCCCTCGCGGGTCGCCGACGCGCTCCTCCGCCTGGAGGAACGGTCGTGAGCGCCCCCGCGCGCGTCGTCCTCCACCTCGACATGGACGCGTTCTACGCCGCCGTCGAGGTGCGCGAGGACCCGTCTCTCGCCGGAAAACCGCTCATCATCGGGCACCGTGGTCGGCGCGGCGTCGTCTCGACCTGCTCCTACGAAGCGCGCGGGTTCGGGGTGCGCTCGGCGATGCCCTCGGTGACGGCGGAGCGCCTCTGTCCGGACGCGGTGTGGCTTCCGGGGAGGATGTCCGTCTACGTCGAGGTTTCCCGGAGCATCCGGGAAATCCTCCGCGCGGCGTCGCCCCTCGTCGAGCCGGTGTCGATCGACGAGGCCTTCCTCGACGCGACCGGGATCGCCCCCGACCTCGACGCCGGCGCGGCGATCGCCCGCAGCCTCAAGGAGGCGATCCGAACGAAGGAGCGGTTGACCTGCTCGGTCGGGGTCGCCCCGAACAAGTTCCTCGCGAAACTCGCGTCCGATCTCGAGAAGCCGGACGGCCTCGTCGTCTTCTCCCTCGAGGACGTCGAGCGCCGGCTGTGGCCGATGCCGGTCGGCCGGCTCTGGGGGGTCGGCCCGAAGACGCGTGAGCGCCTCGAACGGGGGGGCCTCCGCACGGTCGGCGACCTCGCGCGCTGCCCCGCGAAGGCGCTCGCCGCCCTTGTCGGCGGCGGAGCCGCCGCCCACCTCCAGGCGCTCGCCCTCGGCCGCGACGATCGCCCCGTCGAGCCGTCGCGGGAATCGAAGTCGATCTCGGAGGAGCGCACCTACCGGGAGGACCTGACCGACCCCTCCGAGGTCGACCGTGCGCTCCTCGAGCGCGCGGAGGGGGTCGCCCGAGAACTCCGCCGGGAGGGACTCGTCGGAAGGACGGTCCATCTCAAGGTCCGCGCCGGAGACTTCACGACCTGGACCCGCGCGAAGACGCTCGCGCGCCCCACCGACCTCGCCGAGCCCATCGTGGCAGCCGCGCGGGAGCTCTACGCGACCCGCATCCGCCTTGCGGGCAAGGGAGTCCGGCTCCTCGGCGTGGGGATGAGCGGACTCGAACCGGCACGTTCCCGGGAACGGAGCCTCTTCGCAGACCCGGGCGAGGAGCGCGGGCGTCGCCTGGCCGCGGCGGAGGACGCCGTCCGGGAGCGGCTCGGCCCGCGGTCGCTCGTCCGGGCGCGCCTCCTCGCCCCGCGGAAGAAGGGAGGCCCCACGTGTGGGACCTCCTGAAATTCGGACTCGGCTGTTTCGTGGCGATCTTCACGATCGTGAACCCGTTCTCCGCGGCGGGGCTCTTGGTCGCGCTCACCCCCGGAGAGACGCTCGAGAACCGGAGGCGACAGGCGCTGCGCGCCGTGGTTTTCGCGACCGCGATCATGGCCGCGTCGTACTTCGCGGGGAAGTACGTCCTCCTCGCCTTCTCGATCTCGCAACCGGCCCTCGTCCTCGCGGCGGGGCTTCTCGTCTGCCGGAGCGGCTTCCGCACCGTGACGGGAACGCCGCGCCTCACCCCCGCCCAGACGGAGGAGAGCGTCCAGAAGGAGGACATCTCCCTGACGCCGCTCGGGATGCCGATGCTCGCCGGCCCCGGCACGATCTCCGTCCTCATCGGGCTCTCGACCGACGCCGACCGGTTCGCCGAGCACGCCGTCGTCATGCTCGCCGTCCTCGCGGTGGCGTTCGCCTCCCTCCTCGTGCTTCGCGCGGCCCCGGCGGTCTCCGCTCGCCTCGGGGCGACGGGGGAGGCCGCGGTCTCGAAAGTGCTCGGGCTTCTCGTCCTCTGCGTCGGGATCCAGTTCCTGATCAACGGGGCGCGGGGGGCGTTCCCGACGCTGCTGGGAGGGTGAAGCTCCCAGGCGGCCGCTTCGCTCGTCCGGCTCCTCCAGTAGTATTTCGCCGATGCGCCGCAGCGCCGGAGGCTCTCACGGGACCTCGTCCCCCTTCGATCTCGAGCCCACAGTCACGTTTCGAGAAGCCGCCCGCGTCTGGGCCCGCGTCGGCCTCCAGAGCTTCGGCGGACCGGCGGGGCAGATCGCGGTGATGCACCGGATCCTGGTCGACGAGAAGCGCTGGGTGAGCGAGTCCCGGTTCCTCCACGCGCTGAACTACTGCATGCTCCTGCCCGGCCCGGAGGCCCAGCAGCTCGCCACCTACCTCGGGTGGTCGCTCCACGGCGTCCGGGGAGGACTCGTCGCCGGCATCTGGTTCGTGCTTCCCGGATTCGTCGCGATCCTCGCCCTCAGCTACCTCTACGTCGCGTTCCGGGACGTCGGGGTCGTCCCGGCGCTCCTGTTCGGGCTCAAGGCGGCCATTCTGGCGGTCGTCGTCGAAGCCGTGCTTCGCATCGGGCGCCGGGTGCTGAGGAACGGAGCGCTCGTCGCCGTCGCGGCCGCAGCGTTCGCCGCCCTCTTCTTCTTCGACGTGCCGTTCCCCTGGGTCGTGTTGGGGGCGGCCGCGATCGGGTTCGCCGGCGAGCGCTTGCGTCCGGACCTGTTCGCTGCCCTCGAGCCGCACGCGCCGCGTTCCGGCGCCGAGCCGGTCCTCGACGCTCGACTGGAGCGATCGGCCCCGCCTGCCGTCCCCTCGCTGAAGCGGGCGGTCCGGGTCGTCGCGGTCTGGTCGTTTCTGTGGTGGGCGCCGATCGGTGCTCTCTGGTTCTACTTCGGAAGCGGAAACGTTTGGGTGCACGAGGGGGTCTTTTTCAGCAAGGCCGCCGTCGTCACCTTCGGCGGGGCGTACGCGGTGCTCGCCTACATCGCGCAGCAGGCGGTGGAACGCTACGGCTGGCTGTCCGCCGGCGAGATGCTCGACGGCCTCGGCATGGCCGAGACGACGCCGGGGCCGCTCATCATGGTCGTGCAGTTCGTCGGGTTCCTCGGCGCATACCGGAATCCTGGCCCCCTCGATCCTCTCCTGGCCGGCACGCTCGGGGCGGTCCTCACCACCTGGGTCACCTTTACCCCGTGCTTTCTGTGGATCTTCCTCGGAGCGCCCTACGTCGAGCGGCTTCGAGGGAACCGGCGACTCTCCGCGGCACTTTCGACGATCACGGCGTCGGTGGTCGGAGTGATCCTCAACCTGGCGGTCTGGTTCGCGCTCCACGTCGTTTTCGGCGAGGTCGTGGAGCGCCCGGCGAACTTCGGAGTCCGGCTCCTCGTCCCCGACTGGGGCACGGTCGACCCAGCGGCCCTTGTCATCGCCGCGGGCTCGTTCGTGGCGCTCTTTCGGTACCGCGCCGGCCTTTTCGTCGTGCTCGGCGCGAGCATGCTCGCCGGGATCGCCCTGCGCGGTCTACTCGGTTGACTCCCGACTAGAACCCCACCCCGAACCCGACCCGGAAGACGTACGGGCTTCCGTACGGCTCGAAGGGATCGTCCTCGTCGTACGAGAAGTTGTAGAGCACGCTGACCGAGAGCCCCGCACGCCCCCCGAGCGGCTGGTAGTACCCGCCGCCGGCGAGGATGCTCGTCGTCGTCTCCCGATCGGTCGAGAGGTCCGAATTCACGTACTCCCAGTTGATCGACTCCCAGTCGGCCTCGAGGAAGACGTTCGGGACGATCCGGAACCGCCCGAAGAGCGTCCCCCCATAGTCGCTCGTGTCGAGGCTCGGTTCGTACCGATCGTCGCTCCGCCAGCGGTACATGAGGGAGAGCCCCGCGTCGAGCCGCGGCGTCACGCGGAACCCGACGAGCGGGGAGACCTCGACCCAGTCGACGTCGCCGAAGGCCAGACCGACCCCGCCGCCGAAGAAGAACCGGTCGCGAAGCGGCGGCCGGGGTGGAAGCGGTTCGGGCGCCGCGACCGGCACCGGGGGCGGAGGAGGCGTGGGCGGCTCCTCCTGGGCGGACGCAAGTAAGGGAGCGAGAAGCAGAAACGTCGCGAGCAGGGGTTTCTTCATGGTTTCTCCGCGCAGTCGACGACGACCCGGCCGCGGCCGCGCCGCTCCATGATCGCCTCGGCCTCGTCGAGAACTCTCGCGAGGGGGACGATTCGCGAGACGATCCGGTCGAGGTGACGGGGCTTCCTCTCGGCGCCGAGGCTCCGCCAGATCTCCTTCCGCAGGTCCATCGGACAATTCGTCGAACTCACCCCGAGCAGGTTGACCCCGCGCAGGATCAGGGGGAAGACGGTCGTCTTCAGCTCGGGGCTCGCGGCGTTTCCGAGGACGGCGATGTTCCCCCACAGGCCGACGTGCCGCGTCAGCGCCGCGAGGAGGTCGCCGCCGACGTTGTCGATCGCCCCCCCGAACTTTGCCGTCTCGAGGGGGCGGCTCCCGAGGCCGAGGTCCTCGGGGGTGGCGACCTCGTGCGCGCCGAGGGAGGCGACGTAGCCGTGGTGCTCCCGCCGCCCCGACACGGCCACGACGCGGTACCCGAGGGCGGCGAGGATCGCGACCGCGACCGAACCGACCCCTCCCGAGGCGCCGGTCACGCAGATCGGCCCCTGCTCGGGGCGCTGCCCCATCCGCTCCATCCGCTCGATCGCGAGCGCGGCGGAGAAACCGGCAGTGCCGAGCGCCATCGCCTCGAAGGGCGTGAGGCCCTCCGGCAGCGGTACGATCCAGTCGGCGGGCACTCGCACCAACTCGGCGAATCCCCCGTCCTGCACCTCGCCGAGTCCCATGCCGTTGACGAGCACGGCGTCGCCGGGCTTGAAGCGAGGATCGGTCGAGGACTCGACGGTTCCGGAGACGTCGACGCCAGCGTTCAGCGGAAGACGGCGCAGGATCTTCCCGCGGCCGGTGACGGCGAGGGCGTCCTTGAAGTTGATCCCCGAGAAGGCGGCGCGGATCGTCACCTCGCCCGGGGAAAGCTCGCTCGGCTCCATCTCTGTGAGGCGCCCGCGAACCGCCCCGGACGTTTCGAAGACTCTGCAGGCCACGAACGTCATCGCTCACCCTCCTCCGGCTCCGGATGCCACCCTCCCCCGAACGCTTCGTCGTCTCGCATCACGGCCGGGAACGGGCCTCGCAGGATCGCGGCGGCGGCGAGTTCCGCCCGGCCGAGCGACCGCCCGGTGACGCGGCGCCGGAGATCCCTCGTGACCCCTCCCGCGTGGCGGGGCGCGTCCCCCAAATCCGGGAGCGCGTCGGGGACCGTCGCCTCGGAGACAAGGGAGCGCCCGCTCGGTCCGCGGGCGCTCCGAATCGGCCCGACCGTCTCCGTTCCCGATCACGAAGACGGGCCCTCGAGGATAAGGGCGAAGAGCCTCATTCCGCCGCTCCGCGATGGGGGACGATCCGCACCGGCGTGTCGTAGTAGACCGCCCCCTCCCCCGCGTCGGTCTCCCGCGCGGGGACGAGGGCGTTCGCGCACGCGCCACGGGAAAGCCAACCTCCCTTCGCGACGAGGAGGACGTCGCTCCGCTGGCGGTCGTCGAAACGGAGACGCACCGTCATGCGGGCGATCTCCGACTCGACCTCGGCGAGGTCGCCGTCCCGGAAGCCCGGCGCCGCGCCGGGATGGACGGTCGCGACGGGCGGTCCGCCGTCGGCGCGGGGGAGCCACTGCGAGGACTGGGCCTTCTCGGTCGAGAGGGCCATGAGGAGGAGGGGACGCTCCGGCGTCGGCCGCGCCGGTTCGACCTCGACGTCGTGGACGAGATTCACGCGGCCGCTCGTCGTGGGGAACTTGCGATCGGCGAAGAGGACCTGGGGCGCCCGCGGATTGCGGACGTGCCCCTTCGCGCGGAGGGAATCGAGGGTTGCGCCCGGGAGGAGCCGCCGTTTCCAGTCCTCGACCGTTCCCTCGAACTCCCCCTCGAGTCCGAGCCGCCGCGCGAGCTCCCGGGCGATCGCGTAGTCCGTCTTGACCCCCTCGGGAGGAGGGACGACCGGGCGCACCTCCCCGAGCCAGTGGTGGCCGTACGCCCCGACCAGGTCGTCGTCCTCGAGCATCGTCGTCGTCGGGAGGACGAGGTGCGCCGCTTGCGCGGTGTCGGTCAGGAAGGCGTCCACGACGACGGTCCATTCGCGCGTCTCGAGCGCCCGCCGCACCGTTTGCGAGTCGGGGAGCATCGCGACCGGGTTGCCCGCGGTCACCCAGACCATGCGGATCGCGGGGTCCGATGCGTCGAGGATTCCACGGCCGAGGAGCGGTTCGGAGATCGAGCGTGGCGCCGCGGCGAGTCCGTTCGAGAACGACGTGTCGAACGCGCCGCGTCGCTTGAAGTAGAAGGAGACCCCGCCGCCCGGCACGCCGAGATTTCCCGAAATCGCGCCCAAGGCATCGAGCATCCGCACCGTCGCCGATCCCCGGGTCTTCCGCTGCATCCCCCATCCGACCAGGATCGCGGAGGGGCCGTCGCCGTACAGATCCGCGACCGCCTCGATCTCGCCGGGGCGGACATCGGCGATCTCCGCCCACTCCGCGAGGGTCCGAGAGAACGCCTGGGCGCGGAAGGACGCGAGATGGTCGCAGTAGGCGTGGGCCGCCGGATCGGCCTTGCCGGTCTCGAACAAGCATCGCGCCACCCCGAACGCCAGGGCGATGTCTCCGCCGGGACGGGGCTGAAGGTAACGATCCGCGAGATCGGCGCCGCGGTGGCGGACGGGATCGATCAGCACGAGACGCGCGCCGCGCCCCTTCGCCTCTTTGAGGACGGGCAGGAGGTGGACGCTGCTCACATGGGGGTTCTTTCCCCACAGGAGGATCGTCCGGGAGTTTCGGAGGTCGAAGAGGTCGTGGCTGTCCTCCTCGCCGAAGTCCGCCGTCTGCGCCGCGTCCCCCGCCCCCGAGCAGATGTCCCCCCGCTTGACGGTGACCGGCCCGAACCGTTCGAAGAAAAAATCGCTCACGTGCTTCATGAGGCCGAGGGAGCCGCCGCTCCGGTAGTGCAGGATCGCGGCCGCTCCGCTCTCGCCCTTGATCCGGAGCATCTTCTCGGCCGTGAGATCGAGGGCGTCGTCCCAGGAGAGGGGGACGAGGCGCTCCCCTCGCCGGAGGAGGGGAGTCGTGATCCGCCCCGGGTCGTACTGTCTCTCGAGGAAACGGCTCGTCCGGTAGCACAGGAAGCCCCGGGTGACGGGGTGGTCCGGATCTCCCTGGATCCTCACGACGCGGCCGCGCTCGACCGTGGCGACGATGCCGCAGGCGTCGGGGCAGTCTCGGTTGCAGGCGGTACGGATCCGCATCGGACGCATCCTACCCTGGTATGCTTCCGGCCGTGAGCGCGCTCAACCTCGGCTCCGCGGCGGGCGCCGTCGCGCTCGCCTTTCTGGCCTGGGCCGCCGGTGGTTTCCGTCGGCCCTTTCCGGTCCGGACCGTGGTCGCCGCGAGCGGCCTTCTTCTCGTGCTGGCCGCGCTCGTCTTCTGGTTCCCGCCGACCCGCACCCTCTTCGTCGCCCTCAACGACGTCGTCCTCGCCGTCCTCGACGCGGGGAACGCGGGGGCGAAGTTCCTCTTCGGACCGCTCGCCCTGAACGCCGGGGAGTCCACCGCCGCCGGGGAACCGTCGATCGGCTTCGTCTTCGCGGCCCAGGTCCTCCCCGCGGTCGTCTACTTCTCCGCCCTGATGGCGCTCCTGTACCACCTCCGGATCATGCAATTCGCGGTCCGGCTCTTCGCCCTCCTGTTCCACCGCTTCGCGGGACTCTCCGGTGCGGAATCGCTCGCGGGAGCGGCGAACATTTTCGTCGGCGTCGAGTCGGCGATGACGGTGCGCCCGTACCTCGAGCGGATGACGCGATCGGAGCTCCTCACCGTCCTCACCTGCGGCATGGCGACCGTCGCGTCGACCACCCTCGCGATCTACGTCCTTTTTCTCCGAGAGACCTTTCCCATGATCGCCGGGCATCTCCTGTCGGCCTCCGTTCTCTCGATTCCCGCAGCGGCGATGTGTTCCCGGCTGATCCTCCCGGAGACCGGGACGAGCGCGACGGCGACCGGGGTCCCTCCCCTCGAGACGGAGCGGAGCGCGAACGCCCTCGCGGCGCTCGCGGCGGGCGCGTGGGACGGGCTCAAGCTCGCCGCGGGCATCGCCACGCTTCTGGTCGCGGTCCTCGGCCTCGTCGCGATCGTCGACCTCGGTCTCGCCAAGGCGGTGGGCGTCGACCTCGCTCGGCTCCTCGGATGGGCCTTCACCCCCCTCGCGTGGCTCCTCGGCCTCCCCGCGTCCGACCTCCCGGAGGCGGCACGGGTCCTCGGACAAAGAGCGGTGCTCACGGAAGTGGTCGCGTACGGAGAGCTCGCCGCGCTTTCCAAGGCGAACGCGATCGAGCCGCGGACCCTACTCGTCCTGTCGTACGCCCTCTGCGGCTTCGCGCACGTGGCCTCGGTCGGGATCTTCGTCGGGGGGATTGCCGCGCTCGCTCCTTCGCGGCGGGACGACCTGGCGGCTCTCGGCCCGCGCGCCTTCGTCGCGTCGACCCTCGCGACGCTCTTGACGGGGGCGCTCGCGGGGACCTTCTACACCGGACAGGCCGCGCTCGTGGGAGGGGGGGGATGAGCGGGAGGCACCACCGCAAGGGGGTCTTGACCGGGCTCGGGAAGCCGGGCCTCCACGCCCACAAGAGGACGAAGCCGTCGCCCGTCCGGACGGTCCTCGCCTGGATCGGGGGCGCGGCGATCGTCGTCTTTTTCGTGGTGATGATCGGCGCCCTCGGGATCCGGATGTTTCACCCGGAGGTCGGCCACCGCGCCGACGAGGCGGATTGCGAGATCCTCGAAATCCGAGACGACCCGCGTGCGGTCGCTCCGGAGACCCGAGCGGTCGCGGTTGCGGTCGTTTCCATTCGAGGGCGGAGCGCCTTCGTCCCGATCACGGCCGAACGGCGGGGGACCGTGGCCGTCGGCGACACGATCCACGTTCACTACACCTCGTTTCCGAATCTCGGCATGGTCCGCGTCGATGCGTGGGAGAAAAAATGAGCGATCCGTCCCCGATCAAATCGTGGTCCCGTCGGGGACGACCGCGTTCTTGGGGATGACGACGATCCCGTCTCGGATCGTCCAGCCTGGGCCCTGCGCATCTCGACGCCCGTGCTTGTTGGAGATGCGCACGTTCCTCCCGATTCGCGCGTTCTTGTCGACGATCGCGTCCTCGATCAGGCTTCCCTCGCCGATTCCCACCGGCGGAGCCCCGCGAGGCCCGGGCGGGTAGAAGGGGTCGGCCCCCATGATCAGGGACCGGCGGACGGTGACCCTCTGGAGCGTGCTCCGCACCCCGATCACCGATTGCTCGACGGTACACCCGTCCAGAATCGCCCCCTCCGCGAGAATGGAGTCGTTGAAGCGCGTCCCCGAGACGCGGCTTCCCGGGAGATAGCGCGGGTGGGTGTAGAAGAGCCAGTCCGGGTCGTAGAAAGAAAAGGGCGGCTCGGAACGGACGAGGTCCATGTGGGCTTCGTAGAAGGCCCGGATCGTGCCGATGTCCCGCCAATAGCCGTCGAACACGAACGCCTGGACCCGGCGGGCGGAGACCGACGCCGGGATCACGTGGTGGCCGAAATCCCGCAAATCGTTGCGCAGGTCCTCCGCGAGGACCTTCTTGTCGAAGAGGTAGATCCCCATCGACGCGAGGTAGGGCCGGTCCGCCGGCGCACCGAAGCGGGCGAGCAGATCCGGGGATGCCTCCATCCCCGCCCGGTCTCCGGCCGTCTGGGGCTTCTCCCGGAATTCGACGACCCGCCCTTGTCCATCGACCCGCACCGCGCCGAACTCGGAGATCTCCTCCGCGGAGCAAGGCAGGACCGCGATCGTGACGTCCGCCCCCGAGGCGAGGTGCTCGTCGAGCATCGTCCGGTAGTCCATCCGGTACATGTGGTCGCCCGAGAGGACGAGCACGAAGTCGCCCCGCGACTCGTAGATGATGGACAGGTTCTGCCGGACGGCGTCGGCGGTTCCTTGGTACCAGGCCTCGTTCCCCGGCGTCTGCTGCGCGGCCAGGATCTGCACGAACCCCCTCGAGAACAGGTCGAACTTGTAGGTCCGCACGATGTGGCGGTGGAGCGAGACCGAGTTGAACTGGGTCAGGAGGAACATCCGCTCCATCCCCGAGTGGATGCAGTTGCTGATCGGGACGTCGATCAGACGGTACTTCCCCGCGATCGGGACCGCCGGTTTCGAGCGCTCCCGGGTCAAGGGATCGAGCCGGGTGCCGCGGCCGCCCCCGAGGATCACGGTGATGACGTCGTCTTCCCGTCGCGCGGATTCCATCATGAGGACCTCTGAGGAATCGATTCTAGAGTCGGAACGTCCCCGTCGTGAGTCGCTTCCAGCAGGCGCCGCAGAACTTCTCCCCCTTGAGATCGAGGTCGGCGAGCGCGCCGACGGGCGCCATGACGCACCGAGGATCCCGGCAGTCGGGAAGGCCGTGAATCCGCCCGATCGCCTGGAGGATCCCCTTGACGACGCGGGCCCGCTGCTTCGCGGGATCCGCCTTTCTCCGGTAAAAGGCCTCTCGGAGGCGCTTGACCGAAAGGACGGCCGAGCGGCTCCTGGGTTCGATCTCCCCGAAGACGGCGTCGGTGTTGGGACGGTACAGGTCGGCGTCGGTGACGAACACGATCGCATCGTACGTGGCGGCGGGCATCGGGGAGGCGGGACCGGGGGCCCCGACGAGCCTCGCGACGGCGAGTTTCGGGAATCCGGCCCGCAACTCCGAAAGGAACGGGGCCGAACGGTGCTGGCCCCGCGAGGCGTCCTCGGAGGATCGCGGGACCGGGGCCGGCTGCCGCAGCTCGACCGGCTTGGTCAGGACCTTGACGACGCGCGCGGCGCACTCCTCGATCTCGTGGACATCCAGTTTTCCGACGGGGACGATGGAAACGCGGAGCTCGCTCATCCCTCCACTTTATATACTCCCATCGTGCAAGGCGATCTCTCCCCTGCGGCCCCTGCGTCGGTCCCCACCGCACCCGGGGACGAGGCGCGGGAATTCCTCCGCGGTCTGTCCGACCCGCGCACGCGGGACGAACGCCTCGGTCGCATCGACCTCGACGCCCTCGCGTCCCTCGGGGCCCGCTTCGCCGAAATGCCGGGCCCACGGGAGGACGCGTGGGAATGGCTCGACGCGATCCGCCACCCCGTTCTCCTCCGACGCATCGTGGCGGAGGGTCGCGTCGACCCGTGGGCCGACCTCGTGCTCCGGGTTCTCGACGCCTCCGCCTACACGGTCGGACCGCTCTTCCGCAGGCGCGCCGAATTGTACGGGTCGAAAGCGCTCTTCGAGGTCCCGGTTCCGGGCGGATCCCGTCCGGTATCCTGGCGCCAGACCGCCGGCCGCGTGGAGGCGCTCGCGCGCGGCCTCCACGCCACGCTCGCGGGGTCCGGCCCTGCGCCGCGGGTCGCGATCCTCTCGGACAACCGCATCGAGATGGCGCTCGTCGACCTCGCGTGCCTGACCTCGGGGATCGTCGACGTCGTGATCCCGGGGAATGCCACCGAGCTGGACGTAGGCTACATGCTCGCCCACTCGCGGGCCCGGGCGGTCGTCGCCTCGGAGCGAGAGCAGCTCGCGAAGGTCCTGCGCAACCGCGAGAGCCTCCCCGAGCTCGAGCACGTCATCGTGATGGACCCCGCACTCGCCAACGGCCGCGGCGTCGTCTCGCTCGACGAGATCGCCGCGCGCGCCTCTCGCGTGCCCGGCGAGGAGATCGCACGGGCCTCCCTCGCGGTCGGCGTCTTCGACCTCGCGACCGTCATGTACACGTCCGGGACGACGGGGAAGCCGAAAGGAATCTGCTTCTCGCACCGGAACCTCGTCTACAAACGGTTCGCGCGCGCGCTCGCGATCCCGGAGATCGGCGAGGACGATGTGTTCCTCTGCTACCTGCCCCTGTTTCACACCTTCGGCCGCTATCTCGAGATGCTCGGCTGCATTTTCTGGGGGGCGAAGTACTGCTTCCTCGAGAACCCCTCCGTCGAGGCCCTCGTTCAGGGAATGCGGCGCCACCGCCCCACCGTCTTCATCAGCGTCCCCAAGAAGTGGATCCAGCTCTACGAGACGATCGACACGCTCTCCCCCGCGGACGCCGCGTCCGACGCGGAGATCTCAGATGCGGTGAAGCGCACGACCGGCGGCCGTCTCCGCTGGGGGCTCTCCGCGGCCGGCCATCTCGACAGCGAGGTTTTCCGTTTTTTCCAGCGGAACGGGATCGAGCTGATGAGCGGGTTCGGGATGACCGAGGCGACCGGTGGGATCACCATGACCCGGCGCGGCGAATACCGGGACGACTCCCTCGGATACGCTCTTCCCGGCATCGAGACCCGGCTCGCCGAGGACGGCGAACTGTGCATCCGCGGTCCCTACGTGATGACCGGTTACCTCGACCCCCCCGAGGGGCTCCGCTCCTTCGACGAGGAGGGCTGGTTCCACACCGGGGATCTGATGCAGGCCGACGCCGACGGTCACCTGCGTCTCGTCGACCGAAAGAAGGAGATCTACAAGAACATCAAGGGGGAGACGATCGCCCCCCAGAGGATCGAGAACCTCTTCCGCGACTTCCAGTCGGTCGGTCGCGTATTCCTGGTCGGTGACCATCGCCCGTACAACACGGCCCTGATCTGGCCGAATCCGGAGGCGAAGATGCTCGATCTCGCCTCGATGACCCCGGAGGAAGTCAAGGGACACTTCCGCTCGATCGTCGCCTCGGTGAACGCCTTCGTCGCCCCGTTCGAGCGGATCGTCGACTTCGCCATTCTGCCGCGGGATCTCGACCCCGACCTCGGCGAGCTCACCCCGAAGGGGACCCCGCGCCGCCGGGTCGTCGAGGAGCACTTCGCGGAGACGATCCGCCTCCTCTACCGGCGCGCTCATCTCAAGATCGGCGGCTGCGACGTCGTCTTCCCCAACTGGCTCTTCCAGGCGCTCGGCGTGACGTCGCAGGAGCTCCGCATCGGTTCCGACCGCATCCAGCTTCCGGAGGGGACCGCGCTCCGGGTGCGGCGCCTCCAAGCGGGCGTGACCCAGATCGGCTCGTTCGTCTACCGGCACCCGCCGGAACCGATCCAGCTCGGCGTCCTTCTGACGACCCCCTCCCTGTGGCTCGGAAACGACGAGCTCGTCGACTTCGCGCCGCTCGACACCAAGGCCCGCGAACGGGCCGGGCGCGCCGGGGCCACGATCCGGCGCCACGCCAGGATCGCGCCGTACAAGACCGACCCCTCCGAGATCGGCGACCTGCTCGCCGCGATCGCGGCGGGACGCCCCGACCTTCTCCGCCTCCACTTCGCCGCCCTCTTGCTCGAGTCGACCAGCGAGCACGGGGCGCTTGCCGCCGTCGATTTTCTCGAAGCCGTCATCGACGGGGAGGACAGCGCGCTCGCCGCTGCCGCGCGGACGGTGCTGGCCCGCGCCGCGGCGGCCCCGTCGGTCGCGGTTCGCCGGAAGGCGTTTCTGGCGCTCGCCCCGGCCGAGAACGAATCGCGGTTCTCCGAGACCTTGCGCCGCTTCCTCGCGGCTCCGGGCGTGCTGCTCGACGCCGAGACGCGTCGCGCGCTCGCCGAGCAGTCCCTCTCCGCGGCGAAGCTCGAGGCGTTCCTCGATGAGGCGCGCGCCGCCGGCTCGGCCGTGGAGACGAGTCGCGGGGCCGACCGCCGCGCGTGGTCGATCCTGCGATTCCTTTCGGAGTACGGCGCCGCTCATCCGACGGAGTACCGCCACCTCCGCGCGCACTTGGTCCGTCTGATGCGCTTCGGAGAGAGGTCTCAGTTCCGGGAGGAGGCGAGAAGCGCGATCGAGGACATGGAGCGGGGCTTCCGGGAGTGGCTCGGCCCGAGCGGGCTCCTCGCCGTCGATCCGGAGTCGGGAACCGAGTATCGCTGGGAAGACGTCGTGGTCTTCGACGACGAGGTCCCGGCCGAAGACGCGCGCCGCCTCCTCTCCGGCATTCGCTCGACCGCATTCCTCCGCGAGGGGATCTTCCTCTTCTCGCGCGGTGCGCTCCCGCGGCTCTCGGACATCCCTCCGGGAGGCATCTACGTCCGCCCGATCGGCGCGAGGCACGGGCGGAACGTGTACCGGGTCACCGTCCAGACCCGCTTCCAAGGATCCTACGACCTCGCGGCGAGCGTTCTCACGGGCCTCGCGCCGGAGGAGATCCGGGACGAGATCGACTACCTCGTTCTCTGCGGCGCCCAGCGCGAGGGGGAAGCCCCGCTCGTCGAGGACTTCGGAGGGTACTGGCCCGAGTACGGAATCTGGAGCGAGGCGTACGTCGTCGGCGAGACGCTCGACCGAACCCTCCGGCGCTTCTCCCGCAAGGCGGAGGACGTCGACCGCCTGAGAGTCCTCTGGCCCTACCTCGCGTGGAGCGCTCTCGCGGCGCACGTCGACTTCTGGAACCGGACGGGCCGCAAGGTCGAGATCGACCCACCGGTCCCCGAGAACGTCGTTGTGCCGCCCCACGATTACCAGGCAGGGGCGCGAATCCTCGCGGTGTCGAAGGTGCGCCCGCACGAGGGGATCGCGTCGATGTTCCGCAGCTTCCGGGAATCCTTCGCCGCGCCGGTCGAGGAGGCCCATCCGGCGCTCAGGGGACTCGTCCGCTGGAATATCGTCCTTTCCGCGTTCCTCGAGGTCGTCGGAGAGGCGGAGGGACTTCGCGCTCTGCGCGAGCTCCTCCACCGCGAGGGAGAGCCCCTTCCCGACGGTCTGCGCGAATCGCTCGTCGGCTTCGTACGTCAGGTCGAAGCCCGTGGATTCCTCCCCTTGCGCCTTTACTTCGCGATCGAGCGGTACCGCCGGTGGGCGCGACTGTCCGTGGACCCGACACCGCAGGCCCGCGCCCGGACCCTGCAGGAGTTCTGGGAGACGTACCGGCTCGAGCGCCTGATGGCGGACCATCCGGAGACGCGCGCGCGCTTTTTCCGCGAAACCGTCTTCCGCGACTCCCCCGAGGCGCTCGGGACCGGTCTCGACGAGATCATCTTCAGGCTCCGCCGCCGCGAGATCTCGGGGGACGTCCTTCCGGACGCGGTCGCCGACCTCCGCGCGAGACTCGAACTGCCCGCCGACGACGACTATTTCCTCGCCCGACTCTCCTACCCGCACCTCCGGCCGGAGGACGCGGCCGGGTTCGTCCAGGCGGGAGTCACGGGGCAGCTCGCGAGCGAGGTCGTGGTGACCCTCGAGGACCAGGAGGGCACTCCGTTCCAGGTCCGGCACGCGCTCAACCCCAAGGAGGTTGGACGCCTGCACCGCCTCTTCCTGTCGGCGCGGCTCGACGTCCGATTCCGGCCCGAGCATCGCTACCTGGTCGCGCTCAACGAACGCGGGATCCTGATCGGCGGGATCTTCTACGAGATCGAGAACGAGGGGCGCTCGGCCCACCTCGAGAAGATCGTCGTCGCCGACCGCTTCCGCAGGAAGGGCGTCGCCGACGGCCTGATGAAGGAGTTTTTCAGCCGGCTCCGCGCCGCCGGCGTGAAGACGGTCACGACGGGATTCTTCCGCCCGCAGTACTTCTACGGCTACGGTTTCCGGATCGAGAAGCGGTACGCCGGCCTCGTCAAGAACCTCGACGAAGTCACGAACGGATGAACGAGCCTTGCCGTTCCCCCCTCTTCCGGCGTACAAAGTCTCCATCGATCTCGGGAGGAGGAACCATGCGCTCTCGCGTGCTCGCAGGCGCTCTCGCGCTTTCGCTCCCCGCTCCGACGGCCGGAGCATCCCTCTGTGAGGGCATCTCGGAGGCGTCGGACACGCCGCTGACCACCGTTCGCATCGTTTCGGGCCTCACCCGGCCGGTCCTTGCCGTCTCCCCGCCCGGCGACGTCGACCGCCTCTTCCTCGTCGAGCAGGACGGCAGGATCCGCGTGCGCAAGAACGGGCAGCTCCTGGCGCAGCCGTTCCTCGACCTTTCGGCGATCGTCCGGTCTCCGGCCGATCTGGGGAACAACGAAGAAGGGCTCCTCGGCCTCGCCTTCCATCCGAATTACGCCGCGAACGGCTGGTTCTTCGTCTACCACACGAACACGTCGGGCAACAACGAGGTCGCCCGATACACGGTCTCGTCCGATCCGGATGTGGCCGACCCGACCTCCCGCCAGAGCGTGATCCTCTTCAATCATCCCGCGCAGGGGAACCACAACGGCGGGATGATCGCCTTCGGCCCCGGTGACGGGCATCTTTACATCGGGACCGGAGACGGCGGAGGCTCGTGCGATTCGTCCGAGAACGCCCAGAACGGCGGTTCGCTCCTGGGGAAATTGCACCGCATCGACGTCGACTCGCTCCCGTACGCGATCCCGCCGGACAATCCGTTCGTCGGGAACGCCTCGTTCCTCGACGAGATCTGGGCGTACGGCCTCCGAAATCCCTGGCGCTGGTCGTTCGATCGGTCGAACGGAGATCTCTACATCGGCGATGTCGGGCAGGGGGCGTGGGAGGAGATCGATTGGAGGCCGGGGACGAGCGCGGGGGGCGAGAACTACGGATGGGATCCCTACGAGGGGAACGTCTGCCCGAACCCCTCGTGCGGCAACGAAGGAACCTGCTCTCTCCCTTCCTACGTCGGTCCGGTCCTGGTTTACGCGAACGGAAGCCCGAACCCCTGCTCGGTGACGGGGGGCTATGTGTACCGCGGCTGCCGGATGCCCCATCTCTCGGGGACCTACTTCTACGCCGACTACTGCCAGGCGTTCATCCGGTCGTTCCGGATCGTCCCCGGACCTCCCCCGTCCGTCACGGAGGAGCGCGACCGAACGACGGAGCTCGCACCCGGAGGAGGCACCACGATCGGACTCGTCACCTCGTTCGGGGAAGACGCGAGGGGCGAACTCTATATCGTCGATCGCGACGGCGAGATCTTCAAGATCGTCCCCGTCCTCCCGAACCTCGAGGTGTCGGGGGCGGGGGCCACCCCGCTCCGACTCGAACGGACGGGCGACTGGACCTGGGAGAACCTCGCGGGGACCTCGGATCACCCGATCGCCTCGTACAAGGTTTACCGCTCGTTCGGCGACGGAAGCGGTACGTTCGAGTGCATCCACCAGCGCGCGGACACCGCGTGGCCCGGGGGGGACCCCATGAACCCCGCGCCGGGCGAGCTCTTTTCGTACCTCGTGACCGCGGTCAACCCGTCCGGGGTCGAGTCGAGCGCCGGGGCCGCGTCCGACGGCACCCCCCGGACTCGGTCCGGGGCCGCGTGCCCGTGAGCGCCCCGCCCTTCCGGCCTACGCCCCGACCGCGAATTTCTGCTTGATCCAGGCGGTCGTCACGCTCTTCGGCCGCTCGAGCGGGAACCCGAGCGCGCGGTCGAGGACGAGGGACGCGAGGACTCCGATCGCCCGTGAGATCCCGAACAGGACCGTGTAGAAGTCGTACTCGGTCACCCCGTAATGGACGAGGAGGACCCCCGAGTGGGCGTCGACGTTCGGCCAGGGATCCTTCGCCTTCCCCTGCTCGATCAGGATGGGCGGGACGACCTCGTAGAGCATCTTGACGATCTGGAAGTTCTCGTCGTCGGGGAGGTGCTTCTCGGCGAACTCGCGCTGAGCGGTGTAGCGCGGGTCCGTGACACGGAGCACTCCGTGGCCGTACCCAGGGATCACTTGACCCGACCGGAGGGTCTCCCAGACGAAGTCCCGCAGGATCTCCTTCGAGGGAACGCCCCCGCCGAGCTTTTCCTTCACGCCGACGATCCAGCGCATCACCTCCTGGTTCGCGAGGCCGTGGAGGGGCCCCGCGAGGCCGTTCATCCCCGCGGAAAGGCAGTAGTACGGATCGGAGAGCGCCGAACCGATCAGGTGCACCGCGTGGGCGCTCACGTTCCCTCCCTCGTGATCGGCGTGGATCGTGAGGTAGAGGCGGAGCATCTCTCGGAAGGGTTCGCCGGGGACCCCCATCCGGTGGGCGAGCGCTGCCGACCAGTCGAGCTTCGGGTCCGGCGGAGCGAGATGGAGCCCCCCCTTGAAGCTCCTCCGATAGATATAGGCCGCGATCGAGGGGAGGCGGCCGATCAGGAGCATGACGTCGTCGAACATCGCGTCCCAGTGCTCGCTCTTCGGCATCCCTTCCCGGTAGCGGTGGGCGAACAAGGACTCCGGCTGGAGCGCGAGGATCGCCGTCGACAGCTGGGTCATGGGATGGGTGTCGACCGGCAACGCATCGAGAACCGCTCCGACGTGGCCGGGGAGGGCCTCGAGGGCCCGCCAGGAGGCGCGGACGTCCTCGACCTCCTCGTCGGTCGGAAGGTCCCCCGTGAGCAGAAGCCAGAAGACCCCCTCGGGAAGGGGTTCCGACCCGCCCCGGGCCTTCGGGAGCTTTCTCTGGAGTTCGGGAATCGTGTAGCCGCGGTAGCGGATCCCCTCCTCCGGGTCGACCGCGGAGGTCTCGGTGACCATGCACTTGAGGCTTCGCATGCCGCCGTACGCCTGGGCGACCGTGCACTCGCCGAGCGACTTGCTCCCGTGCTCCTTGAGGACCTCCGCGATCTCGGCGCGAAACTGGGGGATCTTCTCGGCCAGGCGGCTCTTCAGCTTCGACATTTCGCGGCTCCAGCGGTGGGTGACTGCCCCGAGTAGCCGTGCATGCTAGGCCGACGGCGGAAATCGTGTCAACGACCGCCCCTTCCCTCGGCCGCCCCGACGAGGTCCGCGAGGAACGCGCCGGTTCTCGACTCCGGGACGCGCGCGACGTCTTCCGGCGTGCCCGCGGCGACGACCCGGCCCCCTTCGTCCCCTCCCTCGGGACCGAGATCGATGACCCAGTCGGCGGCCCGGATGACGTCGAGGTTGTGCTCGATCACGATCACGGTGTTCCCCTGGTCGACGAGCCTGCCGAGGACCGAAAGGAGCTTGCGGATGTCGTCGAAGTGGAGGCCGGTGGTCGGCTCGTCGAGCAGGTAGACCGTACGGCCGGTGGCGCGGCGCGAGAGTTCCTTCGAGAGCTTGATCCGCTGCGCCTCGCCCCCCGAGAGCGTCGTCGCCGGTTGGCCGAGGCGGATGTAGCCCAGGCCCACGTCCTGGAGCGTCTTCAGCTTCTCCCGGATCTGGGGGACGGCGTGAAAGAACTCCAGGCCCTGGTGAACCGTCATGTCGAGGACGTCGGCGATGTTCCTCCCCTTGTAGAGGATCTCTTGGGTCTCTCGGTTGTACCGTCGTCCGTGGCAGGTGTCGCACGTGACGTAGACGTCGGGCAGGAAGTGCATCTCGATCTTGAGGACCCCGTCCCCCTCGCACGCCTCGCAGCGCCCTCCCCGGACGTTGAAGGAGAACCGTCCCGGCTTGTACCCGCGGGCGCGCGATTCCGGGACCTGGGAGAACAGCTCTCGGATCGGCGTGAAGAGCCCGACGTAGGTCGCCGGGTTCGAGCGCGGCGTGCGCCCGATCGGAGACTGGTCGATGTCGATGACCTTGTCGACGTGCTCGATCCCTCGGATCCGGCGGTGTGCTCCCGGGAGCCCCTCGGCTTGGTGAAGGGCGCGCGCGAGAGCGCGGTGGAGAATCTCGTTCACGAGGGTGCTCTTCCCGGACCCCGAGACGCCGGTCACGCACGTGAACGTTCCGAGGGGAAAGTCGACCGTGACGTTCTTGAGGTTGTGCTCGCTCGCCCCTTCGACGCGGAGGGCCTTCCCGTTCCCGGAACGCCTTCGCGCGGGGATCTCGATCCGCTCCCTTCCCGAGAGGTACGCGCCGGTCAGCGAACGCGGATTCGCCTCGATCGCGGCAGGGGGGCCCTCCGCGACGACCTCCCCTCCCGACTCCCCCGCCCCCGGCCCGAGGTCGACCACCCAGTCGGCCGACCGGATCGTTTCCTCGTCGTGCTCGACGACGATCACGGTGTTCCCGAGGTCGCGCATGGCGAGCAACGTATCGAGGAGCCGCCGGTTGTCCCGCTGGTGCAGGCCGATCGAAGGCTCGTCGAGAATGTACAGGACCCCCGTCAGCCGGGAGCCGATCTGGGTCGCGAGGCGGATCCGCTGTCCTTCCCCCCCCGAAAGGGTCGCCGAACTGCGGTCGAGCGTCAGGTAACCGAGTCCGACGTTCGCGAGGAAACCGAGTCGTTCCCGCACTTCCTTGAGCACGGGCGCCGCGATCGCTTCTTCGCGCGGCTCGAGCACGAGCGACTCGTAGAAACGGAGGGCCTTTCCGACGGACATCGCGACATGCTCGGCGATGTTCCGTCCGCCGACCCGCACGGCGAGGCTCTCCTTCCGGAGCCGGGCCCCGGAACAGTCGGCGCACGGGTGAGACGACATGAATTTCTCGAGCTCCTCCCTCCGCGATTCCGAGTCGGTCTCCCGGTAGCGCCGCTCGAGAAGCGGCAGGATCCCTTCCCACCTCCGCTTCCACGCGTAAACGCTCGACTTCCCCTTCCAGCGGAACTCGAACTCCCGCTCCCCCGCCCCTTCCCAGAGGATCTTCCGGAAACCCGCGGGGAGATCGCGGTACGGCGTCGCCGGCGGGATCTTGAACGCGCGGAAGAGGCTCGATTCGAGGACCTGGAACCAGTTCGCGTCACCCCACCCGAGCGCCCCCTCCCTCACGCTCTTGTCGGGGTCGCGAAGGAGGAGATCGCGATCGAACGTCCGCTTGACGCCGAGGCCGTCGCAGCCCGAACACGCTCCGTAGGGGGAGTTGAACGAGAACATCCGGGGCGCCAGCTCCGGAACCGAGACGCCGCAGTCGGGGCAGGCGAGGTGGCGGGAGAAGAGGAGATCCTCGCGTCCGTCCACCGTCACGGTCACGAGGCCGGAGGCGGCATCGAGCGCCGTCTCGACCGAGTCGGCGAGCCGTCCGCGGAGATCGGCGTGAACGGTCAGCCGGTCGACGACGATCTCGATCGTGTGCTTGCGCTGCTTGTCGAGCTCGATCGCGTCCGAGAGTTCCCGGACCTCCCCGTCGACGCGCGCACGAACGAACCCCTTCGCCGCCGCCTCCCGGAGCTCCTTCCGGTACGTCCCCTTCCGCCCCCGAACGATCGGGGCGAGCACCTGGACCCGGCTCCCCTCCGGAAGGGCGAGAACCGAGTCGACGATTTGCTGGACGCTCTGCGAGGCGATCGGCTTTCCGCACGACCAGCAGTGCGGCCGGCCGGCGCGGGCGAAGAGGACCCGTAGGTAGTCGTAGATCTCCGTGACCGTGCCGACGGTCGAGCGAGGGTTCTTGGAGGTCGTCTTCTGCTCGATCGAGATCGCGGGCGAGAGCCCGTCGATCGACTCGACGTCCGGCTTCTCCATCTGCTCGAGGAACTGCCGGGCATACGCGGAGAGCGACTCGACGTAGCGGCGTTGCCCCTCCGCGAACAGCGTGTCGAACGCGAGCGACGACTTCCCGGACCCCGACACCCCGGTCAGGACCACGAGCTTGTTGCGGGGTAGGCGGAGATCGATCCGCTTGAGGTTGTGCTCCGAGGCGCCCCGGATGACGATCTCGTCCAAAGACATCGGAACCGCGGCGCCTCCTACTCGGCCCGTTTCCGCGCCGGGACGAGGATCGCGGCGGCTCCCCCCGCGACCAGGACGATCCCGACCCAGACCGGGATTTCGACCCGCTCTTTCTCCTTCACCGAGAACTCGACCGGCCCGAGCTTTTTCTCGTGGGTCTCCCGCGTGTACGAGAACCCCCGCCCCGCGAGCGCCGCGGTTCCCAGGGCCAGCAGGACGATTCCGATCCATTTACGCGGATTCATCGCGACTCCTCCACCTCTCCCCGAATCCCGGAAGGAATAGCACGGCCGGTGATCGGGACCAAACCACGGTCCGTGGTACCCTCGCGCTCCGGTGCCCGCGATGGACTCCACGACCCCGAGCGCGCGCATTCTCGACGGTCAAGCGACCGCCGCCGCCATCCGAGCCGAGATCCGCGAGGAGTGCGACCGCCTGCGGGCGCGGGGGGTCGTCCCGGGACTCACGGTGATCCTCGTCGGGGACCACCCCGCCTCCGCGATCTACGTCCGCAACAAGGAGAGGGCCGCTCGCGACGCCGGGATCCGCGGCGAGGTGCTTCGCCTTCCGGCGGCCTCGTCGGAAGCGGACATCCTCGCCGCCGTTCGACGGCGGAACGCCGACCCCGACGTCCACGGGATCCTCGTCCAGCTCCCGTTGCCCGACGGCGTCGACACGCGGAAGATCCTCGAGGCGATCGATCCCGCGAAAGACGTCGACGGATTCCATCCCGTGAACGCCGGGCGGCTCCTGATCGGCCTCCCCGGCCTCGTTCCGTGCACTCCGAGAGGGGTGATCGAGCTCCTGAAGCGGCACGCGATCCCGCTCTCGGGGCGCCACGCTTGCGTCTTGGGGCGGAGCGACATCGTCGGGAAGCCGATGGCCGTCCTTCTCCTCCGCGAGCACTGCACCGTCACGGTGTGCCATTCGCGGACCGAGGGGCTCGCGGAAATCGCTTCCCGCGCCGACCTTCTGATCGCCGCGATCGGACGGCCGGAATTCGTGACCGGAGCGTTCGTCCGCCCCGGCGCGGTCGTCGTCGACGTCGGAATCCACTCGGTCTCCGATCCGACCACCGGCCGGAACCGGCTGACCGGAGACGTCCTCGCGGCCGAGGTCGCGACGAAGGCATCGTGGCTGTCCCCGGTTCCGGGAGGGGTCGGTCCGATGACGATCGCCATGCTCCTCCGCAACACGGTCGAGGCCGCCCTCGCGTCGATCGAGGGGAGCCGTTCGCGGTGACGTCGCGCCCGATCCTGCGCGTCGGTCTCACGGGCGGCATCGCCAGCGGCAAGACGACGGTCGCGGGGTTCCTCGCCGAGATGGGCGCGCTCGTGCTCGACGCGGACCGGATCGCCCACGAACTGATCGCGAAGGGAGGCGAGGCCCACGCCGACGTGGTCGCGCGGTTCGGAGACGGGATCCTCGATTCCGGAGGGGATGTCGACCGAAAACGGCTCGGCGCGATCGTCTTTCGGGATCGCGCCGCCCTGGCCGACCTCAACGCGATCATCCACCCCCGCATCCTGCCGGAGGTCGAGCGCCGCATCGGGCTCTACCTCCTCCGCGGGCACGCGACGATCGTGGTCCTCGAGGCGGCCCTCCTCGTCGAAACCGGCCTCTACCTGCGGTTCGACCGTCTCGTCGTCGTTCGTTGCAGTCGCGACGCCCAGATCGCGCGTCTCGTCACGCGTTACGGGATGACCCCCGAGGACGCGGTCCGGCGGATCGAGGTCCAGGCCCCGCTCGAAGCGAAGTTGGAGGTCGCCCACTACGTGATCGACACCGACACGACGCTCCGGGAGACCCGCGAGCGCACCGCCCGAGTCTTCGCGGGCCTCGTCGCCGATTTCGAGGCGAGGTTCGGAGGGCCGGGGGACAAGCGCTGAATCAGGTCGGGACCCGCACCCCCGCCCCCTCGTGTCTCTTGACGACCGTCGCGCGATTGTCGGCGTCCACGAGGACGATTCGCGGCGCGTGGTCCGGGACGTTCTCCTCCGCCAGCGTGCAGTAGGTCGCCAGGATGACCTTGTGGCCGGGGGCGGTCAGCCGGGCGGCGGCGCCGTTGACGGCGCACATCCCGCTCCCGCGCGGGCCCTCGATGAGGTAGGTGGCGAAACGGCTCCCGTTGTCGACGTCGTAGACCTCGACGCGCTCGTAAGGAACCATCCCTGCCTGTTCCATGAGGCCCACGTCGAGGGTGACGCTCCCCTCGTACTCGACGTCGCAATCCGTCACCGTGACCCGGTGGATCTTGGCGCGGAGCATCTCTCGGTTCATACCCAGGTCTCCTTTCGGAACCGGTCGCCCTCCCTGCCGGGATGGGCGCCGGGCCGGAAGTACTGTAGTGGCAACCGGAAACCGGGACAACCGAGGCTCCCGATCAGCCCCTGTTGCCGAATCCGTCGAACACCGGCCGGCCCGCCACGGCCACCCAAAAGCCCAGGGCGGCGGGCAGAACGGCGGCTCCCGCGCACGCGACGGTCGCCGGAAACCACCAGGCCCGGGGATCGAGGGACCAGGGCGCAATCACGAGCCACTGGAAGACGAGGACGAGGACCACGAGCGCGAGGAACCCGGCCCATGCGAGCGTGCCGACGAAGATCGCGACGAGGATCGCGGCGAGGAGGATGTTCAGCCAGACGGATCCGCCGGATCCTCCGGAAAACAGGGGAGTGAGGAGGGCTCCGAGGATGCAGGCGGCGACCCACGGGCGCCTCGAAACCTGCCGGAGGCCCGCGAGGAGAAAGAGGAGGAGCGCCGGGGTGATGACCGCCTGGACCGGTGCCCCCGCGAGGGCTCCGAGGGTCCGGCGGGCTCCGCGGAGCGTTTCCGCCTCGGGGAGAAGGGGGGCGCCCGGGTCGAGCCCGAATGCGGCGGGGATCGCGCGGCCGAGGAGAACGACGAGCGTCACCGCGGACGCGGCGGCCGCTCCGATGAGGATGTCGCGGCCGACGAGCGGGTCCCGCCACGCGCCGGAGAGGAGCCGGGTCCACGAGATCAGCGCGTGAGGGATCCGTCGCCGCACGATCGGCTCGAGGGCGAGGTAGACGAGCCAGACGAGCGCGGCGAGGAACAGCCCGATCGCCGTCCCCTGAAGGAACAGGTCCCACTCCTCCTCGAGGTCGAACTGGTGGTCGGCGCGGAGGGCCCAGCCGACGAGGAAGACCGCGAGCACGCCGAGCGCCATCCGGGTGGCGCCGCGCTGATCCCCACGGCCGAGACGGGCATTCCTCCACGCGAGCACCATCGCGGCGCCGAGCCCGAAGAGCAGGAGGATCAGGTTCGCGTTCCTTCGGACCTGGTCCCAGCGCCCCGGGGGCTCGGGCTCTTGCATGCGGCTCGGCCGCACCCAGGGCGCCACGACCTGGAAATAGACCGGGCTTCCTCGGTAGGAAGCCGCCTCGATCCGGAAGGCGATCCCTGGCAGACTCGGGTCGGAGGCTTCCCACGCGGCGCGCGCGTCGGCGTGGACCGGGGGCAGCCAGCGAGGCTCGGATGCGACGAGTCGTTCCGCCGGGAACCCCGCCGATTCGAGGAGAGTCCTCCAGTCGGCCTCGCGCGGCGCGTTCTCGGCGGGCGTCTCCTCCACCTGCGGCGGCACCCTGTGGAAGGCGAGCAGGCGCCCTCCCTCGTCGAACTGGACGCCGACCGCCCCCGAGACGTCGAACGGCGGTGGATTCGTCGGTCCGACGATGCCGAGCGGGTTCCAGGCCTTGAGGGAGCGCGGGCTCGTGCGGTACCAGAACGCGAGGGAACCGAAACGGCGGCTCGCGAGAAGGTCCCACCGCGCAGGATCGACGTTCCACCGTTCGAGCCAGAAAAGGCCCTCGGCGACGCCGGCGAAACCGTGGGCCTCGTCCCGGGCGAGCGCGTTCTCGCCGGTGACCCGGACGACGAGATCCCGCGCCCGCTCCGCGAACGCCTCCCCCGACCGGATCGGGAAGGCCTCGGCGAGGACGACATGCCGGGCGCCGAGCGAGAACGTGGCGACGAGACAGGCGAGAAACGTCGCGAGGGCTGCGTAGACGAACGTCCGCGAATCGAGCGATCGGCGCCGGCCGCGGCCACGAGGTCGGGAGAGGGCGTCTCTCCGGCCTCGAGCGCCGCCGCGAGGGGATCGCCTCCTGGGAGCGCCGCCGCCACGGCGCGCGCCGATGGGGGTCTTCGGGACGGATCGGGATCGAGACACCTGCGCACGACGTCCTCGAGAGCCGGATCGGTCGCCTCGAGGCCGGAGGCCGTGGTCAGCGGGTCGAAGGACCTCCGCTGCCGGTCGAACTCCTCCGGGGTCTCGGCGTCGAAGACCCGCCTTCCCGTCACCATCTCGTGCACGACGAGGCCCAGGGCGAAGAGATCGCTCCGCACCGTCGCCTCTCTTCCCTCGAGCTGCTCCGGTGCCATGTAGGCCGGCGTCCCGGAGCGAAGGTCCTCGGGCCGCAGTCGTCCGGCGAGCACGGCGAGGCCGAAGTCGGTGATCCGGACGGTCCCACGCCCGTCGAGCATCACGTTTTCGGGTTTGAGGTCTCGGTGGAGGAGCCCCCTGTCGTGGGCGGCGGCGAGCCCCGCGCAGAGCTGGCGCGTGATCTCGATCGCCTTGTCGGAAGGGAGTCGTCCGATCCTGCGCAGGAGGACCGCGAGGTTCTCCCCGTCGACGTACTCCATCGTCAGGAAGTGGATCCCGTCCGCCTCGCCGACGTCGTGCACCCGGCAGACGTTCGGGTGGGACACCTCCCGCGCGTGGCGGACCTCGTCGAGCAGCCGATCCAGAGCGCCCGGATCTTCGGCGACCGAAGCGGACAGGATCTTCACGGCGACCGGCGTGCCGAGCGTCAGGTCGTCGGCCCGGTACACTTCCCCCATCCCGCCCCGTCCGACGGGAGCGAGAATCCGGTAACGGCTGGCGAGGAGAGAGCCGGGGGCGAACCGCGCGCCGCTCGTCCTCCGGCCCCAGCCGATCCCGGACGGTGTCGGCGCCGCGACCGTCGGGCTTTCCGAGGCCGCCGGCTGGATCGCGCCGCAACTCCGGCAGAATCGATCGTCGGCGGAGACGACTGCGCGGCAGCGCGGGCACTCGGCCATCGGCGAAGCCTACAGCCGCAGGATCGCGTTGTCGATGAGTCGCGTCCGCCCCGCGAAGACCGCGATCGCGAGGAGGACCTCCCCCTCGATCACCGAGATCGGCTGCAGCCTCAGGCTGTCCACCGCGGTCACGTAGTCGACGCGCAGGAGCGGCTCGGCCTCGAGAACGGCGCGCGCCGCGCTCTCCACCTTCTCCGCGTCGCGCTCCCCGGCCGCGATCCGTTCCTCGGCCGTCGCGAGGGCCCGCGGGATCGCCCGCGCCGCCCGTCGCTCCTCCGGCGACAGGTGGACGTTCCGACTCGAAAGCGCGACCCCGTCCTCGTCCCGCACGGTGGGAAGGACCAGGATCTCGACGTCGAGCATGAGATCGCGAGCCATCGTCCGGAGGAGAATCGCCTGCTGGGCGTCCTTCTGCCCGAAGGCGGCCACGTCGGGTCGGACGATCTCGAAGAGCTTGAGGACGACGGTCGCGACCCCCCGAAAGTGCCCGGGCCGCGAGGCTCCCTCGAGACGCGTGGAGAGCCCCTCCACCTCGACCCAGGTGCAGGCCCCCGTCGGGTACATCTCCGAGACCTCGGGCGCGAACATCACGTCGACGCCCTCGCGGATGCACAGGTCGGCGTCGCGCGCGAGATCCCGCGGGTACCGGTCGAGGTCTTCGTTGGCGCCGAATTGGGTCGGGTTGACGAAGTTCGACACGACCAGGAGGTCGCTCGCCTGTCGCACGCGCCGGACGAGGGAGAGATGGCCCTCGTGGAGGTAGCCCATGGTCGGCACGAGGCCGACCGTCCGGCCCGCGGCCCTCGCCTGCCGGGCGATCTCCTTCATGGAGCGGATCCTGCGGACGACGTCCATCAGCCGTAGCTCTCCGATTCCGAGGGGAACGCTCCCCTACGAACGTCGTCCGCCCCGCGCCCGACCGCGCCGGGGCCCCCCGCGTGG
>CAZVOE010000006.1:45599-51690 GCA_964628935.1 uncultured Acidobacteriota bacterium
CGGGCGGGGGGGGCCCGCCTCCTCGTGGAAGTTCATGTACTTCCGGACGAATTTTGGAACCTCCCCGGGGAGCATCCCCAGCAGGTCGTGGACCACCAGAACCTGTCCGTCGCACCGCGCTCCCGCTCCGATCCCGATTGTCGGGACGCCTACGGACTCGGTCACCCGCGCCGCGAGATCGGCCGGGATCCCTTCCAGCACGAGGGCGAAGATCCCCGCCGCGTCGAGCGCCTCGGCCTCCTCGAGCAGAACGCGCGCATCGTCGTCGCGCCGCCCCTGCACCTTGTAGCCGCCGAACCGGAGGACCGACTGCGGGGTGAGGCCGAGATGGCCCATGACCGGGATCTCCGCGTCGAGGATCGCTTGGATCACCGGCACGCGCTTGGCTCCCCCCTCGAGCTTCACCGCGTCCGCGCCCCCTTCCCGGACGAGCCGCGCGGCGTTGCGCACGGCGTCCTGCACCCCGAGGTGGTACGAGAGCCACGGCATGTCGGCGACGAGGAGCGCGTGCGTCCGGCGGCGGGCCACGGCGCGCGTGTGGGCCACCATGTCGTCCATCGTGACCGGGAGCGTGCTGTTGTGCCCCAGGACGACCATCCCGAGGGAGTCCCCGACGAGCAACGCGTCGACGCCGGCCGCCTCGGCGAGCGCCGCCGTCGCCGCGTCGTACGCGGTGAGCACGACCAGCCGAGCGGCTCCCTTCTTCGATCGAAACTCGGGTACGGTGATCACGAGCGGCCTCCTTGCCTGCCCGCCCCGGCGGGGTCGGGTGACGCGGGCCTCGTTGTCGCCGGCGGCCGTCCGCTAAGCCGACGAGCCCAGCGGGCGGTAGTACTGCACACCCCGCTCCATCTTTCGGATCTGAGAGACCAGCTCGTCGAGGTCGTTTTCCTGGTGGACGAAGTCGATCTCGCTGGTGTTGATCACGAGTAGCGGCGTGGAGGTGTAGTTGAAGAAGAAGTAGTTGTAGGCCTTGTTGACCTCGTTGACGTACGCCTCGGAGATCTCCGACTCGTAGTCGCGCTTCCGGCGACGGATCCGCTCCATCAGGCGCGCCGTGTCCGCCTGCAGGAAGATCACGAGATCGGGTTTCGGCACCTGGGGCTCGAGCAACGCGTAGAGCTTGTCGTAGATCATCAACTCGCTGTCGTCGAGGTTCAGGTAGGCGAAGATCTTGTCCTTGGGGAAGATGTAATCGCAGATCGTGACCTGCCGGAACAGATCGCGCTGCTTGAGATCGAGCAACTGCCGGTAACGGGAAAGCAGGAAAAAGAGCTGGGTCTGGAACGCCGTCCCCGGCTTGTCGTGGTAGAAGTCGCGGAGGAACGGATTGTCGACCTGCTCGAGGGCCCGATTCGCCTCGAACTTCTTCACGAGAAGCTCCACGAAGGAAGTCTTCCCGACTCCGATCGGCCCTTCCACGGCGATGGACCGGAATTTCATAGACGGCCGGAGTATACGGGCGCTCGCTCGCGGGGAGCAAGCGGTCCCGCGTTCTTCGCCCACGGACGATCGGGAAGGAGCGCGAGCGTCTCGACGACCGTTCTCCCCGTCCGCGGATCGCGGAGATCGGACTCGATCTCCGCCAGGGGCGCGAGCACGAACCGTCGCGACCACATGCGCGGGTGCGGAAGCGTCAAGCGTTCCGTCTCGACGATCCGGCCGCCGAGGACGAGGAGGTCGAGGTCGAGGACGCGGGAGCGGTTCCGCCCCCGCCGGCGACCCCCGATCTCCCGCTCGACCTCTTTGAGGCGAAAGAGCACCTCCTCGGGCTCGATCGCATCCGGCACCTCGATCGCCGCCGCCATGTTGAGGAATCCGGTCGACCCCGGAACATCGACCGGTTCCGTCTCCCACACGGAAGACAGGGCCGAGACCTCGATTCCCCGCCGCGCCATTCCCGCGATCCCGGCGCGCAGGGCGCCGAGACGGTCGCCGAGGTCGGATCCGAGCGCGACGAGGCCTCTCATCGCGCGGATTGTAGCGCCGCCGCCCCCTTCGGCCCTCCTCCTGTACGCCGACCTCGCCGTTCGCTATGATGGCGCGATCTTCCCCGAGGTCGGGGAGGTCGGAGGTTCCCGCCGGATGCCCAGCAGCAAGAAGTCGAAGGGTCGAGCCAGGGAAGTCCCCGCAGGGGGCGAGTTCCGAGGTCAGGACACCGAGGCGTTCGAAAGCGCCCTCGCCGCGTACGAGAGCGCCCTCGAAATGATGCGGAAGGGCGCCTTCGTCGAAGCGCGCGAACGGTTCCTCGCGCTCGCCGCGGAGAACCGGAACGAGCCTGTCCTTTCGGATCGGGCTCGCACCTGGGCCGGAGCCTGCGCCCGCCGGATCGCGACCGACACCCCAGCGCCGCGAACCGCCGAAGAGCGGTACCTCGTGGCGGTCGTCAGGCTGAACGAGGGCCGCCCGAAGGAAGCGATGGCCCTTCTCGATGCCGCCGTCGCCGAAGAGCCCGGCGAGGCGAGCTACTGGTACGCGCGCGCGGCGGCCCACGCCGCTCTCCGCGACGCGGAAGCGGCCGCCGTCGACTTGCGTCGCGCGGTCTCCCTCCTTCCTCATCTCCGCTTCCAGGCCGCCCAGGACGCGGCCTTCGAACCCGTCCGGGACGAGGCTTCGTTCATCGACGTGATCGAGCCCTCCGCCGCCGGAGCGTGACCGTGGCCCCCCCGCCGCCGGCCCCCGCCGTCCTGGTCCTGGCCGCGGGTCAGGGAAAACGTCTCCGGTCGAAGACGATCAAGCTCCTGCACCCCGTTGCGGGCGAGCCGATGGTCACCCACGTGGTGCGGGCCGCCCGGGCCCTCCGGCCCGACCGGCTGCTCGCGGTCGTGGGATTCCAGCGCGACGCGGTGCGGGCCGTGCTCGAGAACCTCGTGGACGGTTTCGTGGATCAGACGGAGCAGCGCGGGACCGGCCACGCCGTGATGCAGGCGGCGCCGGCGCTCGGCGCCTCGGCGGGGCGGACGCTCCTGATCCTGAACGGAGACCTCCCGACCCTTCGATTCCTCACCCTCCGTTCCCTCCTCTCGCTCCACCGGCGCTCCGGCGCGGCCCTGACCTTGACCACGACCGAGGTGGACGACCCGACCGGGTACGGCCGAGTCGTCCGGGACGAAGCCGGCCACGTCTCGCGCATCGTCGAGGAGCGGGACGCGACCGTCGCGGAGCGCAAGATCCGCGAGATCAACTGCGGCATCTACTGCGCGGAGCCGGCAAAGCTCTTCGCGGCCCTACGGAGAATCCGCCCCGACAACTCCCAGAAGGAGTACTACCTGACGGACGCCGTGCGCATCCTGCTGGCGCAGGGGGAAAAGGTCGGGGCCCTGAGGCATTCGGACGCGGGCGAGGTGCTCGGGGTGAACACGCGCTCGGAGCTCGCCCTCGCGAGCCGGACGCTCTACCGGCGGAAGGCGCAGCAGCTGATGGAGGAGGGGGTCAGCCTGCTCGACCCTGAGAGGACCTGGATCGATCCCCTCGCCCGAGTCGGGAGGGACACCGTGATCTATCCCGACGTGATCCTCGAGGGGGAGTGCCGCATCGGAGAGGACTGCCTGATCCGCCCCGGCTGCCGCCTCACCAACGTCGTACTGGCGAACCGGGTGGAGATTCGGGACCACAGCGTCCTCCACGACGCCGTCGTCGGCGAGGGGGCGTCGGTCGGTCCGTTCGCCCACCTCCGGCCGGGTTCGGTGCTCGAAGCGGAGGCCCGCGTCGGGAACTTCGTCGAGATCAAGAAGTCGCGCCTCGGGAAAGGGGTGAAGGCCTCCCACCTCTCCTACCTCGGGGACGCCGACATCGGCGACCACAGCAACATCGGCGCCGGAACCGTCACGTGCAACTACGACGGCGAGCGCAAGCACGCGACCACCTTGGGGAAGGGAGTCTTCGTCGGGAGCGACTCCCAACTGGTCGCGCCGGTCACGATCGGGGATGGGGCTTATATTGGGGCCGGGAGCACGGTCACCGAGGACGTCCCTCCCGGCGCCCTGGCGATCTCGAGGGCACGACAGCTCAACCTGGAGGGCTGGGTCGAGCGCCGCGGCCGGGGCGGGGGGAAGAAGCGTCGAACCGGCGGGAGGTAACGCTCCATGTGCGGGATCGTCGGGTACATCGGCCCCAAGGACCCCGTCGAGGTGCTGATCGAGGGGCTCCGGAGACTCGAGTACCGGGGCTACGACTCCGCGGGGGTGGCCGTCATCAACGGAAACGGGGAGCTCGCGATCCGGAGGGCGCCGGGAAAGCTGAGGGACCTCGAGAAGGTCCTCCTCGAAAAACCGATCGAGGGCCGATACGGGGTCGGACACACCCGCTGGGCCACCCACGGGCGGCCGACGGAGGAGAACGCGCACCCCCACCGGGACTGCACCGGCCGGCTCGTCGTGATCCACAACGGGATCATCGAGAACTACCTGGAGCTCAAGCACGACCTACAGGCACAGGGTCATCGTTTCGTGACCGAGACCGACACCGAGGTGGTCGCCCACGCCCTCGAGCAAGAGATGAAGGCGCCCGGGGTCGGGCTCGAGCAGGCGTTTCGCGCGGTGCTGCCCCGCCTGCGCGGGATTTACGCCCTGGTCGCTGTCTCCGTCGACGCTCCGGACACTCTCGTCGCGGCGCGGCTCGGCCCCCCCCTCGTCGTGGGTATCGGAAACGGCGAGACGTTCATCGCCTCCGACATTCCGGCGATCCTCCAACACACGAAGGACGTCGTCTTCATGGACGACCACGAGATCGTGATCGCACGCCCCGGCGGGGTCTCCTTCGCCCACCTCGACGGGAGGACGCTCGTGAAGGAGCCGCAGCGCATCCCGTGGGACCCGATCATGGCGGAGAAGGGCGGCTACCGGCACTTCATGCTCAAGGAGATCCACGAGCAGCCGCGCGCCGTCCGCGACACCCTCCTCGGGCGCGTCTCGCTCGAGTCCACCGAGATCCATCTCGAGGAGATGCAAATCCCCGACGACGTTCTCAGGCGCGTGAAGCGCGCCCAGATCGTCGCCTGCGGGACGTCCTGGCACGCGGGGCACGTCGGGAAGTTCCTCTTGGAGCAGCTCGCCGGAATCCCCGTGGAGGTCGACTACGCCTCGGAGTTCCGCTACCGGAAGCCGCTCGTCGACGGGGACTGCCTCCCGATCTACATCAGCCAATCCGGCGAGACCGCGGACACGCTGGCCGCCCTGCGCGAGGCCAAGGCCAGGGGGGCGACCACGCTCGCGATTTGCAACGTGCGTGGGTCGATGCTCACCCGCGAAGCCGCGGGGACGATCTACACCCACGCGGGTCCGGAGATCGGCGTCGCCTCCACCAAGGCCTTCACGAGCCAGATCACGGCGTTGATCCTCCTCGCGATCAAGCTCGGAAGGGTGCGAGGCAGCCTCGGCGAGGCGGAGGCGCTCGATCTGATCCGGGACCTCTACCACGTGCCGGTTCAAATGGAGCGGTACCTCACCGACGAGCGAGACATCGAGCAGATCGCGAAGACCTTCTATGAGAGCGCCGATTTCCTCTACCTCGGACGCGGGGTGAATTTCCCGATCGCGCTCGAGGGCGCCTTGAAGCTGAAGGAGATCTCCTACATCCACGCCGAGGGGTACCCCGCAGGGGAGATGAAACACGGGCCGATCGCGCTCATCGACGAACACATGCCGGTCGTCGCGCTCTGTCCCCGCGACGGCGTGTACGAGAAGATGCTCGCGAACGTCGAGGAGGTGAAGGCCCGCGCCGGAATCGTGATCGCGGTGACCGACGACGACGACCCCGACCTCGCGCAGAAGGCCGACGTGATCCTGCGGGTGCCGAAGTCGAGGGAGCTGCTTTCTCCCCTTCTGATGGTGCTGCCGCTCCAGCTCCTCGCTTACCACATCGCGCTCCTGCGGGGATGCGACGTCGACCAGCCGAGGAACCTCGCCAAGAGCGTGACGGTGGAGTGAATGCTGAGGCGCCTCGCTCGCGGCCTCGCCCTCGTCGCCTCGGCTTGGCTCTTGCCGGGCTGCCCTTCGAACCTCTGCCTGCTCGAGGTGAACGGGCGCTGCCAGATATCGACCTGCGACGAGCGACAGGCCTTCGACAACATGAGGAAGACCTGCGCCTGCAG
>CAZVOE010000007.1:0-20455 GCA_964628935.1 uncultured Acidobacteriota bacterium
GGGTGGGGGGGGCGGGGGGGCGTCGGCCCCCTCCGCGAGCATCCGCTCGAGGCCGAGAACGCGCGTCGGGAGCCGCCCGGCGAAGACCTCGGCGAGATCGTCCGAGGTGAGGAGAGCCTGCGCGCCGTTGTCTTCGAGCATCGCCGAGACGTTCGCCCGGTAAACCTCCGGGAAAAGACGCTCGTTCGGCGTCGTGTAGATGGAGGGAACGGCTCCCGCGAAGATCAGCCCCCAGAAGGAGTGGGCGAGGGCGAGGGGGCTGTCGTGAGCGATCACGACGAGGTCGCCGGGGCGGATGCCGGCTCGGAGCGCGGCGGCGGCGTGCTTCCTCGTGCGGGCGAGGAACTCACGGCGCGAGAGGGTCAGCGTCTCCCTCCCCGTTTCGACGAACAGGATCGCGGTGGCGTCGTCCCCGTCCTCCGCGAGGCCGGCGGTCTCGACGATCGAGGGGATCATTCGTGCGCCCCCTTTCGAGCGGTCGCGAGGACGCAATTCGTCATCCGCACGAGGTCGTCCATGTTCTCGACGGTGAGATCGGTATCGGGGACGTAAACGCCGAACGCCTTCTCGACGAAGACGCCGATCTGCGCGATCGCGAACGAGTCGATGAGACCGCCGGTCACGAGCGGCTCGTCGTCGCGGAGCGCGTAGGCGGGGTTCCGGATCAGCTCCGCGCAGACGAAGGCCCGCAGGCGGTTCTTGACGTCCTCGGGGTCGAGCATCGTGGGGCCCTCGGTTCAGAAATTCTGGTAGATGAAGGGTTCGGGAACGTCGAAGCGCGTCGCCAGGAAAACGGCGAGGATCACGAGAGCGAGGGCCCCCGACCGCGCGGGGAGCGGCCACGTGCGGAAGACCGCCTCGTCCCGCGCCCGGTGCTCGAGGAGGTCGATCGCGACCGACACTCCCAGGAGCACGCCGGCCTGAAGGAGTCCCACGGTGATCCTGCCCGGGGCCAGGATGGAGGCGAAGATCTCGCCCGCCGTACCGAGGTCGGCCCGAAACAGAGCCGCCGACGCGGCGAGCATGAGCCACACCGAAGCCGTCCCCACGAGGCGGCGCCCCCGGCTCCGCCGGTCGGGGGGAACGACCGGGCCCCAAAACGAAGGAAGCCGCGCGAGGATCAGGAAGAGCCCCCACAACGTCCCCCAGGCGACGAGGTTCCACGCGACACCGTGCCAGAGGGCGCTGACGAGCATCGCGGAGAGGGGCGGGAGAACGAGGTTCGCGATCCCGTTCGGCGCGAAGTTCCGGCGCAGGAGCGCGCGACTCGCCGGCATGTAGACGTAATCCCGGAGCCAGAAGGAGAGGCTCATGTGCCAGCGCATCCAGAGTTCGGAGAAGTTCCGGGAGAAGAACGGAGCGGCGAAGTTCTTCGAAAGCTCGAAGCCGAAGAGCGCACTCACCCCCCGCACGATGCCCGTGTACCCGGCGAAATCATTGTAGATCACGAAGACGTCGGCCAAGAGCCAGAAGACGATCTGGACCCCGGCGCATTCCGAGGGGCTCGAGAAGAGGGTCGGGGGCATGAGGGCGCGGAGGCCGTCGGCGAGGACGAGTTTTCGGAAGGCGCCCACGGCGATCAAGGTGATCCCTCGCGAGACGCGGTCGTTGTCGACGAGACGCTCCCGCGCGAGTTGTCGGAAAAACGCCCGCCCGCGCTCGATCGGACCGGACAGGAGCTTCGGGAAGTAGGCGCTGAAGAGCGCGAAGTCGGCAAAGCGCGGGAACGCGTCGAGCTGCCGCCGCGAGGCGTCCACGAGGAAGGAGACGTTCTCGAGGACGCGGTAGGAAAAACCGACCGGCAGAAGGACCGAGAGCGCGAAGGGAAGCGCGCCCGGCGGAGGTCCGCCATACTTGAGGAGCACGAGGGCGGCGACGTTCAGGACGATCCCGACCGGGAGGAGGGGCCCTCCTCGCCGCTCCCAGAGCCGGCGCCCGATTCCCCAGTTGACTCCCGTCGCCGCGAGGAGCACGAGGGGCGCGTGCCACGACCAGGTCGCGTAGAAGGCGCAGGACGCGACGAGGAGGACCCAGGTCTGCGCGCGGCGCGGCAGGAGGAAGTAGGCCGCCGCGGCGGCGACGACGAACGCGGCGAAGCTCCACGAGGTGAGGATCACGACGATCCGGCTTCACGAGGAGGAAGGGCCGAGGAGTCCCTCTCGCTCCGCAGCCGCGAGGCGCTCGCCGAGCCAGCGGCTGTAGACCGCGGCGCCGGTCCGGTTCATGTGGGTGTAGTCGGCCCAACCGTCGGGAGGAATCGGCCGCTCCCTCGGGTAGCGCCAGAAGGGGACCCCGGCCCGCGCCGCGACCTCCTCGATCGCCTCGAGCCCGCGCCGGTAGGCCGAGTCTCCGCGCCCGAAGCGGTGGACCACGCTCTCGTGGACGGGGACCTCGACGAGCACGACGCGGACCTCGTCGCGGAGCCGCAGAAGGCGAGCGAGCGACTCCACGTGCGCGGGGGAGACCTCGTAGCCGCTGAAGTACGCGAGGGTCTTCTCGTCGAGATCGGGGAGCCGGTTCGATTCGGAGAGCCCGTACCCGTTCGCCTTCATCCCCTCCATCATCCCGCGGATCTTGAGCCGGTCCGCCCTCGACATCGGCTCGAGGAGCCAAAATCGCACGCCGAGCCAGGCTCGGAACGCGCTCGAGCGGTCGACGAGCCAGCCGTCGAGGCTCGGTTCGCCGTGATGGTGGCGCACCCAGGGGTTCGCGAGGAGGCGCTCGGTCAAGGCGACCCCTCGTTCGTCGTCGAGTCCGAACGGCGAGGCGCCGACGACGAGCCAGCGGGGACGGAACCGGTCGACCACGATCTTCGCGAGGGGCTCTTCCCCCGTCTCGGAGAGGCCGCCGAGTCCGAAGTTGAAACTCCGCAGACCGCGACCCGAACCCCGCTGGAACGCCTCGGCGACGACCGCGGGGTCGATCCCGCGGTAGACCATGCTGCTTCCGAAGAACAGCCCCTCGACGGGGCCCCCGCGGGCGACGTGATCGTCGAGGACGGCGATCTTCGCGTCGAGTTGCGGCTGGCCGCACCCGACGCTCGGCGTGGGGAGGAGGCTCCTCACGAGCGAGGTCCGCGACGCCCCCTCGCACGCGACCGCGACGAGCGCGGCGAGCGCCACGGCGGCGACGAGGCTCCGCCCGAAGGGGGGCCGGAGGCGGAGGGTCGCGTGGGCGTCCATCGCGCCTCAGTATGCCAACATCGCGTCGATCGTCTCCCGGATCCGCTCCGTGGACGGGAGGACGCTCTCGAGCAGGCGGGTGTCGTACGGGACCGGGCAGTCGGGGGGCGTGAGCCGTACGGGGGGAGCGTCGAGGAACGAGAACGCCTCGGTCGCGACCGTGGCCAGGATCTCCGCGGCGAACCCGACCGTCCGCGTGTCCTCGTGGACGACGAGGAGGCGGCCGGTCTTACGGACGCTCTCGAGGACGGCCTCGCGATCCCAGGGCACGAGGGTTCGAAGGTCTAGGACCTCGACGCGCCCGGAGCGGTCTTTCGCGGCATCGAGACACCGGTGGACCATCTCGCCCCACGCGACCACGGTGAGCGCGTCCCCGAGCGATCGGGACGCCGCCACGCCGAACGGCAGGACGAAGCCGTCCCCGGGATAGGGACGGCGCGCCCGCGCCGCGTCGAGGAGGGCCCGGTGCTCGAGAAAGAGGACGGGGTCGTTGCCCCGGAGGGCCCCGCGAAGGAGCCCGACCGCGTCGGCCGCGTCGCTCGGGAAGGCGATCTTCCACCCGGGCATGTGAGCGAACACCGCTTCGCCGCACATCCCGTGGAACGGATCCCCCCCGCGCTTTCCGAAGCCGACGGGGATGCGGACGACCACGCCGCCGCCGAACTTCCCGGCCGTGCGCCAGCGGAGCGTCCCGAGATCCGAAAGCTGCTCGTGCGCGGGATCGGCGTATTTGCGGAACTGGATCTCCGGGACCGGAAGGAGCCCGGCGAGCGCCATCCCCGTGGCGCGTCCGACGATCCCTTCCTCGGAGAGGGAGGTGTCGAAGACCCGCCCCGCGCCGAAGCGCCCCTGCAAGTCCCGCGTCGCCCCGTGCACTCCTCCCTTGACGCCGACGTCTTCCCCGAAGACGACCATCCTGCGGTTCCGCTCGAGTTCGACCGCGAGCGTCGTGCGGACCGCGTCGACGAAGTTGACGCGCGGCCCGTCGCCCTCCGGCGCGTCCCCCGCGGCGGGATCTCTCTCGGTTCCTCCGTCGAAGAACACGTGACGGGTCACTTCCGCGGGGTCGGGGAAAGGGTTCGATCTCGCCTCCTCGAGGGCCCGGGCGATCTCCCGCTTCGCGTCCGAACGGACGCGCTCGAGGTCGCCCTCGGCGATTCCGAGCGCGCCGAGGTGGCGCTCGACACGCGCGAGGGGATCCCGAGCGGCCTCGTCCTCTCGCTCGGCGGCGCTCTTGTACGCCTGGTCGTCCCGGTAGGCGTGTCCCCAAAGGCGCGGGACTCGGATCCGCAGGAGGCACGGTCCGCGACCGCCCCGCACGTGCGCGACGGCGCGGCGGATCGCGTGCGAGGCTCCCTCGGGATCGCTCCCGTCGCCCTGCACGACCTCGAGGTTCCCGAACGAAGCCAGGTTCGACGCGATGTCTCCGCCCGGGGTCTGGAGCGAGGCGGGGACCGAAATCGCCCAGCCGTTGTCCTCGACGAAGAAGAGCATCGGAAGAGAGAGCGTCGTCGCGAGGTTGACCGCCGACCAGAACCCGTTCGTCGCGACGCTCCCGTCCCCCCCCATCGCCGAGGCGATCGCTCCTTCCCACTCCTCTTCGCCGAGCACGCGCGCTCGATAGGAAATCGCCTGGGCCCACCCCGCGGCGACGGTGTACTGAGCGCCGACGTTTCCCGAAGTGGGAAGCACGGTCGGGCCCGAACGCCCTCTCAGGTGGAACATGAGGCCGGTGTCGCGCCCCTCCGTGCAGCTCCCGGTCCTCCCGAGCGCCCCCGCGAGCGCCTCACGGGGGGTGAGCCCGCCCGCGAGGAGGAACGGACGCGAACGATAGTACGCGGTGACCGCGTCTTTCGGATGGCTGAGGGCGCGCGCAAGGAGGATTTGGGGGACTTCGTGGCCGACCGCCGGCAACTGGAGCTTGACCTCACCCTTGGGGGTCAGGTCCTCGGTCTCGAGACGGTCGATCTCCCGCGACAGATGGGCGAGGCGAAGCACGTCGAGCCACGCCGACACCTCGGAATTCGCCGCGAAACCCGACACGCGCTCTCCGATCCGGTCGAAGTTGTCGGTATATACTGCAACAATGCTTTTTCGTGTATCGCGAATTGGGGCCATGAGCCTCGGCATCGCGGCGTGCGCCCTCGCCGCGGGATGCGGCTCCGCCGAGACTCGAGAGCCGGCGCGCCTCGCGTCGAAGCCGGGAACGAACCCGAACATCGTCCTCGTCTCGATCGACAGCCTGAGGGCCGACCATCTCGGCTGCTACGGGTACCCGAAGCCGACGAGTCCGGGCATGGATCGGCTCGCGGCCGAGGGGGTTCGATTCGAGAACGCGATCAGCAACACCTCCTGGACGCTTCCCTCGCACGCCTCGATGTTCACGGGGCTCAACAGCTACACCCACGGTCTCGTCGACAACGGTCTCCGCCTCGGGGACGACGTCGTGACGATCGCCGAACTCCTCCAGAAGGCGGGGTACCGGACCGGCGGCTTCTTCGGGGCGCCGTACCTCCACCCGACCTACGGCTTTTCCCAGGGGTTCGAGGCGTATGTCAGCTGCATGACCAAGCTCGGGACCGACGTCATGCCCGACGCGATGCGGGCCGTCGCGCAAGGGGACGTGACGCCCCCCCACAGCGACATCACCGGCCCGCGCACGCTCGACGAGGTCACGAAGTGGCTCGACGCCGGGGCCGGGGACGGACGACCGTTCTTCCTCTTCATCCACCTGTGGGATCCCCACTACGACTACATCCCCCCTCCCGAATACGTGGAGATGTTCGATCCCGGCTACACCGGGACCGTGAACGGCGAGTTCCTGATGCGGAACGAGGCGGTCCACAAGAACATGGACCCGCGCGACCTCGAGCACCTGATCGCGCTCTACGACGGAGAGATCCGCTTCACCGACGACATTCTCGGGAAGATCCTCGCGGAGGTCGACCGCCGGCACGGCCTCGACCGGACGCTCCTCGTCGTCACCGCCGATCACGGGGAGGAATTCTTCGAGCACGGAAACAAGGGTCACCAAAAGAGTCTCTTCGAGGAGGTCGTCCGGGTTCCGATGATCGTGCGCTGGCCCGAGCGCCTGCCGGCGGGCCTCGTCGTGGAGGATCAGGTCCGCCACATCGACCTTCTCCCGACGCTCCTCTCGTTCGCGGGGATCGAGGCCCCCGAGGCGATCGAGGGTCGCGACATCAGCCCGTTGCTCCAAGGGGAGTCGATGCCCCCCGCTCCGGTTCTCATGGACCTGCAAGTCTTCGACTACGAGCTCATCGGGATGCGCACGAACGAGCGGAAGTTCCTGACCTTCCCGACGAAGCACTTCTGGCAGTACGGCTACCAACACTACGACCTCGAGAACGATCCGGGCGAGCGAAGGGTGCTTCCGGTCTGGTCCGGGGGGTTCTTCGCTTCGCGGGCCGCGCTCCGGGATCTCCGTGGGGCCGCGGACGAGCTGCGGCGATCGCTCGGGAGGACCGTCGTCGAGGGATCCGAGGAGGACGACGAGCTGATCGAGCGGCTCAAGAGCCTCGGGTATCTCGGGGGGAACTGACGGGCGCGCCCCCGCGTCGGACCCGGTAAAGCCCCCAACCGACGCCGTCTCCCGCGAGTCGCACGAACCGCTCGGGTCGCGCTTCCATCCAGCCGAGTTCGATCGACGCGGGCTCGAAGCTCATCACCTCGGTGACGCCGCGTCGCTCGAGCCGCGCGAGCCAGGCGTCGAAATCCGCCGCGGCCTCCAGCTCGCGACCCCCGCCGAAGGGAACGATGCGGCCGTCCTTCGACGACGGGACGTACGCGACGGCGTTCTGGAGCCGGCTCCCGAAAAACGGGTAGGCGAACCAGTTGTCGAGGGAACGCTTCGGTCCGGAGGTGATCGCGAGGAGGCGCGGCTCTGCCGGGCGGTCGACGAGCGGGACCGCGGGGGCCCAAGGCCGGACGTCGCGATGGATCATGAAATCGCCGGCGAGCGCGTCGTGACGCAAGGTGTCGCGCGCGATCCCGAGGCACGCGAGCGCGACGACCGCGACGGCGAGCCGGACGGCGAGCCGGCCCCTTCCGCGGAGCCGGAATGCGGCGCCGAGGACGGCGGCGATCCCCGCGGCGGCGGCGACGCCGAGCCAGGAGGCCCGGCCGAACCCCCAGCCGAGGTGCCCCGCGAGGGCGTAGAGCGCGAAGGCGCGGAGCACGAAGAGAAAGGCCCTCGACCCCGACCGGAGTCCGGAGACCGACACGAGCACCGCGAGCGCGAAGAACGGAAGGAGGAAGCGGCTGCTGCTGAAGGTCCAGTAGACCCTCACGGGGGCGAGGGCGGGAGAGAAGTAAAGCGCGGCGGCGAGGACGAGGGCGGAGCCGAGCAGAACCGCGGCAAAGAGGTCCTTCCGGGCGAGGCGGGCGAAACCGAAGGGCGCGAGCGCGAGCGCCGCGAGGGAGGCCATCCCGAGCGACTCGCTCCGGAAGATCGGCGCGTGGAAGACGCGCAGGAGCACCTTTCCCTCGCGCACGAACCAGTCCATCGCCGGGAGCGGACGCGACAGCATCCACTCGACCTCGGGTGGAGCGTGTCCCAGGACCAGGTCCCCGATCCGGATCGGAAGGGGGGAGAAGATCGCTCCGGTCCTGCGGTACGAGAGCCACAACCACGGTCCGACCGCCGCGAGGAACGCGGCGATTCCCGCGACGGCGAACGGCGCCCGCCGCGCCTTCCCGCGCGCGAGGGCGAAGAGGAGGAGGAGCGCGAAGAGGATGCCGCAGAGGGGAACCATCGGCAGCTTCGCCGCCGCGGAAACCCCGAAACCGGCGCCTGCGAGCGCGAGGAGCGACGGAGTTCCCCGGACTCCGCGAAGCCCGAGCGCGAGCGAGGCGACGAGCGCGAAGAGCATCACGGGCTCGACGTAGCCGCTCCCCGGCAGAACGAAGAGGGTGGGGACCGAGAGGACCGCCCCCGCCGCGGCGGAAGCGTACGGCTCGCGCGCGCCGAGCTCCCGGGCGAGCGCGAGCGACGCGATCGCGAGGGCGAGACCCTGGGCGACCTCGACGAGGCCGGTCAGCGTGTCGGAGCGCATCGGGAGCATCGCCCACGCCGTGAAGACCTCGCCCCCCGCGAGCATGTTGCGGTAGTAGGCCCACGGTCCCGTCCCGACCATCGAGTCGACCCCGCCGTTTCGGACCCACATCGCCGCCTTGACCCCGTGGTAGGTCAGCGTGTCCCAGCCGAGGGGAGGGATCGCGATCGCGCGGAGGACGCCCGGAGCCGCGAGGAGCGCGAAGGCGAGAATCCAGAATCGATGCGGGCTCCGGCGGATCCTACGGCCGATCCGCACGAGCGCGGCGCCGTCGCGGCGAAGGTCACGAGCGAGCGCCGGCGGTCCTCCGGCGGCGCGCGCCGCGAGCGCCGCCGCGAGCGTCGCGGCGAGGATCGAGGGAACGAGGGCGAAGAGCCGAAAGGCCGCGAGGACGTGGAAGAGCGCGGTCGCGATCCAGTGGAGCGCGAGGACCGTCGCGACGGCACGGAGGAGGATGCCCCGCCTCGGGGCGGCGAAGGCCGCGAGGACGTACGCCGCGAGCGCGAGCCCCCCCGCGATCCAGAGCGCGGCCGCTCCTCTCCACGCGAGTTCGAGGACGATCACGTGCGGCGCGCCCCGCGAGAGATCTTCACGAGGACCTCCCCGGGAGCGGGAGCGTCTTCCGGATCGCTCGACACGCGGAAAGTCCGCCCGGGAAAGCGCAGCTCGAGCCACGCCTCGACCGAGTAGGGGGCGAGGACGGAGGCTCCTCGGACCGAGGGCCTCCCCGGCGTCACCGGAATCCAGTCCGGAAGGGTTCCCCCGAGGACGGTCGTTCCGGGACTCGCCCCCTCGACGCGCGATCCGAGACGCTCGAGACATTCCGCGGTCGCCCGCGTCGCCTCGTCCCACTCGGAGTAGCGGAGGAGAAGGGGGGAGTACCGGCCCTGCCAGACGAGTAGGATCGCGACGGCCGCGGCGAGGAGGGCCGCGGCCCGGGACCGAACCCGGAGCGCCGCCTTCGCCCCCTCGACCGCGGCGCCGAGGAGGATCGAGAAGCAAGCGGCGGCGAGGAGGAGGTACCAGGCCTGAATGCCGCCGGCGAGGGCGTACGTCACGGCGAAGACGAGGAGCCAGAGAAAGGCGACCGCTCCGGCGCGGAGGGACGGCCTCGCCTCCCGGCGCATCGCGGCGGCGGCCAAGCCGGCGCCGAGGAGGATCGACCACAGGACGACCCAGGGACTTCCCACGACGTCGGCCGCGCGCACCGGCTGCGGCTCGACCAGAAGGGCCCAGACGGCGAGCATGGCGCTCGGGATCCGCTCGAGCGACGCCCCGCGCACCGTCTCCCCGTGGCCTCCGATCCCTCCGAGGACGGCGAGGCGGATCGCGACGGCGAGCGCGAGCGCGATCCAGTGGGGGAGGGTGGCGCGGAAGGAGCCGCGGACGCGCGCCCCGAAGCCGACGCGCTCCGAGAGCGCGAGGACGGTCACGAAGGCGAGGCCCGGGACGAGGAGACCTGCCTCCTTGCTCATCATCGCGAGGAACCCCGCGACCGCGGCGAAGAGGGCCTTCCGGCCCGGCTCCGGCGGCTGGAGGAAGAGCGCGAAACCCGTGAAGAGCCAGCACAGGAGATCGGCGCGGCGCGCGACGACGGGAACGACCTCGATGTGGGAGGGGTGCGCGAGGTAGAGGATCGTCGCCGCGAGCGGTCCCCAGACGGCGTCGCGCCCGAGGAGCCTCCGCGCGGCGAGGAAGACGACGAACCCTCCTGCGCCGAAGAGAAGCACCGAGGTGACCTGGAAACCGGTCGGGTCGAGCCCATGGAGGGCGCGGTCGAGCCCGACGCTCAGGTTCAAGACCGGCCGGTAGAAGTCGGGGGCGTACCGTCCCGCCATCAGCTCGGTTCCCAAGGTTCCGCTCGTGAGGAGAACGGGGTAGGTGTCGTGGCCGACGAATCCGACCGTGAGCGTTTGCCGCGCGAGGAGCGCCGTCGCGAGAATCGCGAGCGCGAGCGGAGGACCGAAGCACCGAACGCCCGGTGGGAGGGTCACTTCACGTATCCGAGCGACCGCAGCATCTCGAGGTGCTCCTCGGTCATCGGCTCGGGGGCGGCCCGGTCCGCGGGCGCCCTCCGGAGGTCCTCGACGAGGAGGGCGAGCGCCTCCTCCATGCGCCGGGCCGCCGCCTCCTCTTCGTCCGCCCGGTCGCGCGTCTCACCGGGGTCGGTCCGCAAGTCGAAGAGGGCGCGCTCGCCGTCGCTCCACCGGAGGAACTTGTGGGAGCCGCGGTAGAGAGCGCGGATCTCCCGCTCCCACGGAGTGCGATCCCACTCCGGATGGAGGGGCTCGATCGCGCGGAAGGCATCTTCGAAGGCCCCGACGTATTCGGCGAGACGCAGGCGCTCCTCGAGCGGAGCGCGCAGGCTCACCGCGCGCGTCCCGGCGGGCACTTCGACGCCGGCGGCTTCGAGGAGGGTCGGGAAAAGGTCGTGCGTCATTACGGGTCGACTCTCGCGCCCCGGCGGGAAGCGCCGTTCGTCGCGGACGAGGAGCGGGACGCGGAGGAGGGGCTCGTAGAGGGAGTACTGGTGGTCGAGGAGGTGGTGCTCGCCGAGGTGTTCCCCGTGGTCGGAGGTGAGGACGACCACGGTGTTCTCGAGCGCTCCGGCCGCATCGAGCGCCGAGACGAGGTCCCGGAAGAGATCGTCGAGCTCGGCGATCGTCGCGTCGTAGGTGGCCGACATGATCTCGAGCTCTTCGACCGAGTACTCGTGGAGGCGGAAGGTGTAGCTCCACAGGGGGACCCACGATCGGTCGATCCGGTACGAGCGCTCGACCCGCTCCGGCGACATCATCCGCAGGCGGTACCGTGCGGGGGGGATCCAGGGGCGGTGCGCCTCCATGTAGTTGAGGAACGCGAAGAACGGTCGGTCCGGATCGCGTTCCTCGAGCCACGCGAGGAGTCCGCGTCCGGCCAGCTCTCCCGCGGCCTTGATGTCCCAACCCCCCTTGGGGCGCCCCGCGCGGATCTTCGCGGCGAGCTCGCTCGAAACGTCGTCGGGGGTGATCTTCGAAGCGACGATCCGGAGGGCGTCGTCGCGACGCTCCGGGTCCCACGGGTGCTCGACGCGGTCGAAGCCGCGGTGGAAGTTCTCGACCGAGGAGACGTGCGGGTTCGCCGAGAAGAGGTAGGTCTCGTAGCCGGCCGCGCGGAGGAGCTCCGCGAGCGTCGGGTGCCGGTCGTCGAGGAAGAGATGATCGTTCGTCGCGCCGTGCTCCGTCGGGAAGACCCCGGTGAAGAGCGACCCGTGGGACGCGACCGTGTAGGGGGCGGGGGAGACGCAGTCGTCGAAGACCCTCGCCCCCCGCGCCCAGGTGTCGAGGAAGGGGGTCGTCGGCTTTCCGTATCCGTAAACGCCGAGGCGGTCGGCGCGGACCGTGTCCCAGACGACGACCAGGATGTTGGGGCTTCCGGCGGGGGGGAGGGGGCGCGAATCGGCGGGCCCGCACGCGATCGCGGCGAGGGCGGCGAGGAGGGCGGGGACGAGTCCGGCCCGGGAGTCCATCTCACTCGTCCTTCGTGCCGGGGACCTCGACGGAGCGCCCCCCGCCGACGTACCCGAGCGATTCGAGCTGCTCGCGGATCCGCGGGTCGAGCGGTTCGTCTTCGAGCCGCTTCCCCTCTTGAAGCGCCTCGCCCCTCGCCGTTTCCCCATCGATCGCCGCGAGGAGGTCGGCCCGGAGCGCCTCCACGACGTCGGGCCGCTCCGCGCTCAGGTCCGAAAGCTCGTGGGGGTCGGCGCCGAGGTCGAAGAGGCGGTCGCCGAGCTTCGGCTGGTGGAGGAACTTCCAGCGGCGCGTCGTCCACGACGCGATCGGGCCCGCGTCGTCGCCGCAGTCGCGGCCGGTGCGGAGGGAGAGGATGGGCCTTTCGTCGAACTCCCGGGACAGGACGTCGCGGCCGGACGCCTGGGAGACGAACTCCCGCGCGCGCGGCAGCTCGAGCCGCGCGAGGACGGTCGGGAGGACGTCGATCAACGAAACCACCGGCTCGAATCGCTCCGGCAGGTCTCCGCGCCCTCCGGGGAAGCGGATCAGGAGCGGCACGCGGAGTTGCTCCTCCCAGTTCCGTCCGTGGGCCGGCCAGTCGTGCTGGTTGAGGCCCTCCCCGTGGTCGGCGGTGACGACGACGACGGTGCGGTCGAGGAGGCCGCGCTCGCGGACTGCGTTTAGCAGGCGCGCGAGCTGGTCGTCGACGTACCGGATCGCGCCGTCGTAGGCGTTCGTCGCGGGGCGGGTTTTGGTGGCGAGTTTGCACGGGGCTTCGGCGACGGAGTCCGGGATCCTCCGCTCCGCGAGGAAGCGGTCGAGGCCCGCTTCGTCACGGTACCGCTCGAGGTAGGGGGAGGGGGGCTTTCGGGGCCAGTGCGGGTCGTACACGTGCACCCAGGCGAAAAACCGCCGCTCCGCCCGGTCCTCGATCCAACGGAGGGCGTGGCCGACCGTCTCCTCGGCCCGGCACTGTGCCCCCTCCGGCTCGACGAACGTCTCGAAGCCGGCCGCGATCCCGGTGCTCTTCTTGATCGGCGCGGCGCTCACGAAGGCGCCGGTCGCGTACCCCTCCTCTTTCAGGATCTCCGCGATCGAACGGGCTCCCGGCCGCGAGACGAACCGGTCGCCGCCGTGCTCTTGGTTCGCGAGGATCCCGTGCTCGAGGGGGTTGAGGCCGGTGAGGAGCGACACGTGCGAGGGGAGGGTCGTCGCCATCGGGCAGTACGCCCGCTCGAAGAGGACCGACTCGGCGGCGAGGGCGTCGATCGTCGGGGAGGTGTCGCGGAAGTACCCGTAGCAGCCGAGGTGGTCCGCGCGGAGGGTGTCGATCGTCACGAGGAGGAGGTTCGGCGCCGCCGCGGTCGCGGAGAGGCCCGAGGGTTCCGATCCGCAGCCGGAAAGGAGGGGGGTAAGGGCGAGGAGCAAGGTCGGCCGGGTCACGCGATCAGGCTCTCCGGGCGAGAAAGAGCCGGTATCATACCGTCAGGGCGGGGGGCGAACGAACCCGGTTCCTCGACGGCGAGCTTCCCGAATGACACGCCTCGACGCGATGAGGCCCCCACCTTTCCACCTCGCCGTTCTCGGGATTCCATTGCGCGATCGCGTCGACCGCTCGACGTTGGCGACGGCGCGCGAGGCGCGGGACCCCTCGCCACCATGGACGATCCAGTGCGCGAGTTCGGGGTCGTTTCCGGGCGTGACCCGGGAGGGCCGCCCGTTCGGAGCGGGCTTTTGCTACCCTCTGCCGCCGTGACCGCCCTCCACGCGCCGCATCGAGACCACTCCCGCCGGAAGCACCCGATCACCGGGTGGATGTACCGGCTCAAGGACTGGACCGAGGGGTTCGCGACGCGACCCCACGCGGTCGCCGCCCTCTTCCTCCTCGCGTTCGCCGAATCGTCGTTCTTTCCGATCCCCCCGGACGTCCTCCTGATCGCCCTCTGCGTCGCGCAGCCGCGTCGCTCGTTTTACTTCGCCCTCGTGTGCACCGTGGGTTCGGTCCTCGGGGGGCTCGCCGGGTATGCGATCGGGCACTTCCTCTGGTACGACCTCGCGGGGAACTTCGGGCCGGTCGCACGGTTCTTCTTCGACCACGTCCCCGGGTTCACCGTGGAGGCGTTCGAGAAGGTGCGGGTCCTCTACGAGGAGTGGAACTTCTGGGTCGTCTTCACCGCGGGGTTCACGCCGATCCCGTACAAGCTGATCACGATCACCGCGGGCGTCTTCGACATCGACCTCGCGATGTTCACGATCGCCTCGATCGCGGGGCGCGCCGGGCGCTTCTTCCTCGTCGGGGCGGCGCTCTACTGGCTCGGCCCCACGGTGCAGCACTTCCTCGAGAAGTACCTCGAGTGGCTCACCCTCGCGTTCGTGGCGCTCCTCGTCGGCGGCTTCGTCGTGATGAAGTACGCGTTCTGAGCGCCGCTTCCGCCCACCGAACCGCCTCGTACCCGTCGGCGGCGGAAATGGGGACTGGCACCTTTTCCTCGAGGCAGCGCGCGAAGGCCCGGAGCGCCTCGGCGACCGTCGGAACCTCCGGGACGGGTCCGAGATCCTCGACGCCGCGCCCCGCGATCCGCACGAATGTGCGGTGGATCAGGTCGGCGTGGAGTTGTCCCTCTTCGCAGGCGACCTCGACTCGAAGCGACGGGCCCGAGACGACGAACGAGTGGTCGACGGTCGCGAGGATCCCGCCCGGTTCGAGGCGGAGCGTCGCCGCGAACTGATCCTCGGTTCTCGCGGATGCGACGCGCGCCGTCTCCGCGTGGATCGAGGCGATCTCCGCCCCGGTCAGGAACCGGAGGAGGTCGAAGGCGTGCACCCCCGTGACCCGGACCGCCCCTCCCGAGACCGGGTCGTCGAACCAGGGCCGCGGCGCGGGGCGGAAGCGCTGGTGGATCGACACGAGTCGCACCGCGCCGAGGGAGACCATCTCCTCCCGCAGCCGGAGGACGAGTGAGTCGAAGCGCTGGGTGTGGGCGACCATGAGGGTTACGCCGGTTTTTCGAACCCGCGCGACCACCGCCTCGGCCGACGCGGCGTCGTGCGCGAGCGGCTTCTCGACGAGGACCGGGCGACCCGCGTCGAGGCAGGCGAGGGCGAGCGGGGCGTGGAGGTCGGGGCGGAGCGAGACGATCACCGCGTCGAGACCCGCATGCGTCGCGAGGTCGAGGGGATCCGCGACGAACTCGATGCCGTTTTCCGCGGCGAACGCCCGCCCGGCCTCCGCGTCCGCGCGAGAGACCGCGGCGAGCGTCATGCGGGGGACGTCCCCGCGCAGGAGGTGATTCGCGTAGCGGATCCCGTGGATCCCGAGTCCAGCGAGGCCGACGCGGAGCATCAACGCGCCAGGACGAGCAGGGCCCCGGCCGGTCCCTCGACCGCCATCCGCCAGAAGGCCCACACGATCACAACGACGCCCGCGATCGGGGCGAGGTCCCAGAGGAACGCGCTCACGCGGTTCCGGATCGCGCCATAGGGGACGACCCAGCCGAGGAGGAAACCGGCGACGAACCCCGAGAGGTGCGCGACGAAGTCGATCCCGGGGAGGAACGAGATGACGAGCATGAGGAGCGCGTTCTGGATCATCACCCGCTTGAGGGCGTTTCCGTAGGCGCCTCCCCGGCGGATCCCGTGGACGAGCATGAGCCCGAGAAGGCCGCAGAGCGCACCGGAGGCCCCCACCATGTTCACGACGCGAAAGGCCTGGCTCCCGAAGGTGCTCGCGATCCCCGTCACGAGGTAGATCGTCGCGAAGCGCTCCGTGCCGTACTCCTCCTCCGCGAGAGGGCCGAGTTGCAGGAGAACCATGGTGTTCATCGCGAAGTGAAGAAGGCCCCCGTGGAGGAACATCGGGGTCACGAGCCGCCACCACTCTGCGTTCCCGAAGGTGAGGAGGCTGTATCCCGACCCGTAGCGGAGGAGCGTCCCGGGGTCGAAACCGAAGAGATTTCCCGTCTCGCGCCCCGGGATCGCGAAGGGGACCACGAGCATGACGAGGAAACAGACCCCATTGAGAAGAACGAGGAGCCCCGTCGCGGCGGTCGCTCCCGGGATCACGTTCGAGAGGAGCCGTCCCAAGCCCGGCGCCCGCACCCGCGAGAGCCCCGCCCCGCACTCGGTGCAGGTCCAGGCCTCCCGCGGCACGAGGGCGCGGCAGCCGGGGCACATCTTGAAGCGCACCCGGGCCGAGCGGACGGCCATCTCGGAGCGCATCCCCGCTTCCCCGAGCCCGCGCCGGCGCTGATTCCAGCGCCAGCGCAGGCGCGTGCCGTTCCAGCCGGCGGCGTCCATCGCGGAGGCGAGGAGGTCAACCGCGCGGTCGAGGAGGCCGGGCCGGTTCTCGCCGTTCAAGTCAGCGTCCCTCGAACACCGGCGCCTTGCGCCCGAGAGTCGAAAGCCCCTCGTAGGCGTCCTTCGTGGAGAAGATCTCCCGGAGATGCGCGAGCTCCATCGCGAGCCCCTCCTCGAGCGACCTCTTCGCCCCCTCGTCGATCAGTTTCGCCGCGAGGCGCAAGGCGATCGGGGCCTTCGACGACACGCGCTTCATCGCCTTTGCGAGGTCTTCGTTTCCGGCGACGTCGGCCTTTCCCGTCCGGAGCGACTCCGGATCGTGGGTCTCGAAAAACGCCTCGAGGGCCGCGTGCCTCGGGGAGAGGGCGGGGCGCTTCCGCTCCTTCGGGATCCCGGCGGCGACCGCCTCGCGCACCGCCGCGTCGAGGTCTTCCGGGGGGACCGCGCGGTCGACGAAGCCGATCGCCGCGGCCTCCTCCGCGCCGAGCGTCTGGCCGGTGAAGACGAGCCAGCGGGTCAGCCCGCGGCCGATCCTCCGCGTCGGGCGCTGCGTCCCGCCGAGGCCGGGGTAGATCCCGATCCCGGTCTCCGGAAACGCGAAGGTCGCCTTCGTCGAAGCGATCGCGAAGTCGCAGGCGAGCGCGAGCTCGAGCCCTCCTCCGAGCGCGAGGCCGTGGAGGCGCGCGACGACCGGCTTCGGGCACCGGTCGATCGCGTTCAAGAGGTCGTGCCCCGCCTTCGTGAAATCGACGATCCGGTCGAGGTCCCCCGAATCGATGTTCTTGACGAAGAAGCGGATGTCGGCCCCCGCGATGAAGGCCTTTCCGGCCCCCGCGATCACGATTCCCTCGACGGCGGGGTCGGCCGCCGCCGCGTCGAACTTCTCGCGGATCTGCGCGACGACCGACTCGTTCAGGGCGTTCATCGCGTCGGGGCGGTTCACCGTGAGCGTGGCGATCCCGTCGCGCACTTCCGACTTCACGAGCTCGAACGCGAACGGGCGCCCGGAGCGCCACTGCATCGAGAGAATCCCCGGCACCGGAATGCCCCACTTTCCCCCGAACTCCCCGACGAGCGTCGCCGCCTTCTCGATCCCGTACCGGTTCATCATCTCGAACGGCCCCTGCGGCCAGCGCAGGCCGACCCGCGCGCCGATGTCGGTGTCCTCGATCGTCCCCACGCCTTCGTCGACGAGCGACGACGCGACGAGGAACGCGACCGCGAGTAGGCGATCGGAGACCGCGCCGAAGCGCGCCTCGTCCGGCGTTCCCGCGAGGTCCCACGTCTTCCCCGACGCGACCTGCGTCCTCAGGAGGTCGGCCGGAGCGTAGAAGGGGCCGAACGCTTCGCCGAGAGTCTTCGCGGCGTGCATCGCGATCGGGACCCCGGTCACGTTCATCAGCTCGAACGGGCCCATCCCGACCCCGAAAGTCTTCTTGGCGGCCGCCTCGATCGTCGGGATGTCCGCGACCCCCTCCTCGAGCAGGCGGACCGCTTCGTTGAGCCAAGGGACGAAGTAGCGGTTCACGATGAAGCCGGATGCGTCGGCGGAGGCGATCGGCGTCTTCCCGATCCGCTCCTGGAGCGCCCAGGCCCGGCGCACCGCGCCCGGGTCCGACCTCTCGCCCGGGATGACCTCGACGAGGCGGTTCTTCGCGGGATGGTAGAAGTAGTGGAGACCCAGGATCCGCTCCGGGTGCTTCGCCTTCGACGCGAGGTCGGTCACGGCGAAAGACGACGTGTTGGTCGCGAGGATCGCGTCCTCGCGGCAGACCGCCTCGAGGCGCGCGAAGACCTCCTGCTTCACCTGCTTGTCCTCGAAAACCGCCTCGACCGCCAGGTCGGCGTCCTCGAGGTCCTTCCAGTTCGAGGTTCCCCGGATTCGCCCGCGGATCGCCTCGGCTGCCTCCGGCCGGAAGATCTTCCGCTCGACCCCCTCGCGCAACGTCTGCTCGATGATCCCGATCCCACGGGCGACTTTCGCGTCGTCGAGGTCGACGAGGATCACGGGAAAGCCCTCGGTCGCCATCTTCTGGGCGATTCCGCTCCCCATGTTGCCGGCACCGATGACGGCGAGAATCCGGAACGGGCGGTCGGCTGCGCGCATCGTGCGGTCTCCTTCTCGTTCTTCGTGGCGGGCGTGGGGCGAAAGTCTAGCAGCCGGGCCGTGACGGAGCGAAATCTCCGATGAGATCGGCTTGACAGCGGTCTTCGACCTGCGTAAACACCGGATACGGCCAACCGTGGAGCGACGGAGCGACACGCCGGGCGGGAGGGTTTGCATGAGACGGATCACCGACAGGGGCCTGGTCTGGGGAGGCGCAATGCTCGCGATCGGGATTCTCGCGGCGCCGTCGGCGCAGGCCGTCGAGCCGACCGGGCCGATCGAGATCTTCGCGAAGGTCGTCGCGGTCGAAGGGGCGCCGGAGCGCGCGTTCGCCACGGTCGAGGTCGAGATTCTGAGCGGCGCATCGCTCGAAGGATTGACCTTCCGCCTGCTCGACCCGCGGCGCGAGCCGATCGAAGGGGTCGTGTTCGAGGGTGAGGGCCGCGGACGGACCGTCCGCATCCCGGTTTCCGGGACGGGGATCCACGAGTGGATCCTCGAGGCGGTCTCGGGAACCGCGCGGGACCTGTTCGCGATCCGGCTTCCCTTCGGAGTCCCCGGCTTCGCGCCAGAGGACGACGGAGAGATCGCCTCCTTCCCGCTCGAGGTGAGGCCATGACCCCCCGCCGCGCCGCCTTCGCCCTGATCGTCTCGACACTCCTCGTCTCCGGCTCGGCCCGGGCCAACTGGACGGCGACCGGACGGTTCGTTTACGAGGATCGCACGTGGAACGAGACCGGGTTCACGGGAACGATCGCGATTCTCCCCGTCCGGTTCGCGGACGTCGAGGTCTACGACACGGCGAAGTCCGGTTCGAAGGCGATCCTCGCGAAGGGGAAGACCGCGTCCGACGGGACCTTCTCGATCGCCGTCACCGACTCGTCGACGAGGAAGGTTCGCGTGCGCGCGCTCACCTCGACCACGAAGACCCCCGACCTGTTCGTCAAGGTGACGAACGCCTCGGGCTCGGTCTACGCGGGGCTCGGGCCGGAGATCGCGGGGCACGCCCCGAACGTCAACGTCGACTTCGGGACGATGACCGCGCGCGCGTTCGCCGGCGGAGAAGCGTTCAACGTGTTCGACATGGCGGTGCACGGCGCCGACTACATCAAGGCGATGACCGGCTCGCGGCCCGGCTCGAAGCAGATCCTGACCGTCAAGTGGGCGATGAACGCGGGCGTGACGGTGTCGACCACGTCGGGCTACACCGTGACCTTGAGGGATTCCGCAGGCTACGACGACACGGTCATCCTCCACGAGTGGGCGCACTACGCGATGAACATCCACTCGAAGTCGAGCAACCCCGGCGGCGTCCACGCGCTTTCCGATTGCAACGAAGACCTCCGCCTCGCCTTCGACGAAGGGCGCGCGACCTACTTGGGAAACGCGGTCGTCCGCCACTTCGGCCTCGGCCCCGCGAGCGTCTACGTGCGGACGAGCGGCGCCTCGGGGCCCGGCGGCGCCACGAACTGGTTCGACCTCGAGGACGAGATCCAGTACGCCTGCGACGGCGCGACGAGCGAGGTCACGGTGGCGCGGAGCCTGTGGGACATCGGTGACGGGACGTCCACGACCGACTTCACGCCGGGGATCGAGGAGACCCACGACCTCCTCGCGCTTCCCGACACCGAGGTGTGGCAGATCTTCGCGGGGCCCGTGAAGTCCGCGGGGACCGTCACGCACGAGACCTTCTGGAACGGCTGGTTCGACGCCTCGGTCGCCAACGGGTTCCTCTACGAGATGCGCGACCTCTTCGGCTTCCTGTCGATCGACTACCGCCCCGACGACCACGAGCCCAACGACGCGACGGCGGACGCGAGGCCGATCGCCGCGAACGATTCCCCCCTCCGGCTGACCTATTTCGCCGACCCCGACGGGGACGGGAAGGGTCAGTCCGACACCGACCTCTTCCGGCTCGAGGCGATCTCCGGGGTCGTGTACACGGTCGAGACGTTCGACCTGCTCTCGGACGCGAACACCTCGCTCGAGATCCTCGACACGGACGCAAGCACCGTCCTCGCCTCGAACAACGACCGGTCGGCCTCCGATCCTTCGTCCTCGATCGTCTGGACGGCGCCGCGAACCGGCACGTTTTACGTCCGATCCCGCCACGCGACGGACGTGGGGATCCACGGGACCTATTCGTTGCGGGTCACGACCCCGTGACGAGCGCGGCGGCGCAAGCGTGTGGATTCCGCATTGCCGTCGAGCCCGCGCAGCCGGACATTCCGCATCTGATCGAGGCCATGTGCCAATGGCGACTGCGAAAGGATGTCCATGGAGATAAGTAGCTAGATATGATTGAAT
>CAZVOE010000007.1:20465-50252 GCA_964628935.1 uncultured Acidobacteriota bacterium
GGGGATCCACGGGACCAATTCGTTGCGGGCCACGACCCCGGGACGAGCGCGGCGGCGGCCGAGGCGACCGCCGCCGCGTACGCCGCCCAGGCGACCCAGGCCGAGGGGACCGGCTTCCGCGCGAGGGACCCCAGGCAAACCGCGACGGACAAAAGGGTGAAAAGCGCGAGCGCCCCGGCGAGGAGGGCGGGACGCGAAACGTCGTCGACGAGTCTCGACCCGCTCCAGAGCGCCAAGACGGCGACGATCAGCGTCGGGATCGCGAGCGGTCTCGAACGCCTCCCCGCCTCCTCGATCTCCCCGCGGAGATAGCGCCCGCCGGCCGCCGTCAGGAGGGCGAGGTGCCACCCGAGCTGCGCCAGGGCCACGATCAGAAGGACCCGATGAAGCGTGCTCACGGGGAAAGGAGGATACCGGAGCGGGCGCTAGAATCCCCCGGTCCGGCGGCGGAACGTGCCGGGAAGGGAGGCGGGCGTTGGATCCGATCCGCAAGATCGCGGTCGTCGGGGCGGGGACGATGGGAAACGGGATCGCGGAGACGGCGGCGGCGTCGGGGTTCGAGGTCGATCTCTTCGACGCATTTCCCGAGGCGCTCGAGCGGGGGATGGCTTCGGTCCGGAAGAACCTCGATCGCCTCGTCGAGAAGGGGAAGATCGACGCCGCGTCGCGCGACGAAACCCTCCGCCGCCTGCGGAAGGCGCCCGGCCTCGAGGAGGCCGTCGCGGAGGCCGACCTCGTCGTCGAGGCGGTGCCGGAGGACCTCGACCTCAAAGGAAGGCTCTTCCGCGACCTCGACCGATTCGCGAAGGCGCGCGCCGTCCTCGCCACGAACACCTCGTCGCTGCCGGTGGGGAAGCTCGCGGCGGCGACCGGGCGGCCGGAACGCGTCGTGGGGATGCACTTCTTCAACCCGGTTCCGGTGATGCCGCTCCTCGAGGTGGTCCGGGCGGAGAGGACCGACGACGCCGTCGTCGAGACGGCGGTCGCCGCCGGCCGCCGCATGGGGAAGGAGCCGATCGTCGTGCGCGATCGACCCGGCTTCGCGACGAGCCGCCTCGGGGTGCTCCTCGGGCTCGAGGCGATGCGGATGCTCGAGCAGGGGGTCGCCTCGGCGGAGGACATCGACAAGGCGATGACCCTCGGCTACCGCCACCCGATGGGTCCCTTGCGCCTGACCGACCTCGTCGGGCTCGACGTCCGGCTCGCGATCGCCGAGCATCTCCACCGGGAGCTGCGATCGGAGGCGTTCGCCCCCCCGCAGATCCTCCGGGACATGGTCGCCGCGGGGCGCCTCGGGAAGAAGTCGGGGCGGGGATTTTTCGATTGGAGCGGGGAGTAGGTGGTCGAGGGATACCCCGTCACCGACCTCCACGTCCACCTCCATCCGAAGGGGGCGATGCTCCCGCACGCCCGCGCGCTCATGGAGCCGGGAGCGGAGGAGTACGGGGAGTCGCCGCGCGCCTTCCTCGGGTTCCTGGACCGGAGCGGGATCGAGCGCGCGGCGATCGTCGCCTACGTCGCTCCCGACGTGATCGGCTACCCGCGGGAGATCAACGCGTGGTGCGCGCGGTACTGCGCGGAGGCCCCCGACCGCCTGATCGCGTTCGGGTCGGTCCACCCCCGGTTCGAGTCCGACCCGGCCGCCGAGGCGCGCCGCGTCCTCGATCTCGGGATCCGCGCGTTCAAGTTCCACCCGCCGCACCAGCTCTTCGCGATGAACGACTACCGCACCGGCGGGCCGGGGCGCGGGATCGGCGAGGTCCTGAAGGTCGCGGAGGAGCGGGGTGTCCCCGTCACGGTCCACACCGGAACGTCGGTCTTCCCCCGCGCGCGGAACGTCTTCGCCGACCCGATGCCGTGCGACGACGTGGCGGTGGACTTCCCCGGTCTCGACCTGATCCTCGCCCACGCGGGGCGGCCGCTTCACGCGGAGACGGCGTTCTTCCTCGCGCGTCGCCACTCCCGGATCCGGCTCGAACTTTCGGGGATCCCTCCGAGGCGGCTGCTCGACTACCTCCCGCGCCTCGCGCAGATCGCGGACCGGTGCCTGTGGGGGAGCGACTGGCCGGGGCCGGGGATTCCCGACCTCCGGAAGAACGTGATCGAGTTCCTCGCCCTCGATCTCCCGGACGAGGCGAAGCGGAAGATCCTCGACGGCAATGCGCGACGGCTCTTTCCCGGACCGTGACGCGAATCATGGGGATGCGGGAACGGGGTGGGCGCGGACGGGGTGTCGGAGGGGGCGAACCTCCACTCGGCGAACGGGCTCGTTCGATCCTCGACCGCCCCACCCACCCCAACCTCGCGTTGTGGTTCTTCGCGGCGGGTCCCTTTCTCCCGCTCAGGACCGCGCGCCGACCCCGACGGCCGTAGTCCCCGCGGTGCCGACGGGCTACAATCGCCGGCCCTTGTCCGAGACTCGAACGGGGGATCATCCATGCGACCGAAAGCCCGCGCCGTCCTGTCCTTCGCGATCCTCCTCGCCGCCGCCGTGTCCGGCGCGCGAGCCCAGACGAAGCTGCTGCGCTTCCCGGACATCCACGGAAGCGAGGTGGTCTTCTCCTACGGCGGCGACCTCTGGAAGGCTCCCGCCACGGGGGGCACCGCCGTTCGGCTGACCGCCCACCCCGGGCAGGAGCTTTTCGGGCGGTTTTCCCCCGACGGAAAGTGGATCGCGTTCACCGGGCAGTACGACGGGGACGAGCAGGTCTACGTCATTCCCGCCTCGGGCGGGGTCCCGAAGCGCCTCACGTGGTATCCGGCGAACGGTCCCCTCCCGCCGCGATGGGGGTACGACAACCAGGTGTACGGCTGGACCCGGGACGGGAAGCGCGTCCTCTTCCGGTCGACGCGGGATGCCGACGGCGGCCGGACGGAGACGGCCCTCTACACGGTCGATCTCGACGGCGGGCTTCCGGTTCCCCTTCCGATGCCGACCTCGGGGGCGGGGGACTTTTCTCCCGACGGGAAGCGAATGGTGTATTCCCCTCTCTTCCGGGACTTCCGCACCTGGAAACGGTACGAGGGAGGCTGGGCGCAGGACCTCTACCTGTTCGACCTCGCGACGAGCGCCACCGAGAAGATCGCGGCGAGCCCCCGGACCGAGCGCGATCCGATGTGGATCGGCGAGACTATCTACTTCGTGTCGGATCGGGACGGGACGCTCAATCTCTACGCCTACGACATGGCGTCGAAGGCGACGACGCAGCTGACGAAGAGCACGACCTGGGACGTCCGCTGGCCCGGGACCGACCACGAGAGCCGCATCGTCTACGAGTGGAACGGCGAGCTTCACGTCCTCGACGTCCGGACCGGTTCCGAAACGAAGATCTCGATCACTGTCCCCGACGACGGCCTCGCGACTCGCCCGGCGCGCATCTCGGTCGCGAAGAACATCGAGGACTTCTCGCTCTCCCCGAAGGGGGAGCGGGTGGTGATGATCGCGCGGGGAGACGTCTTCACCCTCCCGATCGAGAAGGGCCCGACGCGCAATCTCACCACGTCCTCGAATGCCCACGACAAGTGGGCCCGCTGGTCGCCCGATGGGAAGACGATCGCCTACGTGTCCGACCGTACGGGAGAAGAGCAGATCTGGCTCGTACCGCAGGACGGGAGCGGCGCGTCGAAGCGGCTCACGAACGACTTCGAAGCCATGCTCTACGCGCCCGACTGGTCGCCGGACGGAAAGCGCCTGGCGGTTTCGGACAAGGACGGGAAGCTCTGGGTCATCGGGGTCGAGGACGGGAAGGCCACGGAGATCGCCGACGAGCGGAACGGCACCCTCCAGGACCACGCCTGGTCCCCCGACGGCGCTCATCTCGCCTTCTCGCTGAGCGAGGGAAACGACTTCCGATCGCTCCACCTCTGGTCCGCGTCGGACGGGAAGGTCCGCCGGGTGACGCGGGGATTCACGAACGATCGTTCCCCCGTCTGGGACCCGGAGGGCGACTACCTCTACTTCCTCTCCGACCGCGAGTACGCCCCGCAAATCAGTGACATCGAGTGGAATTTCGCGGGGAACCGGCGGACCGGGATCTTCGCGCTCGCGCTCCGGAAGGACGTCAAGAACCCGTTCGGCCCGGAGAGCGACGAGGTGACGATCGGCGAGGAGAAAAAGAAGGACGAGGCGAAGACGGAGGAAAAAAAGCCGGTCGCGATCGACTACGATGGCCTCGCCGACCGCCTGGTCCGCGTGCCCGTCCCGGCCGAGAACTACGACGGTCTCGCGGCGAAGAAGGGGGCGCTCCTTTACGTCTCGAGCGGGGCGCCCTTCTACGGCCGCGACAGCTACGCGAAACCCGCTCTCCACATCTTCGACGTGGAAAAGCGGAAAGACTCGGTTCTCGTCGAGGACGTCCAAGGCTACGTCCTCTCGAGCGACGGGTCGAAGGTGCTGGTCCGCCAGGGTCAGGCCTTCCACCTCTACGACGCGAAGCCGGAAGCGAAGGACAAGAAGACCGTCTCGACGGAGCATCTCACCGTCGACCGGGTGCCGAAAGAGGAGTGGCTCCAGATCTTCGACGAGGTCTGGCGCCGCTACCGCGACTTCTTCTACGTGGAGAACATGCACGGGTACGACTGGAAGAAGATCGGGGAGCGCTACCGCGCCCTCGTGCCGCACGTCGCGCACCGGTCGGACCTCAACTACGTGATCGGCGAGATGATCGCGGAGTTGAACGTGGGGCATGCGTACATCGAGGGGGGCGATTACGAGATCCCCGAGCGGGCCAAGGTCGGCCTCCCCGGCGCGCGCTTCGTCCTCGACGAGAAGGCGGGCCGCTACCGGATCGCGAGAATCTTCAAGGGAGACAACGGCGAGCCGAAGTACCGTGCACCGTTGACCGAGGTCGGGGTGGACGTGAAAGAGGGAGATTACGTCCTCGCGATCGACGGCGAGGAACTCCGCGGGAGCGACAACCCGTACCGACTGCTCCAGCACAAGACCGATCCGGTCACCCTGACGGTCCACGACGAGCCGTCGCTGGACGGCGCGAGGAAGGTCACCTACACGCCGATCGCGGACGAGGGGAACCTCCTCTATCTCGAATGGGTCCGCGCGAATCGGGAGAAGGTGGACAAGGCGACCGGCGGCCGCGCGGGGTACCTCCACATCCCGAACATGTCGGCCGACGGGATCTATGAATTTCTGAAGGCGTTCTACCCGCAGATCCGCAAAGAGGGGCTCGTCATCGACGTCCGCGGGAACGGCGGGGGGAACGTCTCGCAGTGGATCCTCGAGCGGCTCGACAGCAAGGTGATGGGGACCCGCTTCGGGCGGCTCCGCGAAGACCCGATGACCTACCCGTACAGCGCCTTCGGCGGCCACCTCGTCTGTCTGCTCAACGAGACCTCCGCCTCCGACGGCGACATCTTCCCGCACTACTTCCGCGAGTACGGTCTCGGCCCCCTCATCGGGAAGCGGTCGTGGGGCGGGGTCGTGGGGATCTCCGGAACCGGTCCACTGATCGACGGCGGGACCGTCTACGTGCCGATGCAGGGGACGAACAATCGCGAGGGGCAGTGGGTGATCGAGGGACGCGGCGTCGATCCCGACATCGAGGTCGAGAACGATCCGAAGTCGGTGATCGAGGGTCGCGACCCGCAGCTCGAGCGAGGAATCGCGGAGCTGCTGAAGAGGATGGACGCGGAACCTCGGAAGCTGCCTTCGAGGCCGGCCGATCCGGTGAAGACGAAGTAGAGCGAAGCGGTCCCTCGCGGAGCCGCGGAGGTCTTCGGCCGCGGCGGCGGATCGTGACGATCGGGGCGTCCGGACGGCGGTCTCCTCGCGGGCATCGCCGCGGGGTCTATCGGGGATCCCGGGAACGCCGCGACGTCGTGTTCCGTTTCCCCGCCCGATGCGTCGGCTCGGCCGACCACGGGTCCTCCGGCCACGGGTGCTTCGGATAGCGCCCGCGCAGCTCTTTCCGGACCTCGGGGTAGGTGCGCTCCCAGAACGAGCGGAGATCGCGCGTCGTCTGAACGGGGCGGCCGTTCGGGGCGAGGAGCTCGAAGACGACGGGGACCCCCCGCGAGCCGAGCCGCGGCGTGTCGGCGAGGCCGAACAATTCCTGGAGCTTGACCGCCGCGACGACGCTTCCGTCTTCCCGGTAGTCGAGAGGGACCGAGCGCCCGCTCGGGACGCGGAGGTGCGCCGGGGCGAGGCGGTCGACGTCGCGACGGAGGTGCGGCGGGACCCAATCGGCCAGGGAGAACGCGGTGCACGACGTCCTCCCCGCGCAGGCGGCGCGGACCGCCGCCTCCACGTCGACCTCGAGACCGGCGAAGCGGAGACGGCGGAGGAACGTCCTCGAATCCGCGTCGAGCCCGCGTGCGAGGAGGACCTCCGCGAGGATCCGGGACGCTTCCTCGAGGTCCGGCGCGACCGGCGCGGACGCGAGGACGATCGCCCCGTACCGGCAGACGCGCTCCGCGCGGACGATCTCTCCTTCGAGTCGGTGACGAACCGATTCCGAATCCGGCGCGAGCCACTCCGGCTCGATCCGGCTCGCCGCACGTACGATCGCTTCCGCTCTCGGATCGCGCGACGCTCCCGCGAGATCGAGGGCGAGGACGAATTCCCCTTCGCGCACGCCGCTCTCGCGGCCGAGCACCGCACCCGTTCCCGAGGCGAGAAGGAGACGCGGGGAACCCGGCTCGCGGCGTTTCGCGACGCGGTCGGGGAATCCCAGAAGGAGCGCGCGCCGGAAGGGGAGAGACTCCCCCCTCTCGCGCGCGAGGCGCTTCAGTTCGTCGGCGGCGCGACGAACGCGGCGGGGAGCCTCGCCGATCCGGCCGGCCCGGGAGAGGAGATCGCAGTCGGTCGTGACGGGGTCCCCCGGCGGAACCCACCCTTCCGCGAAGGCGGCGAGGGCGCAGGCGGCCTCCTCCCGATCCTCCGCGGCGAGGAGGACCCGGCCCAGGCGCGGATGGAGCGGGAGGCGGCGGAGCGTCCTCCCGAGCGGGGTGAGCGCGCCGTCGGCGATCGCGCCCAATCGTTCGAGGAGGGAGAGCGATTCCTCGAGCGCCCAAGTCGGCGGAGGCTCGAACCACGGAAAGGTCCGCGGGTCTCCGCCCCACGCGAGCACGTCGAGCAGGGGCGGCGCGAGATCGATTCGCTCGATCTCGCTCTCACGCCGAGCGCGCATCTCGTCGCGGGGATCCCACAGGCGAACGCAGCGCCCCGGCCCCGTCCTCCCGGCCCGTCCGGCGCGCTGCGCGGCGGAGTCGCGCGAGATCCGCTCGGTCTCGAGCCGATCGATGCCGGTCGCGACGTCGCGCCGGGGAACACGATGGAGCCCCGTGTCGATCACGTCGGTCACCCCCTCGATGGTCAGAGAGGTCTCGGCGATGTTCGTCGCGAGGACGACCTTTCGCCCGTCGAAGGGGGCGAGAGCGGCCTCCTGGAACTCCGCGTCGAGCATGCCGTGAAGGGGCAGGATCCGAACGTCGCTTCGAAGGGGAAGGCGGCGTTGCAGCTCCGTTTCCGCGCGGCGGATTTCGGGGGCGCCGGGAAGGAAGACGAGGACATGTCCCCCCGGTCGCGATAGGACGTCGAGGACGGCTTCCACCGCGCCCGCGCCGGCGCGATGTTCGATCGAGACCGGATGGGGACGCGCGTCGACCTCGACGACGGGCGCACCGTCGAGATACGCGGCGACGGGCCCGGTGTCGAGCGTCGCCGACATCACGACGATGCGGAGGTCGGCCCGCACCCGCCGTGCCTCGCGCGCGAAGGCCAGACCGAGATCGGCGTGGATCGTCCGCTCGTGGAACTCGTCGAGAACGACGGTCCGAAACCCGGACAGGAGCGGGTCGGACTGGAAGCGGGCGGTCAGGATCCCCTCGGTCGCGATCAGGAGACGGGTCGACGTCGAGAATCGGCGCTCGAAACGGACCTGCCAACCGACCTCCTCGCCGACCGTCCATCCCCGCTCTTCCGCGATCCGGCGGGCGATCGACCGCGCGGCGACTCGACGGGGTTGCAGGACGAGAACCGGCCCGTCGTCGAGGAGAGCGGGAGGGACGCGCGTCGTCTTCCCGGCCCCCGGGGGGGCGACGACGATCACGCTCCCGTGGCGGCGGGTCGTCTCGACGATCTCCGGGATGCGAGGCTCGATCGGGAGCTTCATCGCGGGTGAGGATAGCGGAGGGACCGATCCGTTTCGGGCGGAATCGGGGACATCGGCGACGTTCCGCCGTATACTCCCCACCGCCGTTCGATCGTCGGGCGGTCTTTCCGGGGGGCCTTCCATGCGTCGAGTCTTCCTGTCCTCGATCGTTGCGTGTGTCCTGTCGATTTCCGCGGCGACGGCCGAATCGCTCGTCCACCGGGGGAACACCTACGCCCGGACCCACGACGGCTGGGCGCTCGTCGACGGTCCGCGTTCCTTCGCGGTCGACCCGACGACGATTTCCGTCCGGTTCCTCGAGGGGATCGGGGACCTCCAAGGGTTCCGCGTCTCGTTGCGCGCGCTCGGTGGGGACCAGGAGCTTCTCCAGATCCCCGCGATCCGCTCGAACGGCCTCGGGATCCACGATCTCTCCCTCGTGCCGGGGCAGGACCCGCTCGATCTCGTGAAGCGGTTCGAGGCGACCGGGCTCGTGCGGTGGGCCGAGCCGAATACGATCGGAGAGTGGGTCGCGACCCCCTCCGACCCGCGGTTCCCCGAGCAGTGGCACCTCCGGAACACCGGGCAATCGGGAGGCACGGTCGACGCGGACATCGATGCCGACGAAGGGTGGGACGAGCAGACGGGGGATCCCGCCGTCGTCGTCGCGATCGTCGACTCCGGAACCGACATCGACCACGTCGACCTGACGGCGAATCTCTGGAAGAACGCGGGGGAGACCCCGGGGAACAACCGGGACGACGACGGGAACGGCTACGTCGACGACTACGACGGCTGGAACTTCGAGGCGGGGACGGGGAATCCCCGTTCGACGAACGGGCACGGGACGAACGTCGCCGGGGTCGTGGCGGCCCGCACCGACAACGGGACGGGGGTCGCCGGGATCGCCGGCGGTTTCGGGGCGAACGGCGGCATCCGCATGATGCCGCTGAAGGTCGGCACCTCCGGCCCGAACGGGGCCGTCCTCGACGACGCGATCCTCTACGCCGCGAACAACGGGGCGCGCGTGATCACGATGAGCCTGACGGTCGGGCCGAGCCAGGCGATCGACGACGCCCTCGACTACGCGTACCACACGAAGGGAGTCTTCATCGACTGCGCCTCCGGGAACAACTCCTCTTCGAGCGTCGGCTACCCGTCGAGCAATCCCAACGTGATGGCGGTCGGGGCGACCGACCGCTTCGACAACCGGGCATCCTGGTCGAACTACGGGAGCGACCTCGAGGTGGTCGCCCCGGGAGTCGACGTGCTGACGACCGGCCTCAGCAACACCTACCAAACCAATTCGGGGACATCGTTCTCGGCGCCGTGCGTTGCCGGCGTCGCGGCCCTCCTCTTCTCGAAAAACGGCTCGCTCACGAACGTCCAGGTTCGCCAGTACCTCAAGGACGGCGCGGACGATCTGGGCGCCGCCGGCTTCGACGTGTTCACCGGGTACGGGCGCCTCAACGCCGCGGGATCCCTCGCCCTCGCGGGGCCGACGATTTGCACGGACGCCGACGGAGACGGGTACTACTCGACGACGGGGTGCCAGACGCAGGTCGACTGCAACGACGGATCGTCCTCGATCCATCCGGGCGCCACCGAGATCTGCAGGGACGGGATCGATCAGGACTGCGACGGGGTGGACAAGACGAAGGGGAAGGGCTGCAAGCGCTGATCAGCGCTTCGGCCGCTCCGACGCGACGTACGCGGCGAGACCCAGGCAGGCCGCGGCGAACGCCAGTTCGGAGATCCACTCGGTCGAACCGCCGCCGGCGCCGAGTGCCGTGCCGGCGGGGAGGTTCCCGCCGTGAAGCGCGCGGCGAACGCCGGCGACCCCGTAACTGAGCGGATTGAAACGCACGATCCACGCGAGGACCGGGTGAAGCCCGGCGGCGGGGAAGAGCGAACCCGAGAGCATCCAGAGAGGGACGAGCACCATCCCCATCACCGCGTGGTAGGCCGCCGACGAATCGAGCTTCCAGGCGAGACAGAAGCCGAGCGCGCCGAGGGCGAGCGCGAGCAGACTCAGCTCGCCGAAGAGCGCGAGCCACGAAACCTCCGCGTACGGGAAGCCCGCAAGAGGGACGAGCGCGAGGAGAAGAAGGGCCTGGATCATCGCGACCGTAGCCGAACCGAGCGACTTCCCGAGCGCCACCGCCCCCCGCGATCCGGGTCCCGCGAGGACCCCCTGGAGAAAGCCCTGGTGCCGGTCCTCGATCAGCGACATCGTCGACGAGATGCTCGCGAAGAGGACGAGCATGAGGACGATGCCGGGAAAGAGAAAGGTCATGTAGCTCGGTTCGCCTTCCTCCGGCCGGAACGAGGGGGCCATCCCGGCGCCGAACGCGAGCCAGAAGAGGAGCGGCTGCGCAATCGCTCCCGCGAGACGTCCGCGGTCGCGCGCAAAGCGGCGAAGGTCCCGCGCCCAGAGCACCGCGACGGTCCGCGCGTCGTGGCCGAGCCCGTTCACGCGGCGCGCTCCTCCGCCAACTCGTGGCCGGTGATCTCGAGGAAGGCTTCGGCGAGGCCCGGTCGCCTGAGCCCGACCGAGCGCAGGGCCCCCGCCGGAAGGGCCTCCACGATCCGCGGGATCCACTCGTGGCCGTTCTCGATCTCGACGAGCACGCGCCCGTCGAGAATCCGGGGCACGAGATGCAAAGTGTCCGCGAGCGTCGCGAAGATCGCCACCGGGTCCGGCCCCTCGAGCACGACGAAATCCCCTCGGACCCGAGACCGCAGTTCGTCGGGAGTCCCGACCGCGACGATTGTCCCGCGGTCGAGGACGGCGAGCCGGTCGGAGAGTTCCGCTTCCTGGGGGAGATGGGTCGTCACGAGGAGGGTCAGCCCCCGCTCCTTGCGGAGGCCGTGCAGGAGGTCCCACGTCTTCCGGAACGCCGCCGCGTCGAGACCGGTCGTCGGTTCGTCGAGGAGGAGGAGGGTGGGGTCGTGGACCAGGGAGCGCGCGATCTCGACCCGGCGCCGCAGCCCACCCGACAGGGTCCCGGCGAGGTCGTCGATCCGGTCCGATACGTCGAGGCGCTCCAGGAGCGCCCCGATCCTCCGCTCCGCCTCGGGGCGCGGCACGCCGTAGAGCCGCGCCGCAAGGCGCAGGTTCTCACGGACGGTCAGCTTCGAGTCGACGGCGGGGTCCTGGAAGACCACGCCGACGCGGGCACGGAAGCCCCGCTCCCGCGGGGCGAGTGGAAGACCCTCGAGGGCGATCGAGCCTCCCTCCGGGTCGTGCAGGCCGATGAGGATCCGGAAGAGGGTCGTCTTTCCTGCGCCGTTCGGGCCGAGGAGTCCGAAGAGTTCCCCTCGGCGAACGTCGAGGGTGACGCCTTGGAGGACCGCGCGCTCCCCACGCGACGCCCGGAGGTCCCGGATCTCGAGGACCGCGTCGCTCACCGCGCGTCGAGGACGAGCGCGAGGACGAGCGCCACCTGATGGACGAGCGTCCACAGCATGATTCGCCGCGCCCACGCCGCTCCCGAGCGTTTCCACACCCCGCGGGCCGCGAGGACGATCCCCGTGGTCCCCAAAACCGCGGCGGTCGCGGCGTACGCGATCCCCGTCATCCCGAGGACCCAAGGCGCGAATCCCGCCGCCGCGAGGCCGATCGAGTGGAGGAGGAGCCTGCGGCGGGCGACCCCCTGGCCCCGCACGACCGAAAGGACGCGGAACCCCCCCCGGCGGTAGTCCTCCTCGAGGTAGAGCGCGATCGCGAGGAAGTGGGGGAGTTGCCAGAAGAAAAGGATGCCGAAGAGCGACCAGCCGCCCGGGGAGAGCGTGCCGGTCGCCGCGACCCAACCCATGAGCGGGGGGATCGCTCCCGGGATCGCCCCGATCTCCAGCGCCCACGGCGTGACCCGCTTGAGCGGTGTGTAGACGAGGACGTAGATGGCGTGCGCGATCGCGCCCAATAGCGCGACTTTCGGAGAGATGCCGATCGCGAGAAGCGGGACGGCGAAGACGCCGAGGCCGATCCCGAGGCCGACGGCCGACCACGGGTCGACCCGACCCGCCGGGAGCGGTCGGCTCCGGGTGCGGATCATCCGCGCGTCGGCCTCCCGCTCGATCCAGGAATTGAAAACGTTCGCCGAGGCGACGAGGAGCGCGGTGCCCACGAGCAGGATCGCCGACCGGGCCACGCCCGCCGGTCCGGGGGCCGCGAAGAGCCCGATCGCCGCCGTGAACACGACCATCAGGGTGATCCGGGGCTTCGCGAGGTCGGCGAGGTTTCGGAAGCCCGACACGAGCGCCCTCGGATGCGGGATGGCATCCACGATCAGCGCTTCCGCGCCGCGGGCGGGTGCGGTGGTCTCCATCGAGATCGCTCGCCGGGAGCGAACCACTATAGCGCAGGGGTCTTACGGGGACGGAACCCTGCCCGCGGCCCGGGCCTGGCGCGCGGCCCCCACGATCCGTTCGCGCTCGGCGGGAGGGAGAAGGGGAAGCGCGCTCGCGAGTGCCTGGGCGGCGCGTTCGCGGTCTCCGAGCGAGGTCCACGCCCGGGCGAGGTTGAGCCAGGCGCTCGCGAGGCGGGGCTCGATCGACACCGCGCGCTCCCACGCTTCGACCGCCCCCGAGAGGTCTCCCGTTCCGGCGCGCAGCGCGCCCTCGACGTTCCAACCGTCCGCGAGCGTCGGGTCTTCCGCAAGGGCCCGGTCGAGCTCCGCGCGCGCCGCTTCGGGGCGCTTCTGCTGCAGCTCGAGCACCGCGAGCTGGATCCGCGCCTGCGGAAAGGTCGGGTCGGACGCGAGCGCGCGCTCGAATCGGGATCGCGCCTCCTCGGGGTGCCCGCCGAGCGCCGCGACCACTCCCAGGGTCATCTGGATCTGGGGATCGGGAGAGTCCGCATGGCGCGCGAGCACGGCGCGGCCCTCGTCGACGCGACCCGATTGCGCGAGTCCGAGCGCGAGGTTCGCCTCCATCTCGGGCGAAGCGACCCCGAGCGCCGAGGCGCGCGCGAGCAGCGCAAGACCCATCGCGCTCTCGCCGCGCTCCGCGTGGATCAGGGCGAGTCGCTCGTAGAGGATGCCGACACGCGGATGATCGACGATCGCGGCCTCGAGGCGCGCGATCGCCTCCGGGGAGCGCCCCTCCCGGTGGAGCGCGAGCGCGTCCTCGATCTGCCGCTCGAGGAGGACGATCCGTTTCGGATCGTCCTCCGGGCCGAACGCGTCCGGACGGGCCGCGGCCGACGCGACGTAGCCGAGGCTCTCGAAGCGCGCTCGTGTCTCCTCGTCGAGGACGCCGGGATCGCCGATCGCGCGCGCTTCCGCCGGGATGCGCGCGACCAGCTCGCGCAGCCGGCCGGGCCGTTCCGCCGCGAGGTTTCGGAGCTCGTCGGGGTCGGACCGGAGGTCGTACAGCTCGGGGATCGGAAGATCGATCGCCTTGACGCCTTCCTCGATCCAGCCGTGGAGGGGCGCGGTTCCGCGGGTCAGAGTTCCGGTGAGCGCCTCGAAGTACACGGGGGCGCCGGATCGCGAGCCCGGTTCGAGGAGGGACCGTCCTTCGAGCCCGGCGGGACCGTCGACGCCGACGAGCGCGAGGATCGTCGGAAGCAGGTCGATGTGGCGCGCGGGCTCGAGGTCGCGTCCGGGCTCGACCGTCCCCGGTCCCCAGATGAGAAGCGGCACTTTCAGAGTCGCGTCGTGCGCGAGCAGGCCGTGCGTGCGCTCGCCGTGCTCTCCGAGCCCTTCCCCGTGGTCGGAGGTGACGACCACCACGGGAGCCTCCGGCCCCTTCGAGCCGATCCACCGCGCGAGGAGCGGTTCGAGGATGCGGTCCACGGTCTCGACCTCGCCGAAGTAAGGCGCCTCGCGATGACGGGAGGCGAACGGTTCCTCCGGCTCGTAGGGAACATGCGGTTCGAAGAGGTGGACCCAGAGGAATCGGGGTCTGCCGGCGCGGGAGTCCCACCACGAGAGGGCGCGGGCCACCGTCTGCGCGCCGGGCCGCTCGGCGAGGAGGAGGCGTCCGGAGCCCCGCCCCGCGACCTCGTCGTCGTAGGTGTCGAAACCTCGCGCGAGACCGAAGCGGCGGTCGAGCGGGAAGGCGGAGACGAACGCCCCGCACGTCCAGCCACGCTCGGAAAGGATCGTCGCAAGGGTCGGGACGTTCGAGCGGAACGTGAACCCTGCGTTGTCGCGGACGCCGTGCTCGAAGGGGAGCCGTCCGGAGAGGATGGTCGCGTGCGAGGGGAGCGTCACGACGGCGTGCGCCCTGGCATCGAGAAAAACCCGTCCCTCCTTCGCCAGGCGATCGAGGGATGGGGTGGCGGCGCGTCCCTCGCCCGACCAGCCGACCGCGTCCCACCGCAGCGTGTCGATCGTGATCAGGACGACGTCCCGCGGCGCGCCGCGGTCCCCGCAGGCGGTGAAAAGGGCGAGCGAGAGGAGCAGCAAGGGAACCCAGGCACGCACGAACGGCATCTTAGTCCGACGCCGCGCTCTCGCCGAACGACTCGGCCTCGAAGACCGAAAGACGCGCCCGCCTCCAGGCTTCGCCCGGAAGTCCGGCCTTCCTCGCGAGATGCTCGAGGAGGGTTTCGCGGTCCCAGCCCTGTTCGACCGCGACCTGCGGGAGGAAAACCGCGCTCTTTCCCTCGTACTCGAGGATCACTCCGTGGCGGCCGAGAACGATTTCGTCGGGCGATGCGATCGCGTGCGGCGGGGTCAGGACCGAGACCGAGAGGCGCACCCGGGGCCACTCCGAGGCGCGAAGCGGGGGGAATCGCGGATCGTCGAATGCCGCATGCCGCGCGTAGCGCGCCACCGCGACGTGGATGGGCTCCTCGGCGCGGAGCGTTCCGATACAGCCCCGGAGCACGGGGGGGGCGGACGGTCGGCTCGGATCGACCGTCTTGAGCGTCACGAAGACTCCGCGAGGTTCGAGAAGGGCGCCGCTCGGGCCGGGATCGTCCCCCGGCGCTCGCCCTCCTTCGCGGGCCGCGAGTTCCCGCTCCACCGCGTGCCGGGCCGTCTCGAGGAGCACGGTCCCGTCGCGCTCGGACAAGGTTCGAGCGCTCAAGCGACGTCCACCCCGACCCCGAGCGCGGCGTACGAGACCGTGTGGGACCAGTCTCCCGTCATTCGCCCCGAGGTGTCGTAGCCCAGGAGAACACCGCGGCGCGCCGCCGCGGGGAAACGCAGGAGAACGGAGATCGACTTCCGGCCGCAGATCGTCGCGCCGGTCTCGTCGCAATAGCGGTCGAACCCCGCGGCATCGCCCGCCTCGATCCTCCCCACGGCGCCAAGATCGAGATCCTCGAGGCGCTCCCGGACCCGGTCGCGGAAGGGCACGTACCCGAACGCGTCTCCGTAATGCGTGAAGTCGGACGAGACGACGACGAGCGTTCCGGGGTCGAGCAAGCCGGCCAAGGCGTCGGCGACGCGGGAGACCTCGGCCTCGGTGCTCGACACGCCCACGAGGACCGGGATCGCCTTCCAACCGGGCGCGAGAAGTCGCTGGAGGAAGGGGATCTCGGATTCAAGCGAGTGCTCCGGACGAAAGGGGACGTCGGAAACGCCGATCCCGACCCGCCCGCGGAGCGAAGCGAGCGCGGCCGTGTCGACGGGAACGGTCCCGAGCGGGGTCGCGAGGGACGACGCCTCCGGGATCATGGCGCCCGGGAAACGGTGGTAGTGGCTGGGTCCGAGCAGGAGCACCCGATCGAATCGCTCCCCGCCGAAGGGCGCGAGGGCGCGGGCGGCGATTCCTCCCGAATAGACGTATCCAGCGTGCGGCGCGATCACGGCGCGCAGTGCCCCGGGAAGGGCGGAGATCCGGTCCGACGCGGCCGGCGCCGCCGCGACGAGCCGGTCGACCTCCTCGGCGAGAGCCGACGGCGAGGCGGGATACCATCGGCCCGCCACCGCGGGACCGAGCGTCAAGGACGCCACAACACACCTCCTCGCGACGCGCCCGTCACCGCGCCGCGTCGAGCCTCGACGCGATCGACTGGGCGACCTCTTCCGCGGTTCTCCCGCTCGTGTCGACCACGACATGGGATTGGCGGTAGAGCGGCTCCCGCGCGGCGAGCATCGCGCGCAACTCCCCCATGGCGTCCGGGTTGTCCGCCATCGGGCGGCGGTCCCCCTGCGCGATCACGCGCCGCCAATGGTCCTCGGGGCGCGCGTGGAGCCAGACGACCGTGCTCCTGTCGAGCAGCATGCGCCACGTCTCGGGGTCGTTCACGACGCCTCCCGCCGCGGCCACGACCGCGGGTCCGCCCCCCGCGACGATGCGGGCGAGCGTCTCCCGCTCCAAGCGTCGATAGTAGGCCTCCCCGTGCAGTTCGAACAACTGGTCGAGCGGGAGACCGGAAACCTCGAAGATTGCCGACTCCACCTCGACGAATGGAACGCCGAGGTCGCGGGCGAGGATCGGGCCGACGGTGCTCTTGCCCGCTCCCCGCATTCCGACGAGCGTGACGATCCTCCCCGGTTCGACCCGGGGGCGCACGAGCGCGTCCGCCGTCGTTCCGAGCGCGGCCGCCAGATCCGCGAGCCGGAGGACCGAGATGTTTCCTTCCCCGGACTCGATCCGGGCGAGGAACCGCACCGAGAGCCCGGAGCGATCTGCGAGATCGGCCCTCGACCACCTCCGCTCCTCACGGAGGCGGCGCACGCGCACGCCAAGATCGCCGAGGACGGAGGGCACGAATGCACTATAGTGCACTGAAACGGACTGTTCCACCGGGCGAACGTGCAGTATATTGCGCGGGTTCTTCCGAGAGGAGAGTGGCGTGGCCCCCACCGAATCGTCCGTGAAGCTCGAGCCGATCACCTTCGGGCGTCATCCCTCGAGTTACGTCCACTGGGACCTCGACATTCGAGGGGACATCGCCCGACTGACCATGCACGTCAAGGAGGACCACCCCCTCCGACCCGGCTACAAGCTCAAGCTGAACTCGTACGATCTCGGGGTCGACCTGGAACTCGCGGACGCCGTCGAACGGCTGCGCTTCGAGCATCCGGAAGTCCGCTGCGTCGTCGTGACCGGGGCCTACGACCGGGTCTTTTGCGCCGGCGCGAACATCCGGATGCTCGCCGCGTCGAGCCATGCGTTCAAGGTCAACTTCTGCAAGTTCACGAACGAGACGCGTCTCGCGATCGAGGACGCCTCGGCGGGGAGCGGCCAGCGCTGGCTCGCGGCGCTCAACGGGACCTGCGCCGGGGGAGGCTACGAGCTCGCCTTGGCCTGCGACGAGATCGTTCTGATCGACGACGGGAACTCCGCCGTCTCGCTCCCCGAGGTGCCCCTTCTCGGAGTCCTTCCCGGGACCGGCGGGCTCACGCGCCTCGTCGACAAGAGGAAGGTGAGGCGCGACCGTGCGGACGTTTTTTGCACGATCGCGGAGGGGATCAAGGGGAAGCGAGCCGTCGAATGGGGCCTCGTCGACGAGGTCGCGACGAGAAGCCGGTTCGCGGAGACGGTCGAGCGGAGGGCGCGGGCCCTCGCGGACAGTTCCCCGTGCCGCGAGACGAAGGGTGTCGAACTCGCTCCCGTCCGTTCGACGTGGGACGGCGATACGCTCCGTTTCGAGTACGTCACGCTCGCGATCGATCGCGCCGGGCGCAGAGCGACCCTGACGATTCGGGGCCCCGAGGCGGGGCTCCCCGACGACGCGAAGGCCATTCGGACGCTCGGGGCGGCGTGGTGGCCGCTCCAGGCGTTCCGCGAGTTCGACCAAGCGCTCCTCCACCTCCGGCACAACGAGGAGGAGGTCGGACTCGTTCTCTTGAAGAGCGAGGGCGACATGGACGCGGTGCTCGCCCTCGACCGCACCCTCGAGGCTCTGCGCGACGACTGGTTCGTGAACGAGGTTCGTCTCCTCGTGGCGCGCACTCTGCGCCGGCTCGACCTGACGGCGCGGTCGTTCTTCGCTCTCGTCGAGCCGGGGTCGTGCTTCGGAGGGACGCTCTACGAGATCGTCCTCGCCGCCGACCGTTCCTACATGTTCTACGACCCCGACCGGCCGACGGCGGTCGCGATCACCCGAGCGAACGCGGGGAATTACCCGATGTCGCACGGCTTCTCGCGGCTCGCGGTCCGCTTCCTCGGCGAGCCGGGGAAAGCGAAGGCGCTGACCGACTCCCCCAGGGTCTATGACGCCACCGACGCCGAGGAGGCTGGGCTCGTCACGGTGGTCGCCGACGAGATCGACTACGAAGACGAACTGCGCGTCGCGATCGAGGAGCGGGCATCGCTTTCCCCCGACGCCCTCACGGGCATGGAGGCGAACCTCCGGTTCGCCGGATCGGAGGGATGCGACAGCAAGATCTTCGGGCGGCTGACCGCCTGGCAGAACTGGATCTTCCAGCGCCCGAACGCCGTCGGCGAAACGGGCGCTCTGACGATGTACGGCAAGCCGGAACGGCCCACGTTCGACTTCCGGAGGACCTAGTCGATGAACCTGTTCGAGAAGATCCCCAACAACGTGAACTTGAGCCACGACAAGCGGCTCCTCCGCGCGCTCGAGAAGTGGCAACCGAACTACCTCAAGTGGTGGCGGGAGGCGGGGCCCGCGAACTTCCAGGCGGACCAGATCTACCTCCGGACGGCGATCTCGGTGGACGCGAAGGGTTGGGCCCACTTCGACTATGTCCGGATGCCCGAATACAAGTGGGGGATCTTCCTGACTCCGAGCGAGCCGGACCGGAAGATCGGATTCGGGGATTTCTTCGGGAAGCCCGCGTGGCAGGAAGTCCCGGGCGAGTTCCGCAACTCCCTGCGGCGGATCATCGTCACCCAGGGGGACACGGAGCCCGCGAGCGTCGAGCAGCAGCGCCTTCTCAGCAACACGGCGCCCAGCCTCTACGACGCGCGGAACCTCTTCCAGGTCAACGTCGAGGAGGGCAGGCACCTTTGGGCGATGGTCTATCTCCTCCACGCCTACTTCGGCCGGGACGGCCGCGAGGAGGCGGAAGATCTGCTCGAGCGTCGCTCGGGGGACGTGGACAAGCCGCGGATCCTCAACACCTTCAACGAGCCGATCGAGGACTGGCTCTCGTTCTTCATGTTCACGATGTTCACCGACCGGGACGGTAAGTACCAGCTCCTCGCCCTTGCCGAAAGCGGCTTCGATCCGCTCGCGCGGACCACCCGTTTCATGCTCACCGAAGAGGCCCACCACATGTTCGTGGGGGAAACGGGGATCGGGCGCGTCGTGAAGCGCACCTGCGAGCTGATGAAGCAGGACAAGAACGAGGACGCTCGCGCCCAGGGGGGGATCGACCTCGATACGGTCCAGCGCTACATCAACTTCTGGTTCTCGTCGTCCGTCGACCTCTTCGGGGGGGAGATCTCGTCGAACGCCGCGGACTACTTCGCTTCGGGGCTCAAGGGACGCGAGCACGAGGACAAGCACGAGGACCACGTGGCGCTCGAGGGCCGCTACCGACTCGAAGTCCCGGAGAACGGCCACCTCGTCGAGCGGGAAGTCCCCATGCGGAACGCCATGAACGAGGTGTTGCGGGATGCCTACATCGACGACAACCAGCGCGGGGTCGACCGCTGGAACAAGATCATCGCGGACGCGGGCTTCGACTACACGTTGACCCTTCCCTCCCGTCGCTTCAACCGGCAGATGGGGATCTACCGCGGGAAGTACTTCGACGTGCGCGGCAATCCGATCTCGAAGGAGGAGTTCGAGCGCCGGAAGGGAGAGTGGCTCCCGACGGCGGCGGACAGGACCTACATCAAGGACCTGATGCAGCCGGCGCTCGGCCTCGGACAGATGGCCCATTGGATCGCGATCCCGGAGCGCGGGATCAAGGGCCTCCCCTGGGATTACGAGTACATCCGGCGGGTGTGACCCGGGACCTGGACGATGCGGTCCTCCTCCAAGTTCCACGCGGTGAGCGGCCCGCCGTAGACGCACCCGGAGTCCAGGCCGAGCGCGCAGCCGAGGCGGTAGTGCCCTCGGCGCGCCCAATGGCCGTGGACCACCCGTTCGGGGCCCTTCCACCACGAGTCCCAGGGGCGGAAGGGGGGCCGGCACGCCGAAGGGGGGCCGGTCTCTGTCGATCGATCGCCGCCGCGCGTGCAACACCGGACGCGGGTCACGAACGAGACCTCGGGGAGGGTGAACCAACCTCGGTCCCTCGGGGCCGCGTCGACCGCCTCGAGCCGCGCGACGGGGTCGTTCCATCCGGGATGGAATCCCGCATGGACGACGATCGTTCCGGGCTCGCCGGGAGGGGCGGGGAGCCGGGCGAGGAGGGGCAGGGCCGCGAGCCATTCGATCCAACGGTCGCAGTCGGGGTCGGCGAAGAGGGCGTCCAGACCGTCCGCGCGGCGCTCGATCCACCCCCGCGCGGCCCGGACCGCGTAAACGTCGTGGTTCCCGAGGACGGAGCGCGCCCCGACGGCGGAGAGGATCCGGAGCGTCTCGACCGGTGCCGGGCCGGTGTTGACGAGGTCCCCCGCGCACCAGAGGGTGTCCCGCCCCGCATCGAATCGGATTTCCCGGAGGAGCCGTTCGAGCGGCGCCGCGCAACCGTGGAGATCGCCGACCACCCAGTGCACGACCCCGCTCCTCCCCGCGGACCCCGCCCGCACCCCGGATGTTAGAATCGTCCGTCGTTTCCGCCAGGAGGCCCCGGAGGGCGCGCCGCGTGTCGGATTTACTGTGGACGTTCGAGGAATTGGTCCGGTTCACCAAGTGGGAGGACGCGGAGGTCCGATACTGGGCGCTCGACCGCCTGATCCGACACTTCCCCGACCGTGCAGCCGACGTGGTCGCCCCTTATCTCCTCGACGACCATGACGCCACTCCGATGATGGTCGCGCGCCACCTGGGAGAGCACGGCTCCGCCGCGCACCACGCGATCCTGCTGCGCGGGTTCAAGCTCCTTCGCGGGGAGGTGCCGGGCATGTGCCTCCAGTCGCTCGCCCGACTTGGCTATCCCGGTACGGTCGACGTCGCCGCGTCGGCTCTCGGGCGGGGCGACCTGAGCGAGCCCGCGATCGGGAGGATCGTCGAGGCCCTCGCCGACCTCGGGACCGCGGAGGCGCGTCAACTGGTCCGGGAGTTCGTCGCACGCAAGGGAGAGCTGCTGGCGGAGCCGCAGGCGTTGCGCGGCGTCCTCAAGGTCGTCGATGCCGAGGCGATTCCGGAGGTTCTCGGCCGATTCCTGACGGCCTTGCACTGGAGGGGCGCGCAGCGGGCCGCGGAAGGGTTCCGGACGATCATGGACGCCCTGCAGATCGACGATGCGCAGTGGTGCTTCCGCACCGGGCCGTCGGGGCGGATCGAACTCCGGAAGACGATCAAGGCCGTCGACTCCGGCTACGACTGCGACATCCTCGCCGCGATGGGAGAGCCGACGATCCGCATGCTCGCCCAGAGATTCCGGGTCGGCGACCAGGATGAAATCGTGCGCGCGCTCGCCGACTGGACCGTGACGGCGATCGGCCGGCTCCCGCGCGACCCCGAAGACCCCCTTCCGGCGCGTCTCGCGGCGGCGGTCGGTGCCTTCGGGAGCGCCGCGATGCTCGACGACTCCGAACGCCTCGGCGTCCAGTTCCAGCAGTGGGTGATCGGCTTCCAGCTTTCGGCCGCGTTCGCCGTGGCCCGGTACCGGAACATGGAGTTGGAACTCCGCCGTGCGCGCGGCAACCTCGATCGGCTGCTCCGTCTCGCCGAGGTGGAGACCGCCTTCGGACTCGAGGAGCTTCCATCCGCGATCGCCGTGATTTGCAGAGAGGACGCGTCGCGGGCCCGTACGGCGGAGGACTGGTGCCTGCGCCTCCTCGAAGCCCAGGGGCCCTTCTTCCCCAAGGTCGTCGCGCTCGAAACCCTCGGCGAGCTCCGCGCCGTTCACTTCATTCCGGAGATCATGGAGTATCTCTCGGACGAGAACTCCTACATTTACGGGGCGGCGGAGCGCGCGCTCGCGAAAATGGGAGACGCTCTGATCGGCCCGGCGCGCGCGAGAATCGAGTCCGGAACGCTCGAGGCGGATTCCGCGCACAGCATCCTCGTCCTCCTCTGCGATCTCGGAAGTCGGGGCGCGTACGAGACGGTGGTGCGCCATCTCGACTGGTTCATGGAGGAGGTCGGTCCGGGAGCGACCGCCGAGTGGGTGAGCCTCTTCGGAGCGGAAGAGCTGATCGATCCCCTCCGCGAGTGGCTCGACGACGATCCCGCCCTTGTGGGTCAGGGACTCCTCTTGCTCGGCTCCATCCACAACGTCCGGATCCCGGAGGAGGAAGAGATCCTGAGGGCGATCGAGGACGAACGCGAGCGGGAGGCCCGGGAGCCCGACGACGACGGCAACGAAAGCGGCCCCGATCGCGACGGCGGCCGTTACGTGATGTAGACCCCCATCGATGGACTCCTTCCCGAGAGAGCGGATCCGGAACATCGGAATCGTCGCCCATATCGACGCCGGCAAGACGACGACGACCGAGCGATTCCTCTTCTACGCAGGGAAGACGCACCGGCTCGGCGAGGTCCACGACGGTCAGGCGGTCATGGACTTCCGCGAGGACGAGCGCAGCCGCGGCATCACGATCTCCGCCGCGGCCACCACGCTCGACTGGCGCGACCACCGGATCCAACTCATCGACACGCCGGGGCACGTCGACTTCACGGCGGAAGTCGAGCGGGCGCTCCGGGTCTTGGACGGCGCCGTCGTGATCTTCGACGGCGTCGAGGGAGTCGAGCCGCAGTCGGAGACCGTCTGGCACCAGGCGGACCGCTACTCGGTGCCACGACTCGCGTTCGTCAACAAGATGGATCGGGTCGGGGCCGACTTCGACGCGTCGGTCGCGTCCATGCGCGAGCGGCTCGGCGCGAACCCGATCCCGCTCCAGTTCCCCGACGGATCGGGCCCCGATTTCCGCGGGATCGTGGACCTCATCGCCGGCGAGTATCTTCGCTTCGACGCCGCGTCTCTCGGGCGCGAGATCCTGCGGGAACCGGTTCCGGCGCGTCTCGCAGAGGAGGCCCGTCTGCGGCGCGACGCAATGGTCGAAGCGCTCGCGGAAGTTACCGAGCCGCTTGCCGAGGCGTGGGTCGAGGGGCGTCCCCTGGAGCCCGGCGACCTCCGGTCCGCGGCCCGCGCGGCGACCCTCGGGCGGAAAGCCGTGCCGGTTCTGTGCGGGGCCGCGCTTCGAAACGCGGGAATCCAGCTTCTCCTCGACGCCGTCTGCAGCTACCTCCCGTCCCCGCTCGATGTCCCGCCGGTCCTGGCGCACGTGCCCGGTTCCGGCGCCGAGGTCTCCCTTCCCCCCGATCCGGCGGCACCGTTCTCCGCTCTCGTGTTCAAGGTCACGGCCGACGCGACCGCGGACCTCTTCTACCTCCGGGTCTACTCGGGGAGCCTCGACGCGGGCGATCGCGCGCTCAATCCGCGCACCGGCGAGCGGGAGCGGCTGCGCCGGGTGCTCCGCATGCACGCGGACCGGGGCGAAGCGGTCCCGCGGATCGAGGCGGGGGACATCGTGGCGGTCGCGGCACTCCATTCGAGCCGCACGGGGGACACGCTTTGCGCGCAGGACCGACCGGTCCTCCTCGAGCCGATCCGTTTTCCCGCGACCGTCGTGACCGTCGCCGTGGAGCCGCGGTCGAGCGCCGACCGGGACCGTCTCGCCGAGATCCTCCCGCGCTTGCTCCGCGAGGACCCGACCCTCGCGACGACCGTCGACCCCGAAACGGGGCAAACGCTCCTCTCGGGAATGGGGGAGCTCCATCTCGAGGTCGTCCTCGACCACATGGCCCGGGACTTCGGTCTCCGGCTGAACTCCGGAAAGCCGAGGGTCTCGTATCGCGAGACCGCGGCGCGAAGCGCGCAGGGGGAGGCGGAGTACCGTCGTCTCGTGGCCGGAGAGCAGCTCTCCGCGAGGGTGCGGCTCGAGATCGAGCCGCTCTCTCCCCCGTCCTCGCCCGTGGAGGTGGCGGACGCGCTCCCCGAGGGGGCGCTGCCTCCGGCTCTGGTGCGCGGGCTCCTCGAGAGCCTGCGGAACGCCGCCGAGGGCGGAGGACTGTACGGGTACCCCGTGACCGGCGTGCGAATTCGGGTGGTCGACGCGCGCTACGAGGAGTCCGGGCAGCCCGAGATCGCTCTCAACTCCGCCACGAGCCTCGCGTTCCGCGAGACCCTGCGCGCCGCCGGCTCCCATGTGCTCGAGCCGTACGGGCGCCTGGAGGTGCGGACGCCGGAGGAGTATCTGGGGGCGGTCGTCAAGACCCTCCACCAGCGCCGTGCGCTGGTCGAGGAGACCACGGTCCTCCGAACGGGGGCGGTGATCCGGGGCGTGGCGCCGATCGGCGAGATGTTCGGCTACTTGACGATCCTCCGGTCCCACACCCAAGGTCGCGGGACGTTCTCGCTCGAACCGTGCGACTTCCGCCCCGTACCCGACCCGATCGTCACCGCGCAGCACATCCGGCTTTACGACTGACCCTCGGCCCCGGTCTTGACACCCCAGGAGGGCCGTCTTATCGACCGCGCGCCGCGCATTCACTCCGGCGCGAGGAGGTGTCGAACATGAACGTCGTGCGATGGGATCCCTTCCGCGATCTGGTGACCCTTTCCGATCGACTGAACCGCGCCCTTTCCGATTCCGTCGGGCCGTCGAGTTCCGCCATGTCCTACGGGGCCTGGACACCGCCGGTCGACATCTTCGAAAGGCCCGACGGGCTCGTGATCCGGGCCGAGATCCCGGGCGTCGGCAAGGAGAACATCGACGTCCGCATCGAGAACAACGTTCTCACGCTCCACGGAGAGCGGCGCCGCGAAGAAGGATTCGACGAAGCCGCCGCGCACCGCCTGGAGCGCATCTACGGCTCCTTCACGCGCAGTTTCAGCTTGCCGGCGACGGTCGACGCGGGGAAGATCTCGGCCTCCTACAAGGACGGGGTTCTGGAGATCATCCTCCCGAAAGCCGAGGAGGCGAAGCCGAAGCGGATCGAGATCCAGTCGGCGTGACGGTCGTGGCTCCTCGCGGCGTTGCGGCTTATCATCGAAGACGTTCGAGCCTCCGGCCGGGCCGGTCCGGGCGTCGGACGCAAAGGAGCTCCTCATGGAGCACGTGAACATCCCGCAGGAGCTCGGGGTCCTGCCGCTGCGAAACAGCGTGCTGTTCCCTCACGCGATCATGCCGATCTCCGTCGGGCGCAGGAAGACGCTCAATCTCCTCGACGACGTCGTGCGCGACGAGAAGCTGATCGCGGTCGTATCGCAGCGTAACCCAGCGGACGACGACCCCGATCCGGCCGGCATGTACCGGGTGGGGACGGTCGCGAGGATCTTGAAGGTCGTCAAGCTCAACGGGAACAACGTCAACCTGATCATCCAGGGGCTTCGGCGGATTCGGGTCGATCGATTCGTCGCGACGGAACCCTTCATCAAGGCCGCCGTGTCGACCCTGGACGACGTTCATGAGGGTGGCGTGGAGCTCGAGGCGGTGGTGCGGAGCCTGGTCAACCAGTTCCAGAGGCTCGTCCAGGCCTCCTCGAGCATCTCGAACGACCTCGGGGAGATGGTGCTTTCCGCCGGCGCGGGGGACCCCTCTCGCCTCTCGGACCTCGCCGCGTCGGTGCTCAACATCTCGGTCGAAGAGAAGATCGGCCTCCTGGAGCGGAACAACGTCAAGGATCGCGTCCAGAAACTGTTCGAAATCGTCACGCGAGAGGTGGAGCTTCAGGAGATCTCGAGCCGCATCCAGTCGCAGGTCGCCGACGAGGTGGGAAAGACCCAACGGCAGTTCTACCTCCGCGAGCAGATGAAGGCGATCCAGAAGGAGCTCGGGGAGGACGACGAGCGGCAGCAGGAGATCGAGGAGTTCCGGAACCGGATCGAGGCCGCGGGGATGCCCGAGGAGGCGAAAAAGGCGGCGGAGAAGGAGCTCGATCGCCTGTCGAAGATGCCTCCGCAAGCGGCCGAGTACACGGTCTCGCGGACCTATCTCGACTGGCTCTGCTCGCTCCCCTGGTCGCAGCAGACCGAGGACAAGCTCGACGTGCGGGAAGCCCGGCGGATCCTGGACGAGGACCACTACGACCTCGAGAAGGTGAAGGACCGGATCCTCGAGTACCTCGCCGTCCGCTCCCTCAAGAAGGATCTCAAGGGACCGATCCTCTGCCTCGTGGGCCCTCCGGGCGTCGGGAAGACCTCCCTCGGGAAGTCGATCGCACGGGCGATGGGAAGAAAGTTCGGCCGGATCTCTCTCGGGGGGATCCGCGACGAGGCGGAGATCCGAGGACATCGCCGCACCTACATCGGCTCTCTCCCCGGGCGGATCATCCAGGGGCTCAAGCGGGCGGGCACGAGGAACCCGGTGCTCGTCCTGGACGAAATCGACAAAGTCGGCATGGACTTCCGGGGCGATCCGTCCTCCGCTCTCCTCGAGGTCCTCGATCCGGAGCAGAACCACTCGTTTTCGGATCACTACCTCGAGGTTCCCTTCGACCTGAGCAAGGTCTTTTTCGTGACGACGGCGAATCTTCTGGACACGATCCCGCCGGCGCTCCGTGACCGGATGGAGGTGCTGCGTCTTCCCGGCTACACGGAGGAGGAGAAGCTCGAGATCGCCCGGAACCACGTCGTCCCGAGGCAGGTCGAGGAGCACGGCCTCGACGGGAGCCGCGTGGAGTTCACCGAGGAAGGGATCCGTACGATCATCAACGACTACACCCGGGAAGCGGGGGTGCGAAATCTGGAGCGGGAGGTCGCCAACGTCTGCCGGAAGGTGGCGCGGCGCGTGGCGGAGGGCGAGGAGGGCAAGACTCTCGTCGACGCGGCGAAGGTCGCCGAGCTCCTCGGACCGCGTCGGTTCTTCCGGGAGATCGCCGAGCGCACCGATCGGAGCGGCGTCGCCGTCGGACTCGCGTGGACCCAGGTCGGCGGCGAGATTCTCTTCGTCGAGTCGACGAGGATGCGCGGGAAAGGGAAGGTCACGATCACCGGAAGGCTGGGGGACGTGATGAAGGAGTCCGCCCTCGCCGCAATCTCCTGGATCCGAACCAACTCCTCGGCGCTCGGCATCGACGAGGCGATCTTCGACCAGACCGATTTCCACATCCACGTTCCGGCCGGGGCCACTCCGAAGGACGGGCCTTCCGCGGGGGTCACGCTCGTCACGTCGCTCGTCTCCCTGCTCACCGGGATCCCGGTCCCTTCCGACCTCGCCATGACCGGGGAGATCACGCTCCGGGGAAAGGTGCTGCCGGTCGGCGGGATCAAGGAGAAGGTGATCGCGGCGAAGTCCGCAGGGAGCGTCCGCGTGCTGCTTCCGGACAAGAACGAAAAAGACCTCGAAGACGTCTCCGAGCCGGTCCGCAAGGCGCTGGAGTTCACGTTCGTGAGCGAGATCGACCAAGTTCTCGACGCGGCGTTCGGACCGGAACTGCGCCGGAGGGCAGCGGAATTCCGGGCCGCGCCGAAGTCGGTGCCGCCGCCCGCCGACGACACCGACGAGGAGCCCGCCGGGGTGGCGGTCGAATCCGTCGGGCGCGGAGAAGAGCCAGAAGCGGCCGAACGGCTTGCCGAAATGCCACCCGCCTCCTAAACTTCCCCGGCCGCGCCGTGCGACGGTTGCCGCGGCGCGATGGGGTGAACCGTACCCCGCAAGGAGGTTCCGATCGTGCCCAAGGGAAAGGTCAAGTGGTTCAACAACCTCAAGGGCTATGGTTTCATCGCTCGTGAGGACGGCCCGGACGTGTTCGTCCATTACAGCGCTATCAGCGCCGAGGGGTACCGCAGCCTCGACGAGGGCGTCGAGGTCGAGTTCGAGATCAAACAGGGGCCGAAAGGCCCTCAGGCCGAGAACGTCGTCCGGCTCGCCTGATCGCGTCTCCATGCCCGCGTTTCGAGGCCCCGAGGAGACCCCCCGGGGCCTTTTTGTTTTTCGTTGACCACGGCCCGCTCGCCGTGCTCTGCTTGGGCATTCTCACCGAAGGGGCCGGGTCTTGGGTCTTGGCGACGGGCGTCCGCAGATCAAGCTCCTCGGCACCCGCGCGGGTGCGAGGGTCGAGGCGGCTCTTCTCGTCCTCGAGGGTGCGGGACGGGTCGAGCTTTCGCGCGCTTCCGCTCTTGCGGGCGTACTCTCCGACCGGTGCGTCCTCGTCGCGGTCGATGGTGGGCTCAGGACCTGCCGGGCGGCCGGGCGGCGGCCGGACCTGTTCGTCGGCGATGGCGACTCGTCGGGGCGGGTTCCCGCCGGGATCCCCACGGTACTTTACCCGCGCGACAAGTCCTTCAGCGACTTTTCCGGTGCGCTCCGTGAAGCCGCGAAGCGCGGGGCGACGCTCGTCGTCGTCGCCGGGCTCCTGGGGGGGCGCATCGACCACGAGTGGGCGAACCTCCAGTAGATCGGCGCGCACGCGCGGCGCTTCGCCGCGATCCTGGCTCCGACCGCGCGGGGCACGATCCTCGCGACCGCCCGCGGATGCGACGCGGTCACGGTCCCGCGTCAGACGTTCTCCCTCTTCGCCCTCGGTTCCGCGGTTCAACTCTCCATGAGGGGTGCGCGCTGGTCGCTGAGGCGACGGACCTTGCGTGCCGGTGCGACCGGACTGAGCAACGTCACGGGACGCGCGCTGACGCTTCGGGTTCACCGCGGCGTCGCGGCCCTCGTGTTTCCGTCGCAGCGCTGAGGCCGCACTCCGTGAGGAACGTCCAGGCTTCGCGCGCGATCGTCCGGCGGAAGAAGACCTGCGAGGAGTGACCGGCCGGCAGGTGCACCGACCGCCGGGGGCGAAGGGCCCGTTCCAGGCGCTCTCCCGACGGCGGGGGGTCGACGCGGTCGTGGAGCCCTCGGATGTGGAGGACGTCGCGCCCCGCGAGGCGGAGCACGTGCGCTTCGAGCTTCAGCGACCGAACCATCGACTCGAGTCGGGAAGGGTCGATTCCGGCCCGCCGGAAACCGTCCCGGAGCCCGGCGGACAGCACCCCGTGCTCGACGCCGAACGCGTAGCGGTTCGTGCACGCCACCGAGATCACCGGGAGCCGGAGGGCACCCGCGCTCGAGGCGAGGAGGATCTGGAACGCGCCGAGGCTGAAGCCGAGCGCCGCGGCCGGTCGGAGGCGAAGGTGCTCCTCGAGGACCGTCCCCGCTGCAGCCTGGTCCCAAGTCCATTGTCGGATCGCGGAGAACAGCCACCAGGGATTCGGGTTGACCGAGCCCTCCCCGGGGAATTCGCCCCGCGGCGTTCGCTCCATGTGGAACGGTGCCGCCATCGCCGCGACCGGCATGCGGGCGCGGAAGGGGGCGAGAAACCACTCCCACTTCCGCCAGCGGCGTTGGAAAAGCGGGTGGTGGAAGACGAGGACCGGGGCCCCGGGCGCGGTTCCTGCCGGAACCCAGACTCGCATCGCGACGCGGTCGTTTTCCGCCCGGCCCGAGGGGAGTGGGGAATCGAAGCGAACCTCGTACTCGGTCGCGCGGATCGAGCGCCCGACCGGGCGCACGAGGACTCCGCGCACGGAGAGGGACTCGGGAGGGCGGACAAACGCGAGGAGGTCCCGATTCGCCTCCTCGCAGCGCGCTTCCGCTCCCTCCACGCCCGATGCGTCGAAGTACCGCCACGGATCGCGGTACCAGCCGACGCCGGCGATCCGGTTGCGGACCCGGAGGCTCGTCTCGAGGAACTGGATCGCCGTTCCAGTCAAGGCGTCATCCAACGAGCCAGAGGCTCTCTTGGGGCCTCGAGAGG
>CAZVOE010000008.1:0-50025 GCA_964628935.1 uncultured Acidobacteriota bacterium
CCGATTCGGCCGGCCGATCGGCCGCCGGCGGTGGCGATCGATTCGACCATGTGGGAGACGGTCGTCTTCCCGTTCGTGCCGGTGATTCCGACGAGCGTGAGCGCCGAGTCCGGTCGACCCCAACACTCGCGAGCGATGCGGGCGGCGGCGGACCTCGCGTCGTCGACGCGGATCCACGGGACGTCGAGACCGGACAAGGGCGCGGCCGACTGGGCGACGACGGCCACGGCCCCGCGCGCGACGGCGTCGGCGGCGAACCGTGCTCCGTCGAAGTGTTCGCCGGGCAAGGCGAGGAAGAGGGTTCCCGGCTTCGACCGGCGGGAGTCGATCGTGACCGACCGGACGAGCGGGTCGCGCGCCGAAAGCGTGCACGAGATTCCCGCGTCGTGCAGCAGGCGGGAAAGCGGGCGCCCGATCATCGGTCCTCCGGCTCACGCGGCGGAGCGCCGAGCACCACCAGTACCGGATCTCCCGCGGGAAGGGGGGTGCCCGGGTCGGGAGTCTGCGCCAGGACGACGCCGCTTCCCTGCGCGCGCACGGTGTACCCGGCGGCGGCCAGGATCGCGGTCGTCTCGCGGAGGGTCTTTCCGGCGACGAGAGGAACCTCCCCGGGTCCCGGTGCCGGACGCTCGGTCGCCGCGAGATCTTCCGCGGGTTTCGGCTTGGCCTCCTTCCGGTCCTTCTTTTTTTTCTTTGCAGCGAGCGCATCGGCCTTCGCTGCCGCGGCAGCGCGGAGGTCTTCCCGCTCCTTCCAGGGGTCGCCGTCAGGGGGCACGCGGAGGTGAACGAGCGCGTCGGCCAGGATTCTGCCGAGCACGGGAGCCGCTGTGAGACCGCCGTAGTAGACCCCGCCGCTCGGTGTATCGAGCACGACGACACCGGCGAGCCGCGGATTCGACACGGGGGCGAAACCGGCGAACGACGCCATGTACTCGCGGTTCGAGTAGCGGCCGTCGGGTCCGATCTTCCGCGAAGTACCGGTCTTTCCCGCGACGCGATAGCCCGGCACCGCGGCCTTCGTCCCGGTCCCGCGAACCACGACTCCTTCGAGGAGATTCGCGACCGTCACCGCGGTTCGCGGCGAGATCGCCCGTCGAGGTTCCGGGGCGGGCGAGGGCTCGAACGAGCCGTCCTCCCCTCGGGTGCCGAGCACGATGCGGGGGGCGTTCCAAACGCCGTCGTTGGCGACGGCGGCCATCGCGGCCGCCACCTGGAGGGCGGTGACCTGGATTTCGTACCCCATCGACAACGACACGGTCGAGAGCCCGGACATCTTCTCGACGGGCGTGACGCGCCCCGGCGCCTCTCCCGGAACCTCGACGCCGGTCTTCGCGCCGAACCCGAATCGGAGGACCCGATCGCGGAAGAGATCGCGTGGGAGCGCGCTCCCGACTTGGAGGATGCCGACGTTGCTCGACTGCTCGAGGATTTCCCGGAGCGAGAGCACGCCGTGGCGGTGTACGTCCTCGTAGAGCTTTCCGTGGATCCTGCGCGGCGAGCAGTCGTATCGGGACTCGGGCGAGGTTCGCCCCTCGTCGAGCGCGATCGCGGCGGTGAAGGTCTTGAACGTCGAGCCCGGCTCGTACACGTCGGTGACGGCGCGGTTGCGCCGATGCGCCGCCTTGCTCGAGGAGACCCGAGCGGGATCGAAGGTCGGACGGTTCGCCATCGCGAGGATCTGCCCCGTCGCAGGGTCGAGGAGGACCGCCGTCGCGGCCTGCGCGCCGGTCTCGCGCATGGCGGCGTCGAGCTCGCGCTCGACGAGGTGCTGGAGCACGAGGTCGAGCGTCAGGACGACGTCGCGGCTCTGCTTCACCGCGGGGCGGACCAGCTTGAGGACGTGCCCTCCTCGGCCGTCGCGTTGAGCGAGATAGAGCGAGGGGGCGCCCTCGAGGACCGCGTTGAAGCGGCTCTCGATCCCTTCGAGCCCGATCTGGTCGATGTCGGTGAAGCCGACGACGTGAACGCCGAGCGATCCCTGCGGGTATTGGCGCCGAGGCTCCTCCTGGAAATCGATCGGCTTCCCCCGCCCGACGGGAATGGGAAGCTCACGAATCGTCTCCGCGACGTCGGGCTCGAGCCTGCGCGCAAGCCAACGGAACGGGGCGCTCGAAGTCAGCGCGTCCTCGAGCCGTGCGGTGGGGATTCCGAGCACCGGCGACAGCTGCCTCGCCACCTGGGAGGGGTTCGCCAGGAACTTCGGGTGCACGTAGAGCGACTCGGTCGTGACGCTGACCGCGAGTTCCCGCCCGTGCCGGTCCAGGATCGCCCCGCGGCGGCCGGCGATCTCGACGGTCTGCTGCTGCTGCCGGGCCGCTCTCTCACGGTACTCGTCCGCCGCGATCGCCTGGAGCCACACCAACCGCGCGACAATCGCCGCTGCGATGAGGGCCACTCCCACGACCAGCAGGACGGCGCGGTTCCGATTGAGGCTCTGCATCGTCGTCGGAGCGCCTCCTGCGTGTCCCGGGATCAGCGTGCCGGGCGTTCGGAACGGGGATCGGGAGCGTGAATCCGGGAAACGCCGTCTCGCCGGAGGACGATCGTCTCGAGGGGACCCGGACGGGCGAGGCCGAGCTCCTTCACCGCGCGTCGTTCGACGTCGGGGAGGGAAGCGAGTTCCGCGCGTTCGATCGAGAGCCGGCGTTCGGCCTCGGCCAACTCCGATTGAGCGGCGCGAACGGCCTCGACGGCATAGTCGATCTCGACGTGGCGCATGATCTGCAGGAGATAGAGACCGAGCGGCGAGCAAGCCAGGGCGAGCGCGGCGAAGACGGAGAGGACTCGTCGCGCACGCTTCCGGTCGGGCTCCCGGACGACGGGAGCGTTTCGCCAACGCCGCGGTGAGGGGATCGCAGGAACGGCCATCACGACCTCTCGACGGCGCGGAGCTTCGCGCTCCGGGCCCGGGGATTGGCGTCGGTCTCTCGCCGGGAGGGAACGACCGGCTTCGCGGTCAGGACGCGGACCACGTTCTCCCGTCCGCATCCGCAGACGGGGAGCCCCGGCGGGCAGATACACCGCGCGGCGAGCGCACGCATCGCGTGCTTGATCGCGCGATCCTCGAGCGAGTGGAAGGTGATCACCGCGAGCCGTCCCCCGCGCCGCAGGAGCGAGACCGCGTCCGTGACGAACGCGTCGAGGCCGTCGAGTTCCCGGTTGACGGCGATGCGGAGACCCTGGAAGGTCCGCGTGGCGGGGTGGATCGCGAACCGCCGCGCGGCAGGGCCCGCGACCCGCTCGACCAGAGCCGCGAGCTCGAAGGTGGTGCGGATCGGGGCCGATTCGCGACGACGGACGAGCGCCCGAGCGATCGGAGCGGCGAGTCGCTCCTCACCGTACACGCGAAGGATGCGACGGATCTCGATTTCCGGAAGGGTCGCGAGGAGGTCGGCGGCGGTGGGGCCCCCGCACGAAGGATCCATCCGCATGTCGAGGGGCCCGTCTCGCCGGAAGGAAAAGCCGCGCGAGGGATCGTCGAGCTGCATCGTCGACACGCCGAGATCGGCCACGATCCCGTCCACGGCGAAGAACCCAGCGCTCCGCGCGATTTCGAGGACCTTCCGGTAGTCCCCACGATCGATGCACGCGCGATCGCCGAAGCGCGCGAGTCTGCGTCGCGCAACCGCGACGGCCGCGCCGTCGCGGTCGATTCCGAGGAGACGTCCGTCCGGGCTCGACGCCTCGAGGAGAGCCTCCGCGTGGCCCCCCGCCCCGACCGTGCAGTCGACGAACATCTGTCCCGGCGCGGGGCGGAGCGCCTCGACCGTCTCGCGGAGCAAGACGGGGATGTGCGGCTCTCGGGAACTCATGGCGCCTCCGGGATTCGCTGCGGCGGGAAGGGACAACGCGACACTCCTCCCGGGGGCTCAAACGCCGAGGTCGGAAAGCGCGGCCAGATCCGCGTCGGTGAGGGGATCCGAGGAGAGCCGCTGTTCGAACGCGGCCCGATTCCACACTTCGAGATAGTCGTGCTGGCCGAGGACCGCGACGTCGCTCCGCAGGTCGGCCTGCGTGCGCAGAAGGGGATGAATGAGGATCCGTCCCTGCGCATCCATCGAGGAGCACTGGCCGAAGTAGTTGACCGAGTTCCGGAACCGCATTACCGACGGGTTGAGGGCCGACGCGCGGGACAGCCGTTCCTCGATACGGAGCCAGACCTCCATCGGGTAGACCCGCGCGGACTCGCCGCGGAGGCTCGTCACGAAGAACTCGCGCCCGTACGTCGGCTCGAGCACCGCGCGGAAGCCCGCCGGGAGCTTGAGACGTCCCTTTTCATCGATCTTGGCGAGAGCGTTTCCCCTCAGCATCAGCGACCCACCATCCGGCGGCCCAGAGGGGGAAGAGACGCTGCGCCGTGCCTCGCACCGCCTCGAGCCCGCCGAATCGATCCAGGCCGCCGCGCCGGGAGGGTGGAGCGTAGGGCGATGAGGCCACTTCGCTCCACTTTAGACCACCCGGCGCGATAGTAGGGGCATGGAACGGGCGTGTCAAGGAATTTTCCTCGGAATCAGGCGCATTCCGAGGCGAAAGTGGGACGCACCCCGGGAAGCCTCAAGCCGCCTTCGAGCGAGCGGGCTCGAGGCGTCCGGTCAGCGCTCGGGCGGCCTGGGCGGCGGGGTTCCCGGCTCCTTCGCTTGGGGATCGCCCGGGTTTGGCGGCGCCTCTCCGAGGGGGTTGAACCCATCGGGACCGTCTTGCACCCCGAGGCCCCCGTACGCTCCGCTCCCCGCGAGCGGGAGGTCGGTGATCCGGACGACCCGGCCCTCGCGCCACGCGACGACGAGGCGGTCCCCGACGATGCGTAGCGCGGGCGCGGACGCCCCCGATCCCTCGCCCAACAGTTCCAGCGCCGGCGTGAACCGATCGGTTCCGGCGAAGAGCATCGCGAGAGAGAGCGTGCCCGACTCCCGTGTCGCGAAGACGAGGTAGACGTGTCCCGAGGGATCGAGCGCGAGGGCGGGATCGACTTGATCGGACCCGTCGTGCATGCCGAAGCGGACGGGCTGTCCCCACGTACCGTCCGCCGCGCGAATCGCGACGGCGAGGTCGGTCTCCCCCGACTCCCACCATGTCCAGGCGGCCACGGCCCTACCGTCCGGATGGATTTCCAGCACGACCGGGGTGCCGTCGAAGGCGGGTTGGTGGAACTTCGGCCGGCGGTCCTTTTCTCCGGCCAAGAGCGGTGCGGCGGCGAGGAGCAGCGACGCCGTCAGGGCGGGAAGGATCCGGGGCTCACTCATGGGACCTCCCCCTTTCCACTAACGCGTCGAAGGCGTCGGCCTCCGGCATCGTCCGTTCGAGACTCGAACGAAGGGCACGGAGTCGGCCGAAGGCGATCTTTTCCCGGGTCGGGTTGCCGTCGGCGATCGCCATCCGCCACTCGTGATATGCGTTGAAGAACATGAGGTCCGGGTAACGCTCGGAGCCGGATCCGGCGAGCGCGTCCGACTCGCGAAAACACGCGCGCGCGGAGTCGGTTTCGCCGGCTCGGGCGTACGCTTCCCCGAGATTGCTCACGGCATGCGCCTCGAGGCGCCGGAAGCCGCAGCGATGGGCCTCGGCCCGCGCGGTTCGGAGAATCCGGATTCCCTCGCGAATCTTCCCGAGTGCGACGTAGCACGCGCCGATGTTCGTGCGGACCCGGATCACCTCGAACGGATGGTCGCAACGCTCGTATGCGGCGATCGCCTCGCGGTACCGGACGATTGCGGCGGCGTGCTCGCCGCGCTCGGCGAGCACCCGGCCGAGGGTGTGCAGCCCGCGGGCGCGCTGGAGCGAGGGAGGTTCGGCGGGCTCGAGGGCGCAAGCCTTCTCGGCCTCGATCTCGGCCAGGAAGAGGTCTCCTCGGTCGGCGTGGAGGTTCGCGAGGTTGAGGAGCGCGCGCGCGCGTGTTTCCTCGCTCAGCCCGGTGCGGATCCGGAGTACGCGTCGCAACTCCTGCTCGGCGAGGGCGAGTTTCCCGAGCCGGGTGAGCGCCGCCGCGAGACTCGTTCTCGCGCGGCCAAGGAGGTCGGTCCCGGCTCCCGCTTCCTCGAGGCGCTCGACCGCCGACTCGTAGAGGGCGAACGCGCGACCGTGGTCGCCGGCCTGGATCGCCTCGTTTCCCCGCTCGAGAAGCGTCTGGGGTTCGCCGGACTCCTTGAGAGCCTCGAACTCCTCGAGATCGACGACGTCCGAGAAGGCCTGTACCGACACGTTGAACACGCTCGCGAGCACGCGAAGCTTGTCGAAGGATGGGTAGCAAACCCCCTTCTCGTAACGGCTGAGCTGGGAATTGTCGATCTCTCCTCCCTCCGCGCGCGCCCGTTCCTCGACGCGCCGGAGCGAGTAGCCGTACCCCACGCGGAGCCGGCGCAAGTAGTTTCCCAGCCTGGCGCTCCCGTGGCTGATCGCGGTCGCTCGTTCCTCCATCGGCCGTTCCCTCCCGCGGTCGATCGAGCCCCCCTCGAGTCTAGACCGTTTTCGTCCCTCTCGGGGCCGTGGAGTACCCCGCGCGCACGGCGGGGTCAAGCGAAAGGGGGGGGCGCGGGAGGAGTCTCTGCGGACGATCTGCAGCGACGGTGCATAGAATGCGTAGGTGCGACGCGCTCTCGCTCGTTTCTTGGAGCCGCTCCGGACCCAGCCCGGTCGAGACACGGTCCGAGCGTTCGCGCTCTTCGGCGCCCTGCTGGCCGGCATCGTCGCCGTCTCCATCGAGGTCGTCTACCGCGACATGGAGCGTGTGACGAAAGTCCAGCGAATGTTGATCGGCCGGCAGGAGGCGAAACGCATCGCGGATTTCGTCGGGGAGATCGGGCGGGAGCCCGGCGGTCTCGATTATGGCCGGGTACGACGGCACCTCCCGGCGATCGAGGCGGAAGTGCGCCGGCGACTCTCGGAGAGCGACCTCATGGAGCGGGTCGAGGTGAGAGACCGATTCGGCGCGCCGCTGCTCGCCGTTTCCCGGGGGGCGCCCGGGGCGTCGGAGAACCGGGGCAAACTGAGCCACCTGACCGTCCGCTTGCGGAGAGGCACGAGTCCCGTCGGGCAGATCCTGGTTTCGATCTCGGAGGAAGGGCTGCAGCGCGACGTGGATCGGCTCTGGAGATCGTTCCGGCTGAAGCTCGCGCTCTCCGCCGCCGTGGCGGTCGGGATTCTCGTCGTCGCCTTCTTCTACGTCCTGCATCTCCTCCGGAAGAACCGCGCCCTCGAGCAGTCGAAGCTCTCGGCGGAGCGAGCCGCGTACCGAGGCGTGCTCGCGTCCGGCCTCGCGCACGAGATCCGCAACCCCCTGAACGCGATGAACATGAACCTGCAGATGCTCGAAGAGGAGTTGCAGGCGGTTCCGGGCCTCCGGCAGGACGACTGGTCGGACCTCCTCAACTCCACGAAGAGCGAGATCAAGCGACTCGAGCGGCTCGTGAACAACTTCCTCCAGTACGCCCGCCCCCCCCGACCGAAATTCGAACCGAGGGACCTGAACGCCCTCGCCCGGGAAATCGCCCTTTTCCTTCAGGCCGATTTCCGCGGGCACGGAGTGGAGATCCGTGTCGAGCTCGAGCCGCTCCTCCCTTCCGTCGACGTCGACGAGTCTCAGCTCAAGCAAGCGCTCATGAACATCCTCGTGAACGGCCGCCAGGTGATGAAGGAGGGAGGCGTTTTGGTGCTGAGGACCCGTGCCGGCAGCGGGGGCGAGGTTGTCCTCGAGGTGGAGGATGAGGGGCCGGGGATCGCGCCCGAAGTCGCGGAGAAGATCTTCGAACCTTTCTACTCGAATCGCGGGGGGGGGACCGGGCTCGGCCTCCCCATCGCGCGACAAATCGTCGAAAGCCACGGCGGCCGCATCGAGGTCGTTCCACGAGCGGAAAAGGGCACGATTTTCCGGATCCTCCTTCCCCGCCGCCATGAGCGCGCGGGCGACCACGCGGGGTCGGCTCCGTGAAGGCTCGCGACCTCCGGCGGCGGGCGGAGGAACTCCGCGCGCAGATCGCGTACCACCGGAAGCGGTACTTCGTCGACGACGCCCCCGAGATTTCGGACGCGGAGTACGACGCGCTCGAGAGGGAGCTCCGCGAGCTCGAGCGGGCGCATCCGGAGCTCGCCGTTCCCGACTCGCCCACCCTTCGCGTCGGCGGCGAGCCTTCCCCCGAGCTCGGGACATTCGTGCACCGCACCCCCCTCCTCTCCCTCGACAACGCCTACAACGAGGAAGAACTTCGAGAGTGGCAAGAGCGGCTCATCCGAACGCTCGGGGAAACCCCGGAGGCATACGTCGTCGAACCGAAGGTGGACGGCCTCTCGATCGCCGTTCACTACCGGGACGGCCTCTTCGAGCGCGCGGTCACCCGGGGAGACGGTACGACGGGGGAGGACGTCACCGCGAACGTGCGCACGATCCGGTCGATCCCTTCCCGGCTTCCGCGAGCGCTCGCGCGTCTCGAGGCGCGCGGCGAGATCTATATGCCGAGGGACGCGTTCCGCGCCTTGAATCGCGCGCGCGAGGAGGCCGGGGAGCCGGTTTTCGCGAACCCTCGCAATGCGGCGGCCGGGTCGGTCCGCATGAAGGACCCTCGCGTCACTGCGGGGCGTGCGCTCGATTGCCTCTTCTACGCACTCGCCGCGGTCGAGGGAGAGGACGAGCCCGAGACCCACATGGCCTCGCTCGCGCTCCTGCGTCGACTCGGGCTCGCGACGAACCCGCGGAATCGACGCGTCGCGAGTCTCGACGAGGCGATCCGCGAGATCGAGTCCCTGCGAGCCGACCGCGAGAGCCTTCCCTACGAGATCGACGGCGCGGTGGTGAAGGTCGATTCGAGGGCCCTTCAGGCGCGAGCGGGGTCGACTTCGAAGTTCCCCCGATGGGCCGTGGCGTTCAAATACCCGGCGGAACAGGCGTCGACCCGAGTGCGCGAGATCCTCGTGCAGGTGGGCCGAACGGGCGTCCTGACTCCCGTCGCGGAACTCGAACCGGTCCCGCTCTCCGGGACGACGGTTTCGCGGGCGACCCTCCACAACGAGGAGGAGGTGCGGAGGAAGGACGTCCGGATCGGGGACATGGTCGTCCTCGAAAAGGCGGGCGAGATCATTCCACAGGTCGTCCGCGTCGTCCTGTCCGAGCGGCCGCCCGCGGCTGTCCCGTTCGAGATGCCGCGCGCGTGTCCGGTCTGCGGGACGCCGGTCGTCCGAGAGGAGGGGAAGGGCGCGAGCCGCTGCCCGAGCCCGGCTTGCCCCGCGACGCGGCGGGAGGCGATCCTCCACTTCGCCTCCCGCCCCGGAATGGACATCCAGGGGCTCGGTGACGCCCTCGTCGACCAGCTCCTCGCGCGCCGCCTGGTCGAGGATCCGGCCGACATCTACACTCTCGATGCGGCGAGTCTCGCGACGCTCGAGAGGATGGGAGAGAAGTCGGCCCAGAATCTCATCGCCCAAATCGACGCGTCGCGACGTCGGCCCCTCCACCGGCTCCTCTTCGCGCTCGGCCTCCGCCACGTCGGAGACCGCGCGGCGAGGGTGCTGGCGGCACGATTCCGGACGATGGACCGACTGGCCGCAGCCACGGTCGAAGAGCTCGAGGCCGTTCCCGAGATCGGACCCAAGACCGCCGCTTCGGTACGAGACTTCTTCGCCGACGAGGTCCATCGCGATCTCGTCCGACGGCTCGCCGCCGTCGGCGTCCGAATGGATGCGGAGGAGGAGCCCTCCGCAGAGGCGGCCTCGGGGTCCCCCTTCGCGGGCAAGACGGTGGTCCTGACGGGGACGCTCCCCGGCCGGTCACGGGACGCGGCGAAGGCCTGGATCGAGGCCCGGGGGGGGCGCGTGGTCGCGTCCGTCAGCCCGAAGACCGACCTCGTGATCGCGGGGAAGGCCGCCGGATCGAAGCTCGACAAGGCGCGCGCTCTCGGCATCCGCGTGATGGACGCGGACGAGTTCGAACGGATCGTGGCCTCGGAACGAACGTGACGCGCGAGCCGGCTGCTAGAATCGGGTCCTGCCCATGACGCAACCCGTGCGGGCCATCGTGATCGAGGACGAGGACGCGAACCGAGAGAGCATCTCTCGTGCCCTCTCGAAGATCGGGTGGGTCGTCGAAGCGTTCGCGGAGGCGGCGCCCGCGCTCGAGCACCTTCGATCGCACCCGGACGTCTGCCTCGTGGTCACCGACCTCATGATGCCCGGCATGGACGGGTTCGAGGTGCTCGCGCGATCGAGGGAGATCGATCCCGACGTCGGAATCCTCATGATCACCGGCCACGGCTCGGTCGAGTCGGCGGTGGAGGCGATGAAGCGAGGCGCCGACGACTACCTCCAGAAGCCCGTCGACCTGTTCGAGTTGCGGAAACGGGCGACCGCGATCGTGGAGAAACGCTTGCTCACCCGGAGGGTGGACGAGCTGGAGAGCCGTCTCGGAGAGAAGTTCGGGAAGATCATCGGGCGCTCGAAGGCGATGGAGGCGCTTTTCCGGCAAATGGAATTGGTGGCGCCGACGCGCTCGAACGTGCTGATCATCGGAGAGTCCGGGACCGGGAAGGAACTCGTGGCGAACGCGCTACACGACAACTCCCCGCGGCGCGAGATGCGTTTCCTTCCCATCAACTGTGCGGCGATCCCTTCGGAGATCCTCGAATCGGAGCTGTTCGGGCACGAGAAAGGATCGTTCACCGGGGCCGTCGGGAGGAAGGTCGGAAAGTTCGAGCTCGCGGACAAAGGGACCCTGTTCTTGGACGAGATCGGGGAGCTTCCCCTCGAGATGCAGGTCAAGCTCCTCCGAGTCCTCGAGCAGCGAGAGTTCATGCGCGTCGGCGGGACGGAGACGATTCGAGTCGACATCCGCCTGATCGCCGCGACGAACGCCGATCTCGCCGCGGCGGTCGACCAGGGCAAGTTCCGGCAGGATCTCTACTATCGCCTGAAGGTCGTGACCCTGCGGATTCCCCCGCTGCGGGAGCGCCGAGAGGACATCCCGCTCCTCGCCGGGCATTTCCTCCGTACGTTCGCGAAAGAGAACGGTCGGGAGGCGATGCGTTTTTCGACCGAGGCGATGCGCGCGCTCTCCGCGGCCCCTTGGGACGGGAACGTTCGCGAGCTTCGGAACCTGGTTGAAAGCCTCGTTGTGCTCACGCCCTCCGACGAGATCGGGCTCGAGCACCTCCCCGACGAATACCGCGCGGGCGGAGTTCGTGCCGACGAGGGCGCAACGGCTCCACCCCTCTCGGAAGGACTCCCGGCCGGCGAACGTCCGCTGACAATGGACGAGATCGAGCGTCGGGCGATTCTCTCCGCCCTCGAGCGGAGTGGGGGAAACCGTACGCAGGCCGCGGAAGCTCTCGGCATCGGCCTGCGCACGCTCCAGCGCAAGCTCAAGGAGTACGGGGTCGCTGGAGGCGGTCGGAGCGACTGACTCCGCTGCAGTCGCCCCGCAAGGCTGGCACCCCGGCGAGCCCGCGGGTGTCACTTTGGCATGCGAGCGTGGCTCTGACGCTGCCGAGGGAGCCGCTTTCTTTCAATATCCCGGACGTTGGTCCACGGCACGCGCTTTGCCTCCGGACGAGGGCGGATGACTCCGTCGAACAACGAGATGGTCCGAATCGTCGTCGTCGACGACGATCGCGCGGTGCTGGAGTGCTACCACCGGGTCCTGTCGAGGGCGGGTTACTCCGTCCGCACGGAGTCGGACCCGCTCCGGCTGCTCAGCGACCCCTCGATCGCGGACACCGCGGACCTCCTGATCCTCGATTACAAGATGCCGGGGGTCGACGGGCTCACTCTCCTCGCGGAGTTGCGCCGACGCGAAGTTCGGGCGCGTTGTATCCTGATATCCGCCTTCCTCAACGAGGCCGTGCGGCAGCAAGCGCGCCTCTTGGGCGTCGGCCGGATCCTCGACAAACCGGTGGATCTGGCGGCGCTCCGAAGCGCGGTCGCCGAGGTGTTTCTCGGGACGGAGCCGAGGGCCGCCGGGATGACCGGCTGAGGCGAGGCCGGAGGCCCCGCACATGAGAGGTCGATACGGGTTCGCGGTCATGCTGGCCGTGGTCGGGTTCAGCATCGTTCTCGGAATGGTCCTCGGAGGACGATTCGACGCTCCGCCGTCGGCCGTCGCCGCGAGGCCCGGCGAGGGCGCCCTCCGGGTCCGGCGGGAAGCGGCTCCCGCTCCCGTCCCCCCCATCGACTTCTCGGAGATCGTCGCACGCTCCATCCCTGCGGTGGTCAGCGTCAACAACACCCGCATCGAAACGCCGCCCTCCGGCCCTCGGTCCGACGATCCGTTCTTTCGGTTCTTTTTCGGCGAACCGGATGACCCGGACCAACGCCAGCGCGCGCCGCAACGCGGGGTCTCCTCGGGATCCGGATTCCTGATCACGCCGGATGGGTACATCTTGACCAACAACCACGTCGTCGAAGGCGCCACGAAGTTGGAGGTCACCCTCGACGATGGGGCCAAGTTCGCCGCCGAGGTCATCGGGACCGATCCGATCATCGACCTTGCGCTGATCAAGATCGACGCGGGCGACCGGGTCCTTCCGACGCTCCCGCTGGGGGACTCGGACGCCCTGCGAGTCGGCGAGTGGGTCATCGCGATCGGGAACCCGCTCGAGCTCGACCACACGGTGACGGTCGGAGTCGTCTCGGCCAAGGGCCGCAGCGTCAGCATCGGTTCCACGATCGGCCCGCTCGCACGGTTCATCCAGACCGACGCCGCGATCAACTTCGGCAACTCGGGGGGTCCCCTTCTCGACGCGGGCGGACGCGTCGTCGGGATCAACTCCGCGATCCTCAGGAACGGGGGTCCCTTCAACTCGCCCCTGATCGAGGGAATCGGTTTCGCGCTCCCCATCAACGCAGCGTGGGACGCAGCCCAGCAGATCCGCGAGTCGGGGGCGGTCAAGCGAGGATACATCGGCGTCACCATGAACACCCGCCCCATCGACGAGCGAGCGCGCGAGTACTACGGCCTCCCCGACACGAAAGGCGTCCTCATCCAGGGGGTGACCCCGGGTGGACCGGCCGACAAGGGCGGGGTCCGGTCCGGGGACATCATCCGGAAGGTCGACGGGGAAATCGTGGAGAATAACGAAGATCTGCTGGTCAAGGTGGCGGGGAAACGGCCGGGAGAGAAGGTCCGCCTCGAGATCTTCCGGAACGGGGAGACGGTGAACACCGAGGTCGTCCTCGCCGTTCGTCCCGCGGATCCCACGGCCGGCGGACCGATCGACGTGCCGGACGCCGAGCCCGAGGCGGAAGAGCCGATTTCCTTCGGCTTCCGCGTCGGGGCGATCGACGAACGGATGCGGCGCCACACCGGAGCGGACGAAACGGTCACCGGCGTGATGATCGTCGAGGTCGACGCGGAATCGGACGCAGCCGAACAGGGGCTCGTGCCCGGACTCATCATTCAGTCGGTGAACGACCGACCCGTGACGAACCTCCAGACCTGGAGGACCGCGACGCGAGGGATCGAGCCGGGGGACATCGTCAAGATCGAGCTTTGGCTCCCGGGAAACACCACGCGCTCCGTCTTCGTGAGGGTTCCCGACCGAAGCGCCCCGTGACGCCTGTGGTACGATCCGGCGCCCAGCCGAGATGAGCCGATTCCGGGAGCCTCTAGTCCTCGTCGTGGACGACGAGGAGGACATCCGGGCTTCACTCCGGATGATCCTCTCGTACGAAGGGATGGCCGTATCGGAGGCCGACTCCGGCGAAGCGGCCCTTCGCGCCGTGGAGGCGCGTCCTCCCGACGCCGTCCTACTCGACATCAAGATGCCGCGCATGGATGGGCTCGAGGTGCTCGCCGAGCTTCGCAAGAAGGACCCCGAGTTGCCCGTGATCGTGGTCTCCGGCCACGGTACGGTCCAGACCGCGGTCGAGGCGACCCGCCTGGGCGCGTTCGACTTCATGGAGAAGCCGCTCGAACGCGACCGGGTCTTGGTCGTGCTCCGGAACGCCCTCGAAAGGCGCCGCCTCGAGCGGGAGAACCGGGACCTCCGGATCTCTTTCGAGGAGCGTTACCGCATGGTCGGAGGGAGCGCGGCCATGCGGGCGGTCCACGAGTCGATCGCAATGGCGGCGCCGGTGCGCTCTTCCGTGCTCATCACCGGGGAATCCGGTACGGGAAAGGAGCTGGTCGCACGTGCCGTGCATCGGAACGGCCCCCGTGCCGGAAAGGCCTTCGTCAAGGTGAACTGCGCGGCGATTCCGGACGAACTCATCGAATCGGAGCTGTTCGGGCACGAGAAAGGGTCCTTCACCGGCGCGGTGCGTGACCAGGCGGGGAAGTTCGTGCAGGCCGACCAGGGGTCGATCTTCCTCGACGAGATCGGGGACATGAGCCTCAAGACCCAGTCCAAGGTCCTGCGGGCCTTGCAGGACGGGGAGATCGAGCCGGTCGGAGCGGCCAAGTCGATCACGGTGGACGTGCGCGTTCTCGCCGCCACCAACAAAGATCTTCCGGAGGAGATCCGGGCCGGCAGGTTCCGGGAAGATCTCTACTTCCGGCTCAACGTGATCCCGATCGCGCTTCCCCCGCTGCGGGAACGCCGCGAGGACATTCCCGAGCTCGTGTCCTGGTTCGCCGAGTCGTTCTGCAGGGAAAACGGCCTCCCGCCCCGGCGTTTCGAGGCCGAGGCGATCGAGGCGCTGCGGGTCATGCCGTGGAGGGGAAACGTGCGCGAACTCCGGAACGTCGTGGAGCGCTTGATCATCATGACCCCCGGCCCGGTGATCCGCCGCACGGACATCCCCGCGGGGCTCGCGCTCGGACCCGGAGGTACCGAGACCGGTCCTCGGGAGGGAGTGATCTCCGTCCCCCACGTCGGCATGACCCTCCAACAGTTCAAGGACGCTTCCGAGCGGGCGTACCTCGTGGCCAAGCTCCGGGAAAACGACTGGAACGTCGCGGCGACGGCGAAGGCGATCGACACACCGCGGTCCAACCTCTACAAGAAGCTCGAAGCGTTCGGCCTCACACGCGAGAAGGACGGATCGTAGGATTCGCCGAGGCGGCGGCGAGGAGGCGGACGTGCGGAGCGACAGGGACGTGGTCGTCGTCGGAGGGGTACGAACTCCCTTCGTGAAGGCCTGGACCGACTTCCGCCGGGTCGGCGCGGTCGAGCTGGGCCGGCTGGTCGTGCGCGAGGTGCTCGAGCGGACCGGGATCGAACCCGAGTCGGTCGACGAGGTGATCGCGGGGAACATCGCCGGACCGGCCGACGCCTCGAACCTCGCCCGGGTGATCGCCCTCGAGGCAAAGATCCCCGCGAAGGTCCCCGCGTTCACCGTCAACCGCAACTGCGCGTCGGGCCTCGACGCGGTCGTGGAAGGGGCGTATCGAATTCGGGCGGGGGACGCCGGAATCGTGGTCGCCGCCGCGGTCGAGTCGATGTCCCGCATCCCGTACCTTTTCTCCGAGCGCGCCCAGGACCTCTGGACGGACGTCGGTCGCGCGCGAAGCCTTCCGGCGCGGCTCGTCGGGTTCGCCCGCTTCCGCCCCGGCGATTTCAGGCCGACCGTCGCGCTCGAATCGGGACTCACCGATCCGGTGTCGGGCCTCAACATGGGAGAAACCGCGGAGGTGCTCGCGCGCGAGTGGCAGATCGGCCGGAGGGAGCAGGACGAGTTCGCGCTCCGGAGCCATCGACGGGCCTCGGCGGCATGGTCCGAGGGGCGGATGGCCGAGGAGACCGTGCCCGTTCCGATCCCCCCTCGGTTCGAGGCGATGGCGGAGCGGGACAACGGCGTCCGCGAGAACCAGAGCCTCGAGGCGCTCGCAAAGCTGCCGCCGGTGTTCGACCGGGAGTTCGGGACGGTCACGGCCGGAAACGCCTCCCAGATCACCGACGGCGCGGTCGCGCTCGTGCTGGCGTCGGCAGAACGCGCCCGGGCGCTGGGACTCCCCGCGATCGGGGTGTTGCGCTCGTGGGCCTTCGCCGGATGTGATCCCTCCCGCATGGGGCTCGGCCCGGTGGTGGCCGCGCCTCTCGCGCTCCGCGGCGCGGGCGGTCTCACCATGGACCGGATGGACCTCGTGGAGATCAACGAAGCGTTCGCGGCGCAGGTGCTCGCGTGCATGAAGGCGTTCGATTCCAGGAGTTTCTTCCGCGTCCATGTGGGCTCGGAACCGGTCGGGGCGCCCGATCCGGAGCGGGTCAACGTCAACGGCGGCGCGATCGCCCTCGGCCACCCCGTCGGCGCGAGCGGGGCGCGCCTTCTCCTGACGCTCCTGAAGGAGATGGGGAGGCGCGGAGGTCGTTTCGGGCTCGCCACTCTCTGCGTCGGCGGCGGTCAGGGCGGAGCCTTGGTCGTCGAGCGAGACTGAGCGATGGGCGAGCGAGCGAACGGCGTCCGTCAAGAGATCGATCCACAGGGCGTGGTGCACGTCGTGTTCGATCGTCCCGGGGAAAAGGTCAACCTTCTGGACTCGTCGGTCCTTCGCTGGCTCGACGGGCTCGCCGACCGGATCCGCCGCGACGACCGCGTGCGGGGGATCGTGTTTCGGAGCGAGAAGCCCGGCTGCTTCATCGCGGGGATGGACGTGGAGGAGATCGCCTCGTTCACCGACGCCTTCGAGGCCGCGGAAGGGGCGCGCTTCGGCCAGGCGGTCTTCCAGAAGATCGCGGATCTCCCTTTTCCCACCGTCGCGGCGATTGGCGGAACGTGTTTGGGCGGGGGGACGGAGTTGGCGCTCGCGTGCCGGCACCGGCTCGCCTCGGACGACCGGTCGGTGAGGATCGGCCTCCCGGAGGTCCGGATCGGGATCATCCCCGGTTTCGGAGGCTCGCAGCGACTGCCGCGCCTCATCGGGCTTCTCGCGGCGCTCGACCTGATCCTCACCGGCCGCTCGCTCGACGGGCGGGGGGCCGCGCGCGTCGGCCTCGTGGATCGGGTCGTTCCTTCCGCCTACCTCTTGCGGGAGGCGGTCGCGCTCTTGGAGGACGGCGGCGCGGGGCCGGCGCGGCGGGCGCGTCCGTTGTGGCAGGTGGGCGTGGAGCGGTTGGGACCGGCGCGGCGCTTGCTGCTTGCGCGGGCGAGGAAACGTACCGCGGCCAGGGTGGCGCCCGAGAACTACCCGGCTCCGTTCCTCGCCCTCGAAGCCGTCGATGCGGCGTTTTCGCTGGGGCTCCGCCAGGGCCTCGACCTCGAGGCCCGGATCGTCGGGGACCTCGTGCCGACCCGGACGTCGAAGAACCTCATCTGGCTCTTCAAGAGCCAGAACGCGCTGAAAAAGGACCCGGGCGGTTTCGTCGCGATCCCCCGCAAGGTCCGCCGAGCCGCCGTCGTCGGCGCCGGAATCATGGGCGCGGGAATCGCGCAGGTCGTCGCCGACCGGAGGATCCCGGTGCGACTGAAGGACGTCCGCGGAGAGGCCCTGCTGGGCGCCCTCCGAACCGCGTCGAGAATCTGGCAGGAGCGCGTCGACCGCGGTCGGATGACGCCGCGGGAGATGGCACAGGCGTTGCGCTTCCTCTCCACGACGCTCGACGAGTCGGGACTCTCACGGGTCGACATCGTGGTCGAAGCGGTGGTCGAGAACCTCGAAGCGAAGCAGGCGGTCCTCTCCGCCGTGGAGGAGCGGATCCCGGAGCGGGCGGTTTTCGCGTCGAACACTTCCACGCTACCGATCTCGGACATCGCCTCCGGCTCGCGGCACCCCGAGAGGGTGGTGGGGATGCACTTCTTCAATCCGGTCCACCGGATGCCGCTCGTCGAGGTGATCGCGGGACAACGCACCTCGCCCGAGACGGTCTCCACGGTCCACGCCTTCGCGATCGAGCTCGGCAAGATCCCGGTCGTGGTGCGGGACGCCCCCGGGTTCCTGGTGAATCGGATCCTGATGCCCTACCTCAGCGAGGCCGCGCGGCTCCTCGCGGAAGGGGTGCCGATCGAGTCGGTCGACGCGGCAGCCGTGGCGTTCGGAATGCCGATGGGGCCGTTCGCTCTCCTCGACGAGATCGGGCTCGACACGGCGAACCACGCCGCCACCGTCCTCGAGGGGGCATTCGGGAAACGGATCGGCGGAACGACCCCGGTCCTCGCCGGGATGATCGAGAGGGGCCGGCTGGGGCGGAAGAGCGGTCGTGGGTTCTACCGGTACCGGGACGGCCGACGAGGTGCCCCCGACCCGGAGGCGGCCCGGCTCGTCGCTCCCGCTCCCCGAAAAGAGCTGCCGCCGGAAACCCTCCAAGAGCGCCTGATCCTCGCGATGGTCAACGAAGCGGCGGTCTGTCTCGAAGACGGCGTCGTGCGGGACGCCCGGGACGTGGACGTCGCCATGGTGTTGGGGACCGGCTTCCCGCCGTTCCGCGGCGGCCTGCTCCGCTACGCGGACGAGATCGGCGTCGCAGTCCTCGAGAATCGGCTCTCCCGGCTCGCCGACGCCCACGGCGAACGGTTCCGGCCCGCCCCGCTGCTCCGCGACATGGTTCGGACGGACCGTCGATTCCACCCGTGACCTCGACGCAGGGCCGGGGGCCGTGGCCGGGGTCGCACGGATGGAATCACGGGGGATGCGGGTGCCGCCCGAACGGGGGTGGGTTACCATGCCACCGACCCAGTCGCACCGAGGATGAGGAGGAACCCCATGGCCTCGAAGGCCCGGCTCACGCGATTCCTGAACCCCGCGATGCTGGCCGCAAGTGTCCTGTTCGCCCCCGCGGCGTGGGCAGCGGACCCTTCGATCCCTTCGAGCGTGCGCTCCGGGATCGAAGCCGCTCTCAAGAAGCGATTGTCCGATCTCGCGTCGCAGAAGGATGCGACGGGCGTACCGTTCAAGCGGGGAGCGTACTCGGAGGACTACCGGCCGGGTCCCGACGGCGCCTACCTCGCGAGCTTCCACGTGAACACCATTGAAAAGGCCCCGGAGGGGTTGGGGCGCCGCATGAAGACGGAGCGCTTCACCTACACGCTGAAGCCCGGTAGCGGCGGGGAGTGGCAGATCGTCGACGAGGCGCTACAGGACACCTACCTCGGCCTGTGGAGCGTCGGCTTCGGAGGGGACGAAATCTACGAGTTCGACGAAGTGGTCTTCGACCGCGAGGGTTTCAAGGTGACGGGAGGCAAAGGTGCCCTCTACCTGTTCCAGCTGGCCGGCAAGACCTCGGGGTACCGCGTCGTGGCCGACAATCTCTCGTACCGCTACGAGCCCCCCTCCGACGCGTCTCCCTACTACGGGGCGAAGTGGGCGCGGATCCTCAAGGAGAAGGAGCGGGATTTCGTCTTCACCCCCCTCTGGTTCGACGTCGACTGCGATCCGGCCTCCTGCGCGGAGATCGAGAAGGGGTTCCGGGGGATGCGGAAGATCGCGGGGGGCGTCAACGCGATGCCCGCGAAGTTGAAAGCGATCTTCGACGAGCAGTCCAAGAAGTTCGAAGAGAACCGGACCGAAAACCCGTTTGGAGGGTTCCAACGGGCCTATCCCGCCGATCGGACGATCTGGCGAGCGACGGTGAAGCGGGACGGAGGGAAGGAGCACACCGTATCCCTCGGGTTCGACTCCTGGGAATACAAGGAAGTGGGCTTCTTCGCCACGGGGTTCGGGTTCGCCCCGATTTTCGTCTACAACTCGGAAGCGCTCCGTTCGAGCGGAGCCTCCCCCTACGACCTCGAGCTTCGAGACGACGCCGATTCGCGATGGTACGGCGTAAAAGGGGTCACGGGCCAGGTCGACCTCGCCCTCAACGACCCCGTCGAGCTGATCGGCGACATCACGTTCACGCTGCGCATCAAGCGGGACACCCGCGAGCTTCCGTTCAACATCTCCCGGACGTCGATCCCGAGCGAAAGCAAGGAACGGAAGAACCCGAAGCTGTTCATCAACTCGATCCAGGACGAGAAGGGGAACGAGCTGACGTGGGTCAAGGTCGGGCCCGCGAGCGGGCTCATCGTATTCCCCGAAACCCTGAAGGCGGGGACGACGATCAGCCTGCGGATGCGGTACAGGAACCTCGACAGCATCTACTACTTGAATCCGACCTACTCCGCGATGGACCGTGGGGGTTGGCTTCCGTTCACGCGTTTCGGAGAGATGATCGAGAAGTTCGAATTGACCGTGCGCTCGCCGGCGAAATTCCTGGTGCTCGGCATCGGGAAGAAGATCTCCGACGAGGTTTCGGGTAACGTTCGGACGACCCAGTGGGCTTCGGACAGCCCGGTGAGCTTCCCGACGATCATCTTCGGAGAGTACGAGGTGGACGGCACGGACTACCAGGAGAAGCCGGGCCATCTGGCGACGAAACTCGACGGAACCCCGATCCCGGTGAACGTGTACGTCGACAAGACTTCGATGCAGGGGTTGAACACGAAGTTCTCGTCGGAAGCCGACGTGCGGGACACGATCGCCGCCCAGGAGTCCGGAGCGCGCGACATCCGGGGCAAGCAGCTGAACGCCATCGCGGTGCAGGCCTCCGTCGCGCTCGACATCTACAAGGACGTCTATCAGGTCGACTACCCGTTCGCGAAGCTCGACCTCGTCGCGGACCCGCTGGGTGCGTTCTACGGGCAAGCCCCCGCGTCGATCATCTACCTCGGATTCGGAGTGTTTCGGGGAGAGGGATCCCTCGCCGCCGATTCCAACCTGTCGAAGTTCAACAAGGACGTCGTCGCTCACGAGGTCGCCCACCAGTGGTGGGGTTCCTCCACCGTGAACGCCAATCAGGGGAACTACTGGTTCGTGGAGAGTCTCGCCGAACTTTCCTCGGCGCTCTACGTCGAGCGCGTCTACGGGAAGAAGCGCTATCTGGAGAAAGTCGCCGATTGGCGCAAGAACATCCTCGAGAACGAACTCTTCGCGAACGTGCAGTCGAACTACACCGAGTGGGCGGGAGAAAGCGGGTTCGGATCCGTCCAGGCCAACATCTACAACAAGGGCCCCTACGCCTTCCACATGCTCCGCGAGACGTTCGGCGACGAGAAGTTTTTCGAGTTCCTGAGGAAGCTCGCCCAGACGCTCAAAGGGGAGGAGATCGTCACGCGCGACATCCAGCAGGTGATGGAGGAGGTCTACGGCGGGAGTATGGAGTGGTTCTTCGACCAGTGGATCCGCGGCGTGGGAGTGCCCGAGTACTCCCTCCATTGGACGAAGCGGAAGACCGAGGACGGGAAGTGGCTCGTGGAGGGCACGATCAAGCAGAGGGTCGTGGCCGGAAAGTACAAGCAGGAGCTCCCCGGCGTGTACTTCCGCGCCGTGGCGCCCATCACGTTCGTGACGTACGAGGGGAAGGAGTTCAAGACTCCGAAGCCCCTCCTCGTCCAGGGGCCCGAAACGAAGATCCCTCCGCTGAAAGTGCCGGACGAGCCCGTGGAAGTCATCTTCAACAAGGATGGCGACATCCTCGCCCACGACCTACTGGTAAACAAGAACTGGTAGCGCAGGCGCGTTGATCCGGCTCGTCGATGTCCGGAAGTCGTACCCCGGGGGGGCGTCGGCCCTCGCGGGGGTCGATCTCGAGGTGTCCCGGGGAGAGTTCGTGTTCCTGATCGGCCCCTCGGGAGCCGGGAAGACCACGCTCTTGCGGATCCTGCTGCGCCAGGACCTCCCGACGTCGGGGACGGTGGAGGTGGGAGGTCGGGACGTCGCGCGGATGCGCCCCGGCGAGGTGTCCAAACTCCGAAGATCGATGGGGGTGGTGTTCCAGGATTTCAAGCTGATCCGGAGGAAATCCGCCCTCGAAAACGTCGCGTGGGTCCTCAACGTGGCGGGGATCCCGCGCGCCGAGCAGAAGCGCCGCGCCTACCACGCGCTCAAGGGGGTGGGGCTCCATCACCGCCTCGGCGTTCTGCCCGAAGCGCTCTCCGGCGGCGAGCAGCAACGCGTCGCGATCGCGAGGGCGGTCGTCAACGAACCGGAGATCCTCCTCGCCGACGAGCCGACCGGCAACCTCGACCCGGACCTCTCCGTCGAGATCATGCGTCTGTTCCGCGAGATCCACGCCCGGGGCACGACCGTCCTGATCGCCACGCACGATCGAGATCTCGCCCTCCGCATGCAACGGCGGATGGTCTACCTCCGCGACGGGCGGATCGCCGACGACTGGGTTCCGGCATGAGCCGCGTCGCCGCCCGAATTCGTTACTACGCGGTGGAAGCGTGGGAAGAGTTCCGGCACAGTCCGGGACCGAACCTCCTCGCTGCCTCGGTCCTCGCGGCGAGCCTCTTCGTGGCCTCGGCGTTGCTCTTGGTTCTCTCCAACGTCGGACGCACTCTCGAGGAATGGGGGAGTCGCCTCCGCGTCGACGTCTTCTTGAGCGACGCCGCTCGGCCGAACGAGGTCGAGACACTGGCGGCCGACATCGAGGCGATCGACGGTGTGGTCCGGGTCGCGGTGGTGGACAGGCAAGAGGCGCTCGCGCGGTTCCGCGCGGCGTTCGGATCCTTGTCCGCAGCGGCCGAGGAGATGGACGAGAACCCGCTTCCGGTCTCCCTCGAGGCCTACCTCGATCCGGAACTCGCTGCGAATGCGGCGGAGTCGGTCATGGCGAAGGCGCGGGGCGCCGCGATCGTGGACGAGGTCCGATGGGACCGGCCGCTCGTCGAACGGCTCGGTGCCGCTCTCCGGTTCGTCCGGATGGGAGGAGGCGCGCTCGGAGCGTTCGTTGTCGGCGCTCTGACGCTCGTGATGGCGGGGGTGCTTCGGCTCGCCGTCCTCGCGAGACGGGACGAGATCGAGATCATGCGGCTCGTCGGGGCGAGCTCCGGCATGGTCCGCGGACCGTTCCTCCTCGCCGGAGCGGTCCAGGGAGCCGCCGGCGCGGTCGCGGCGCTCGGGCTTCTGGAGGCGTGCCGGAGGACGGCAATCGCGCGTGCGGCGGAAGCCCGCCCCCTCGTCGAGGCGAGTCTCGGAAAGGCGCTTCCCCCCGCGGCTTCGCTCGCCGTCGCGGGCGTCGGGGTCGTCGTCGGCTTCCTCGGAGCCTGGGTCGCCGTGGGGGCGCTCGGCCGCCCCCCCCAGCCTCAGAAGTCGAAGACGATGTAGAAGTCCATCCGGCGGCCGCCCGAATCCCCCTTCGTCTTCTCCAGTTGGACCACGAACGGATCGGGGTCGACGTCCACGTAACGCGTGTAGGCCAGCCGGTTCCCCCACGACCAATTGAACTGCAGCCCGCCGAGGAAGAGGAACTGCAGCCCGAACCCGTAGGTTGCGCGCACGTCTTGGAGCCGGTCGTTCTCGGAGTCCCACGCTTCGAACGGGATCGGCGTGAAACGACCGAGCGCATCCACATTCGCGCGGACGGCGAACAGCTCGGGGTCGTACCAGGAGTCGTCCCCGAGCCAGGCCCCGCCCGCATCGAGGAAGAAGAACCCGCGTACCGCGCGGAGGGAGAGAATGGGGAAGCGGACCTCGTCGATCAGCGGGAACCGGAACTCGAGGTTCGAGAAGACGACACGGGAGCCGAAGAACGCGCGGTACTCGTACCCGCGGAGTTCGTTGATGCCGCCGAAGCCGACCAAACTCTCCCGCTCCCCCGTGTTGTAGATGCCCGAAAGCCGCCAGGCGAGCAGCGACCGCGCGGTCAATTGCTTGTAGGCCCGAAAGTCGAGGCCGTAGATGTGGAAGTCCCCCTCGAGATCGCCACCCGCGTCGAACCCGTGCGCGACGGAGACGCGGAACCGCTTTCCTTGGAACGGGCCCCAGGACTGGTATCGCGTCGTATCTCCCACGAAGGCGGCTTCGGCGGTGGCGAACCGCTGGTTGAGGCTCCCGTACCGAGGCCCGGAGTTCGGGTCGAATCCGAGATACGCGTCCTGCGAAGTGTCGATGAAGCCGACCTCGCCCTCGACGCGATAGAACCGGTTCAGAGGAAAGTGGGTGAAGAAGGTCGCGCCCGTGTACCTCTGAACCTGGTCGCGGTTGATGTCCCCCGCCAGGTTCGCGGTCACGAAGTAATCGCGGTTGTCGAAGGCGCTGGCACCCCAGCGCGTACGGTTCTTCAGGTTGATGTACGCACCGTACAGGTTTGCGTAGGAGGACACGGTCGTGGCCGAGACGAGGAACCGGTGGTCTCCCAGGAGGTCGGTGAACTGGATGCTGGAATCGCTCAGGAGGGTCCCGTCGTTTGTGACACCGACGGTGATGCTCGGGGCCTCGATGTCCCAACGGAGGCTGTAGTCGGCCGATTTCTCCGGGTCCGTCCGCAAGCGGAGCGGGGGCTCGAACGGCGCCGTGTCCCCCGATGCAGCGTCGGCTGACGAGAGCTTCGCCTCGGGTTGGCGGAGCGGCATACGGAACAATCGGAACGTCCCCTCGAAGAACGACGTGAAGACGAGCTGCGGCTCGTCGTCGCGGGGAGCCATCTCGACCGGTGCGAAGCATCCGCCGATGACGTCGGTGTATTGCCGAATCTCCCCGGTCGCGAGCTGGAGGGCGTGGATGTTGTAAATGCCGTGCTCGCCGCGGTCGGACGCGAAGTAGACCGTCGACCCGTCGCGCGAGAACGACGGTTGAAGGTCGCTCGCGGGACCGAAGGTGAGTTGGGTTTTCCGCGTCGGATCGGTGGTCTCCACGGTGAAGATCTTCCAGTGCGCTCCGATCCGCCGGTTGTAGAGAATCGAATTGCCGTCCGCGGAGTACCACGGATTGGCGTCGAAGAAGTCGTCCTGCGTCAGGTTGCGGACCTCGCCGGTCGCGATCTCGATCTCGAAGAGGTCGACGATCCCCCCGCGGTTCGCCTCGAAGGCGATCCGCTTCCCGTCCGGAGAAAACGAGGGGCTCGCGTTCTGCGCGAACCCCTCGAGCGGGAATTCGGCGACCACGTCTCCCGAGAGGGCGTCGTAGATCAGGAGGGGACGCAGGTTTTCTCTCCGCACGAAGACGGCGATCTGGTCTCCCGCCGGGGACCAGGAAAGATCGCGCTTGCCGTCGAACGCCTCGGAGACCAACCACCGGTAGCGGTTCGTCCACCCCTTCGTCAGGTTCCGAACGGTCGAGCCGTCGTCGGGGGACAATACCACCAAGTCGAGCTCCATCTTCGGGCTGGCGAGCGCCGCCACGAGCTCGCCCGAGGGCGACAGGGTGGGCGAGAAGGTGAAGACGCCGACCTTTCGGATTCCGATTTCCTTCCCGTAGTCTTCCGGGTTCTTTTTCTCGAGGAGGACGGGGAAATACTTCCGCCGGAGGTGGCGATTGAAACGACGGTTGAACTCGTCGAGGTCGTAACCCAGCGACTCCTTGATCGCTTTCTCGACATTGTTTTGAAGGAGCACCTTGCGGTATTCGTAGAGAAAGGTCCGTAACCCTTCCGGTCCGTGCTCCGCGGCGATGAAGTCGAAGACCGCGTGACCGTACCGGTAGGTCAGGAACGAAAGGACGTCGAGGGCCTGGATCGGAGGGAGTACGTTGTTCACCACGGCGTCCCGGATCGCCATCCGGTCGAGATTCGTCTCGTCCTGCGCCAGGTAGGAAGCCATGCCCTCCATGAGCCAGAGCGGAGGCGACGCCCGGAGCGCGCGGCCGAGGTACCCCTCGAAGAAGAGCGAGTACTGAAAGATGTGGGTCAGCTCGTGCGCGATCAACGCGTACAGTTCGTCCGGAGGCTGGTCGATAGGGAGCACCATGCGGTTCTGGACCGGCTCGGCGAACGCCCCTACCGCCTCAGGAACCTCGGAAAGCGTGATGTTCGTCTGTTCGAAGTCGGCGTGGGTCTTGTAGACCACCAACGGAACCCGGTATCGCAACTCGTGGTCGAGGTCGCGGCTCAGTTTCAGGTATGCGCTTTCCGCGAAGCTGACCACATCTTCGAGAAGGGCCTCCGTCTCGCCGTAGTAGTAAACGTCGAAATGGGGGGATGGATACACCTTCCACTCGAACGGCTCGTAGGCGATCTTGTTCTGACCGAACTGCGCGGAGACCGGGGAGAGGAAGAAACACGCCACGGAGAGCGAGAGAGCGCGGATCGAGATCCGTTGCATGGATTTCCTCCCGATCACGGCGCGAACACCGCGCGCGGATCGGTGCGGTACGCGGGCGAAACCACGGAAGAGACGTCCTCCGCCGTGCGGCCCGCGAGATCGTAAAAGGCGGAAATCGGGTCGTTGGCGGTCCCGGCGTACACGCTCTCCCGTCGAAACCGATCGCGGTGAAGGAGCGATCCGTCGAGCCCGCGGAAGAAGAGCACGTCCATCTCGAATCGGAACTCTTGCTGCTCGACGAATCGAGTCGTCTTCTGCTTCTGTCCCGTCGTGGGGTTCACGATGTCCGTCTCGCGGAATCCGGAAGCGTCCCGGCGATCGAATCGGACGACACCGGAGACCACGATGTCGGCGGCGTACTCCTTGCCGAGGTACTTCCAGAAACCGCTGTTGCGGATCATGTCTTCGAGCGTTTGCTCCGGAACCGGGGGAGGGGGCACGTCCGCGACCTCGAGAGAACTCCGCTTCCGGAACTCCGATCGAAGGAAGCGCACGATCTCGCGATTCACGTCGAGCAGATCCGATTCCTCGACGATGAAGCTGGCGACGAGAAGCGTCTTCATCCCCGCCAAACGGAGCTTGGGAGGGAGGGGAAGCCTCACGGGGATCTCCACGACATTCGCTCGTTTCATCTCCTTGCGGCTCTTCTCCGATGGAGCCCGGTCCCCCCAGCCGTCCGCTTCCTCCGGCGATTCGCCCTCGGCGACCGAACGGAAACGTTCGGCGGCGGCTGCGTTGCCGGCGATCCAGGGGTCGTCCGGAGCGAGAGCGCGGGCGCGCGCGTAGAGATCCCGAGCCTCGTTCGATTCTCCCAGGGCCTCTGCCGCAACGGCGAGATTGTTCAGGATGCGCGGATCGTCCCCCTCCTGCAGCGCCACCGCGCGCCAGCGGAACCGGGCCTCCCTCCAATTGCCGCGTTCGGCCATCTCTCTCGCGAACTCGAGCGTCCGCTCGACGTCGAGCGCACTCGCCGGGCCGTGGATCGCGGCGGCGGTGACGATGGCGAGGGCGAATTTCGCGGAAGGAACGAGGGGAATTCGCATCGTATCGACTCGCGGGAAGATAATACACGGAGCGATGGAAGCCCGTCGGATCGAGCCGGTCCGCCACGCCCTGGACGCAGTGGTCCGGGCCGTTCCTTCGAAGAGCGTGACCCACCGCGCGCTCGTGGCCGCGGCCCTGGCGCGGGGCACGTCGCGGCTGCGGTTCCCCCTGGATGCCGAGGACACTTGGCGCACGCGGGAGGCGCTCCGCGCTCTCGGGGTCGATGTGCGCGTCGAAGACACGGATTGGATCGTCGTCGGCACGGCCGGACGGATTCCCGGGGGGGCGCGCGTGTTCCTGGGGGACTCGGGGACGACGCTCCGTTTCCTCACGGCGGTCGCGGCACTCGGAGCCAAGGGGAGCCGCCTCGACGGAAGCGAACGGCTCCGCGAACGCCCCGTCGCCGAACTGGGCCGCGCACTCGAGGCGGTAGGCGGGCGGATCGTCGTCTCAGGGGACCATGGAGGCCTTCCCCTCATCGCGGGAGGGTCCCCTCCCCGCGGCGGATCGGTCGATCTCGGGGCGGATCGCTCCAGCCAATTCGCGAGCGCGCTCCTTCTGGTCGCTTCCGTCCTCCCCGAGGGGCTCGACCTCCGGCTCCTGCCCCCAGTGGTCTCCATGCCATACGTGGAGTTGACCCTTACGGTGCTCGAAGCGTTCGGCGCGAAAGTCGGCAGGCCGGAGCCTCTCCGATACGTAGTGGAACCGGGAGGACTTACCGGTGGCGTCTACCGAGTCGAGGGAGACCATTCTTCGGCGTCCTACTTTCTCGCCGCGGCGGCGTTGTGCGGCGGACGGGTTCGCGTGACCGGCCTCGATCCGGGAAGCCGTCAGGCGGACGCGGCGTTCGCGGGAATGCTCGAGTCGATCGGTTGCCGTGTTCGGATCGAGACGGACGCCGTCGAAGTGGTGGGGTCGGGTCGGATTCCGGGTTTCGAGATCGACGCGGGAGACTGCCCCGACGTCGTGCCGACGCTCGCTGCGCTCGCGGCGCACGCCGAAGGGCCGTGCGTCGTCCGCGGGGTCCCACACCTCCGGTGGAAGGAATCGGATCGACTGGCGGTGCTGGCGGAGAACTTGCGCCGCTTGGGCCGGGCGGCGATCGCCGATGGTTCGAGCCTTCGCGTCGACGCCTTGCGCGGGGAGCTGCGACCGGCGACGATCCGGACCGCGTCCGACCACCGGATCGCGATGGCGTTCGCCGCCGCGGGACTCCGCTCCCCCCTGGCGATCGACGACCCCGGTTGCGTCGCCAAGTCGTATCCCGGATTCTGGGACGACTTCCGGAGTCTGACCGCCTAGAACTGGAAGCTCAGACCGGCATGGTACGAGGCGATCCGCAGGTCGTGCGACTTGTACAGCCCGATTGTGCCCCCCTCGACCTGATTCTCGACTCTCGGAATCTGGATCTCCACCGGAAGGAGCAACGCGTCCATGTACGAGCGGTAGGCGTAGGACAGGAGAAGATGGGTCCCCGGGAGAACGCGGATTCTACCGCCGATCTCGCCGGTGAGCTGCCAAACGCTCTTGTCGAGCGTTTGCTCTAACCTCGCCGGGGCGACCTTCGTCCCGATCGTGCCGAGCGCATAGGTCACGAACGGTCCGGAATCGACCTCCATGTCTTGGAGGAGGAAGGCCGCACGCGCTTGCAGGTACACGACGACCCGACCTCGGGCGAAATTGTACTGAGCTTCGCCGGAACCCGTGGGCCCCCACCCCTTGGTTTCCTGCGCGAGGGGGACGAGTCGGATCACCGTTCCGTCGGTGTACTGTGTTCCCGGCAAGAGGGCGTCGAGGCCCAGCCAAGCCGCCATCGGCACGGTCCCCTCGTAGAGGAACGCCCGGACGCCGGCGCTCCAGGCGCCCCGAAAGCGGCGGCCACCCCACTCCCGCTGGTAGAGGAGGTCCCAAGTCTGGGTCGTGTTCTTGAGCGTGTCGGTGGTCGGACTCGAAAACAACAGGTCGGCGGCGCCGGCGGCGACCTCGCCCGGGTCGAGATTGTTGTCTTGATCCGCGTCGGTCCAGATCGGCGGGTTCCGGACCCCGTCGACTCTACCGGAATCCGAGGAGCGGACGCTCCACCACGGGTAGAGCGTGGTCGTGGTTTCTACGCCGAAGGGACCCAGGACTTGGTTGAAGAGCCCGGCGGCCTCGAACTCGTAGGAATCCTCTTCGAAACCCTCGAACGCGAGCACGTAGCGTCCTCGATCGAATGGGAGTTTCCAGCCGACGACCGCGCGCCCTCCGAAGATCGACTCGATCTCGAGGGTGGCGCGGGACACGAAGTTCGGGTCGGTTTGCACCGAGGGATCGATCTCTTCGAAGGCGCCGCCGGCGAATCCGACCTCGAGGTACAGCGCGTTCTTGTCGCCGAAGGTCTCCTTCCACCATGAGGACTCGGCCTCCGGGGCCGGCTCGATCGCCGTCTCGGCGGTTCCGGGTTCGGCTCCATCCTCGGTGGGCACGGCGGGATCCTCCTGCGCTTTAGCCCCTACCGTGAAGCACAAGACGAGCGCCCCCCCCAACAGCCAACCGTTCGACTTCATCGAAAGCGACCCCCGGCCGGCGGTGGGCCGGCCTCGTTGAAACCGATTGAGCCGATCGGACCGGCCCCATCCGTGCACTGGAAACCCGGTTATATAGGAGAAGACCGCCTCCGGCGTCAAGCGAGGACTCTCGTCGAACCCGTTTCCGCTGCATGGGTGCAGAACAGGCCCATGGTATGATCGACCGCCGTCCTTGCCGGGCCGGAACCAGTACGCGTGAAGACCCCCGCCTTCGTGCAGCAGATCCGAGAGGCCCCGGGGGCGTTTTCCGGCTCCGTGCGGCCGCGGCCCGGAGCTGCCCCTCGCGCGATTCCCGAGTTCCTCGAGGACGTGAGGAACCTCGCCGCGGGCCTCGCGGGCTATGGATTCGGCTCGGGGGAGCGCGCGGCGGTGCTCGGCTCTTTCGGGGCCGACGCGCTCGCAGGGGTGTTCGCGATTTGGACCGCCGGCGGAACCGCGGTTCCCGTCGATTCCTCCGTCCAGGCTCCGGAGATTCGCGATGCGCTGCGCGCGGCGCGAGTACGGATTGCCCTCGCCGTGGGCCGGTCCGATCTCGACCGGCTGCAGCTCGTGCGCCCGGATCTCCCCGATCTCGAAATCGTCTTTGTCGGAGAGGCGGAGGCCGGCGGACGGCCGTCCCCGGCCCGCACGTTCGCGGACGTCGCCGCTTCGGGGGCGGCTGCGCTTCGGGCCGCGCCGGACCGACTCGCGGGTCTTCCGGCCGTTTCGACGGTGATGGTCCTGGGACGATCCGCCGAGGGGCTGGGGAGTAGGCGGCGCGGTCCCGATGACCTCGATCGCGGAGCGAAAGACTCGGCGGTGCGGTTCGGAATCGACTCCGGCGACCGCGTGTTGGTGTCGCTCCCTTTCGAGGGCGGAAGCGAACTCGATGTCGCCCGCGCCGCCTTCTTGAAGGGAGCGGATCTTCTGTTTTCGGGGAGCGACCTGCCGGATCCGGAGGTGTACCGGACGACACTCCCCACTCGCGCGTTCGTGCGCCGGGAGGCGTTGGCCCTCCTCGAGCGGGCCCTGGAGGATGCGGTGGAGAGGCGGGGGGTTCTCCGCCGCGCCGTTCTGAGGGGAGCGGTTCGCGTGGTGGAGAATCGGGCGAGGCATCCCCGTGCGGCGGAGCTGGCCGACCGGTTCGTGCTTCGCGAGTTCGGGAACCGTTTCACGGGGGGGCGCCTTCGAACGGTCGCGTGTCCGGGTCCCCCCCCTCCGACGCCGCTGCTGGCTGTGCTGGGGGTCCCCACACGGTCGATCGACGGGGTCGCTTGACCTTCTGGCCCACGGGTTGCAACTTGGAACGGGGCCGGGAGGGAACAGGATGCGGGTATACCGCAGAGTGGCGACCGTATTCGCGGGATGGCTCGTGGTTTTCGCGGCCGCTGCGCAGGACGTCGAGGTGGGGTCGAGCGCGTCCTCGGTCACGGCACCGACCGGGGGTTCGGGGCGCGTCCTGGACGACGCGACGGTGGAGCGCCTTCTGAGGCTCCAAGAAGAGGAACAGGTCACCGTCCGCACCGTGCTGCTCCCCGCGGCCGTCGAAGATTCGAAGGGGCGCATCGTGAGGGGTCTGACTGCGGACGACTTCCGGGTGCTCGAGAACAAGGTCCCGCAGATCATCGATTTCTTCTCGATCGAGGGGAACGAGCCGATTTCGGTCGCGTTCCTTCTCGACGTGTCGGGGAGCATGCGGAATTCCGGGAAACTGACGGCTGCCAAAGAGGCGATCCGCTACTTCCTCGACAACCTGCGCCCGAGAGACCGTTTTGCGCTCGTCGGATTCGCCGACGAGCAGGTTTCCTGGATCACCGAGTTCACCTCGGACAGGGATCGCTTCCTCGAACGACTGGATGTGCAGGAAGGATTCGGCCAGACCGCTCTTCACGACGCCGTCGCGGCGACCCCGGCCCTCGTGGATCGAGCGGTCGTCGGACGGAAGGCAATCGTCCTCATCACGGACGGGGTGGATAACGCGAGCCGGCTGAGCGAGTTCGAGGCGATCGGCATCGCGAGGGAAGTCGAGGTGCCGATTTACGCCGTGGGCTTCAGCTCGCTGTCGAGCGCGATCCGCGACGAGCGGGCTCCCTCGAACGACGAGCGGGTCCTGCGGCGCTTCGCCAAGGAGACCGGTGGCGCGGCGTTCGTTGTGAACGATCCCGACGAGCTCAAAGAAGCGGTGGTGCGGATCAACGGGGAACTTCGGTACCAGTACCTCATCGGGTACCGGCCGAGCCACGACGACTGGGACGGATCCTTCCGGCAGATCCAGGTTCACACCCGCGCTGGACGGTACACCGTCCGGACCCGTACCGGCTACTACGCCAACCCGTAAAGGCGGCGGGAAGAAGTTACACGATCGTAGTTTCTTCCCGTGAATTTTCGTCTTTCTTTCGGTTTCTGCATGACTTTCCCACCCTTCGGAGGGAGTTTCCACCTGGCACGGCGATTGACACCCTCGGCCGTGGAGACGACGGTGGCGGGGGCGGTTTGCGTTTGCGAGACGCCCATCGAAGACGATAAAGTGCGGGACGTTCCGCCCACCGTCACCGCCCCGGATTTCCGGGGTCCGTGAGGTCGTGGGGAAGTTCGAATTCGGCGGCCACTCCGGCCGTCGTGAAATGAACCGAGGAGTAGGGACATGCAGAAGAAGTCCGTGGCGCTCATGGCCGGCCTTCTCGTGGTGGCGCTCGGCGTCTCCACGGGTTGCGTAAGCAAGAAGGTCTTCCGCAAGAACGTGGAGGAAACCGACGCCCGGATCGCCAGCGTCGAGAGCGGTGTCGAACAGAACGAGCGGCGCACCTCCGAGTTGGCGACGGAAACCGACGCGAAGATCTCCGAGGTCCGCGGCACCGCCCAGAAGGCGGTGGAGATCGGCAACCAGGCGCTCAGCACGGCCGAGGAGGCCAAGAAGCTGGCCCGCGGCAAGGTCCTCTGGACCACGACGCTTTCCGACGACCGCGTGCGGTTCTCGTTCGACCAGAACGAGATCCCCGAAGCTGCCCGGGCGATCCTGGACGACCTCGCCCAGAAGGTGAAGAGCCTCGACAAGACCGTCTACGTCGAGATCGAGGGGCACACCGACAGTACCGGCAGCGACGCCTACAACAAGGAGCTCGGCGAGAAGCGCGCCGACGCCGTGCGGAACTACCTCGCGCAGAAGGGCGGGATCCCGCTGCACCTGATGAGCGTGATCTCGTACGGAGAGGCGAGTCCCATCGCAGGGAACAACACCCCCGAGGGGCGTTCTCAAAACCGGCGGGTCGTGATTCGCGTCCTCGAGTAGTCTCGATTCCGTGATGGGGCCGGGCGGCGAAGGCGTCCGGCCCCACCGCCGCTCCCCTTAGCGGCCGCGGGTCCCGACCGCCCCCCCCCTCGCGAGGCCGCGATGCCCCGAGATTTCCGGGATCTACTCGCCGAGCGCGTCGTACTGTTCGACGGCGCGACGGGGACCCGTCTCTACGAGATGGGGATTTTCATCAATCGCTGTTTCGACGAGCTGAATCTCTCCGCCCCGGAGATCGTCGAAGAGGTCCACCGCGGATACGTGGCCGCCGGCGTCGACGTGATCGAGACGAACACGTTCGGCGCGAACGGGTTCAAGCTCGAGCGACACGGCCTCGGCGGCGACGTGGAGGCGATCAACCGGGCGGGAGCCGCGATCGCGCGTCGTGCGGCCGGAGACAACGTCCTGGTCGCCGGAGCCATCGGCCCGCTCGGCGTTCGAATCGAGCCCTGGGGGCCGACTTCCGTCGAGGAGGCGGCGGCGATCTTCGCCGCGCAGGCCGGCGCGCTGGCCGACGGCGGGGTCGATCTCTTTTCCGTGGAGACCTTCTACGACCTCGCGGAGATCGAGGCGGCGGTGCGGGGGATTCGCAGCGTCAGCCCCCTCCCGATCGTCGCGCAGATGACCCTCGACGACGACGGCACGAGCCTCGAGGGCGTGGAGCCGGAGGTGTTCGGGCCGAGGCTCGAGAGACTCCCCGTCGAGGTCGTGGGCGTCAACTGTTCCGTCGGCCCCGCCGCGATGCTCGGCGCCGTGGAGCGTCTTCTCGCGGTCGTCTCGCGACCGGTGGCGGCCCAGCCGAACGCGGGAAAGCCTCGCGCGATCGACAACCGGAACATCTACCTCTGCAGTCCCGAGTACATGGCTACGTTCGCCCGGCGTTTCATCGAGGCGGGGGCGCGGGTCGTCGGCGGTTGCTGCGGCACGACCCCCGAGCACATGAAAGCGATTCGCCGCGCGCTCCGCGCCGTGGAACCCGGCCGCAGAACCGTCTCGGTCCGCGCCCCGGCGTCGGAGGCCCGTGGCGTCGAGCCCGTGCCGAAAGCCGCCCGCTCCCGGCTCGCGGCCGCCATCGAGGCGGGTCGGTTCGCGATCAGCGTCGAAATGCTGCCGCCACGCGGTCACGACCTCACGAAGAACCTCGAGGGAGCTCGACTCCTCCGCGACGCGGGAATCGACGCGATCAACATCCCCGACGGCCCACGCGCCTCGGCGCGGATGAGTCCGATGGCGATGGCGTTGCTTCTCGAACGGGACGTCGGGATCGAAACGATCATCCACTACTGCTGCCGGGACCGGAATCTTCTCGGCATGCAGTCGGATCTCCTCGGCGGGCACGCCCTCGGGATTCGGAACGTGCTCATCGTGACGGGGGATCCACCCAAGCTCGGGGATTATCCCGATGCCACCGCGGTATTCGACGTCGATTCCATCGGTCTCACGAACATGGCGGCGCGTCTCAACCGCGGCCTCGACGTCGGCGGCAACCCGATCGGGACGCCGACGGCGTTCCACATCGGAGTCGGCGTGAATCCCGGCGCGCCCGACATCGAGAAGGAGATCGCCAGGTTCGAGTGGAAGGTCGAAGCCGGCGCCGAGTTCGCGATCACGCAACCCGTCTTCGACGTGGACGCGCTGCTCCGGTTCCTCGACCGGATCCGTCATGTTCGGATTCCCATCCTCGCCGGGATCTGGCCCCTGGCTTCGTACCGAAACGCGGAGTTCATGAACAACGAGGTTCCGGGCGTTCACGTTCCGGCGGATGTTCTCGAGCGGATGCGGCGAGCCGATACGAAGGAAGCGGCGAGAAACGAGGGGATTGCGATCGCGCGGGAGGCCCTTGCGGTCCTCGCCCCCGTCGTTCAGGGCGCGCAGATCTCCGCCCCCTTTGCGCGGTATGCGACGGCGATCGAGGTCGCCGAGGCAGTGCCCGCAGCCAGGCGGCGGCCCCTCCCCTAAGGTCCGGCGCGTCCCTGCCGGAGGTCGCCGCCGTCCCCGCGCGGGGACGGCGCGGCGCCGATCGAACGGCGGGAAATCGTCGTTTCTGTCCTGGTCCGCCGGTTGCACTCCCCGGTGGATGTCCGCGCCCCAGGCGCGGTCAAGGAGGCGCGCTCATGGCAAAGCGGCGAATCGTCGAGACCCTCGCGCTCACGATGCTCCTGGGAGCGGTTCCCGTCATGGCCCAGCCCGCGGGGACGGACGGATCGTTCCGGTTCCGGATCGGCGGATTCTTCCCATCGGGGAACAGCGAGTTCTGGGACGCGAACGAGGCGACGTTCACCCTCGACGCGAGCGATTTCCAGGACTGGATGATCGGCGCGAGCTTCGTGTCTTCGATGAGCAACTGGGTGGAGCTCGGATTCAACGTCGATTTCTACGACGCCTCCCAGCGCTCGGCCGACCGTGACTTCACGGACGAGTTCGGAAACGCGATCCTCCACGACACCCGGCTCGAACTCATCCCCCTATCTGCGGACGTTCGCATCCTTCCGGCCGGGCGCTACGCCCTTCGGGGCGAAGGGGGCCAGTTCAAGGTCCGCCGTCCGGTTCCGTACGTGGGGGCTGGCGTCGGGATCGCATACTGGGAGTACGAGGAGGAGGGCGACTTCGTCGGGTTCGACTCGATCGGGCCGTTCATCTACTACGACCGTCTCAAGGACAGCGGGACCGACTTCGCCGCGCACGTCCTCGCCGGCGTCGAGTTCCCGATCGGGCCGTCGTGGAGTCTCACGCTCGAGGGTCGGTACACCTGGGCGGAGGCGACGCCAGCCGGATCGTTCTCGGAACTCCAGCTCGGCACGCTCGATCTCGGCGGCTTCGCGGGCTTCTTCGGATTCGCGAACCAGTTTTGACGCGGCGCTCAGGATGCGGCGTGATCGCGACCGAGTCTCTCCCCGACCTTGCGAAAGAGGGCCTCTCCCATGTGCATCCCCTTGCGGAGGATGTCGTCCACACCCAGCGTTCGCAGCTCGTTCCAGCGCTCTCCCTGGACCTGCGACTCGTCCTGGGCGGTCAACGCGATGATCGGGCACGGCTTCGCCGGCAAGGCCCGCAGCAGATCGCGGCCGTCCTCTCCCCCTGCGAGGGAGAGATCGACGAGGAGGAGGTCGACTCCCCCCTCCGAGAGGGCGCCGAGCCCTCCGGCGACGGAGTCGGCGACGCGGAGTTCGTACGCTCCTCCGAGCGCGTCCCGGGCGATCTCGACGAAGTAGTCGAGGTCCTCGACGAGCAGAACGACCGGACGGTCCGCCGCGGGGCGGCGATGATCGCCGGGCGAGAAATGGAGCCCGCAGCGGGGACAGACGACCTGCGGCCCGGCGGCCTCGACCGGGGCCGCCCTACGATCCGGAATCGCCGAAGCGACGGGCATTGGCGCGGGGGACGCGACCGCGACCTCGATCGGCTCGCCGCAGGAGGCGCAAGGAAGCCGCGCGCCCTCGGGGGGGATCTCGTCTTCGGAGAGGACGTGCGGAGTGCCGCACGACGGGCACGGAATCTCGTACTTCAAGGCCTCACCTCCGCGATCGATTGGAAGCGCGGGAAGGGATCGATCGCTTCGCCGTCGAGTCGGACCTCGAAATGGAGATGATGCGTGCTCGCGTTGCCTGTGCGGCCGATCCGGGCGATCGGCTGGCCGCGCTCGACCCACTCTCCCTTGTTGGCGAGAAGAGTCTGGGCGTGGGCGTAGACGGTCTCCATGCCGTCTCCGTGGTCGAGAATCACGACCTGGCCGTAGCCGCGCTGCGTCCCGCTGAATGTGACCTGGCCCGCGCGCGCGGCCACGATCGCCTGACCGGGAGCCCCCCGGATATCGAGCCCCTCGTGCCGCCGTTCCCGGCCGCGCCGCACGCCGAACGCGGAAAGGACCTGCCCGCCGTCCACGGGCCAGAGAAGGCCCGCGAGCGGTTCCGGCGCTGGCGGGAAGGTTTCCTCGACCGATGGCGGAGGAGGGATCGGCATCGGGTACGGGGGGACGTCGAGAAGCCGTGCGGCTCCCGGGATCCGGATCGACGTGCCGACCTCGACTCGGGCGGGGTCGCCGATCCCGTTGGCCTCCGCGAGCCGTGCGAGGTCCACGCCGTACGCCCGTGCGATCCGCCACAGGGTCTGTCCTGGCGTGATCACGTGGACGACGAAGGGGGTGGGCGGCTCGACGGGCGGGGCGACGATCTCCGCCGGTTCCGGTCGCGTGGCGACGAGGCCGTGCTCGTCGGGGAGGGACACGGCGCACGACGTCGTCAGGAGAGCGATCGCCGCGATCTCGATGGCCTGGAGGGCTCGCACCGCGGCGACTATAGGCTCGCGCGAGGCCGAGGACAACCGGTCCCGTGTGGCTCCGCTGGCGGTCTCGCCTATAATTCTTCGATCGTCAAGGGCTCGAACCCGGGAGGATCCGAGCGGTGCGAAGAAACGGCGTCGCAGTGTCCGGTCGATGCGGTCCGGCGGCGGTACTCGTGGGTCTGGTCATTTCGTTGGGGAATGCGCCGTCCGCGCATCCCCAAACGGCCCAGATCCCGCGGGCGGAGTTCGGCGCGCCGTTCCCAGCGTGGAGCTACCCGAACCTCAACGAGGGAGCGGGGGGGGCGGCGACGATCGACCTCGCGGGGGTGCTGGGCCGGGTCCCGGTCATCTTCCACTACTGGATGCCCGGCCACCAACGCTCCGAGCAGGTATTGATCGAACTTCAAACACTCGTCGAGTCGCTCGGTCCCGGCAAGGCGGTTCTCTTCGCGGTCACGACGCCGCCGATGGGATCGACCGACCTCGCCCCGATCCGGGCTCGCATTCGAGACCTCAAGTTGCGCGTTCCGTGCCTCAAGGACGACGGGCTCCGCCTCGCCCAGCAGACCAACGCGGACCGGGTTCCGGCCATCGCCCTCGTCGACCGGGAGGGGAAGCTGCGCCTGACGAACGGCGCCAGCCTGGTCCAGTCCGTGGAGTACAAGACCGACCTCGCCGGCCTCGTGAAGCGACTGGCCGAGAAGGGGACGATCGGAACGTACGGCGCGCTCCCCCGGTACGACCCGGTCGTGGAGCTGATCGGGAAAAAGGCCCCGGATTTCCAGCTCCCCGCGGCGTCGGACGGAGTGCCGACCAAACTCTCGAGCCTCCTCGCGGCCGACAAGGTGAACGTCCTCGTGTTCTGGTCGGTCGATTGCCCGCACTGCAAGAAATCCCTTCCCGAACTCAGCCGGTGGGTCGCGAAGAACGGGGCCGACGTCAACGTCATCTCGGTCGCGCGGGTGACGAACGACGCGCTCAAGAACCAAACCAAGGAGTTCGTCCGCGTCAACGGTCTGGCATTCCCGACGTTCCTCGATCAGGATTTCCGGGCCGCGCAACAGTACTACGTCACCGCGACTCCAACCGTCTTGGTGCTGCGCCCCGACGGCACGGTCCACTCCACGATGTCCGCGACGGAAACGAACTACAGCCGGTTCTTCGAGGCGCAAAAGAAGGAGATTTTCAAGCCGGCCGCAGCGCGTTCGTGAGGAGGACCCCGGGGGCGCTTCCGTCGACCGCAAGCAAGGGCAGCGCGCTCAGGTCCCGCATCGCGCCCTCCGCGCCGGTTCTGTCGAGGAGGGCGGCGTCGATGCCGGCCGAAGCGGCGGCGCGGACGTCGAGGTCGGGGTGGTCTCCCACGTGGAGCGCTTCTTCCGGTCGGACGCCGAGTCGATCGAGCGCGACTCGGAAGAGCGCGGGGTCGGGCTTCTCCACCCCCACGAGGGCGGAAACCGCGATCGCCTGGAACCGGTCCCCGAGACCCAGTGCCTCGAGCAGCGCGGGCAGCCTCGAGTCCCAGTTGGACACGATGCCGAGTCGGACCTCTCGATCCGCGAGGGCATCGAGCGCGGACGGGACGTCCGGCCAGACCTTCCACGCGCCGGGGTCGCGGAACGCCCCGCGTAGAATCGGCAGGGCGCGGGAGGCGACGCTCGCCTCGAGCAGGGGAGGATCGAGGCGGCGAACCACCTCCGTGACGAATCCCGACCAATAACGCTCCTCGTCGGGCGGACCCGCCCCGTACCGGTTGAAGCCGCGCGGGAGGCGCTGCTCGACGTCCGCCCAAGCGGCCCGAATCGCGGCGTCGAACTCCTGGGCCGTCCGATGCACGCCTATCCGAGCGAACGTCCGGGCGTACACCTCACCGTAGGAGTCGCGCGGCCCGACGAGGGTCCCCCCGGCGTCGAGAAGAACCGCACGGTACCGCGGGGAGCCATAGCCACGCGGGCTCACGCCTCCGGCTTCTCAAAGAGTTTCGGATCCACCTCCGGGTCCACCTCGAAAGAGCGGAGGGTGAGCGTCGTGATCGCCTCCCCGTCGACGAGAACGACCTGCTTGTGTGGTACCTGGCGCCCGTCCACCTGCCGGTAGTCGGAAAAGAGCACCTCGACCCGACCCGGCGCCCGCGTCAGCGGATTTTCCCCCTGGTACGCTTGCTTCAGCACTCGACCGTCGGCGGCGACCCAGAGGCGGGAGACCGCTCCGCGGAAGGTCACCTGAATCACGTCGCAGGCGGCGGCGTCGACCTCCTCTCGACCCGAGGCGATCGCCTCGACCTCGGGGGAGTCGGCGTATCGGACGAGGACGCGCAAGTCTCGGCCCAACTCCTCGCGCTCCTTCTCCGCGATCGACGCCGGGAGCGGCCGGACCGCTCCTCCGACCACGGCGAACGCCTCGCTACCGGTCAAGACCATCGTCTGCTCTCCCATCGGTGTCGTCAACGACTGCCGGAGGCGGTCCGGGAAGACCAAGAGAGCGTTCTGGCCGAGCGTCATGCTCTGTCCCTGGAACGAGACGCTGACCTCTGCGCTCGATCGAATCGCCGATACGCTCGCCCGGCCGGGACCCCCGAGGGCAGCCGCGGCCCGTTCGAGGACCGCGCGACCGGCCGCGAGGGACTCGGCGCTCTTCGAAGCTTTCGGCGTCGCGTCGGGAGGGGGGGGAATCGTGATGTCGAGGCGCGTGACTTCGCCGAAGGCCTCGAGCGGACGGCCGAACTCTGCGGAGTTACCGACGAGAAGGAGCGTCACCTTCGCTGGGTCGAGGTACTTTTTCGCGACGCGGATGACGTCGTCCCGCGTCACACCGTCGATGTTCGACCGGAACCTCTCCAGAAAGTCCGCGGGCAGGCCGTAGTAGGCGTACGTCATCTGCTGAGAGAGGATCTTCGCCTTCGAATCGTAGTTGAAGACAAACGACTGGAGGATCGCGCTCTTCGCCCGTGCGATTTCCTCCTCCGTCGGCGGTTCGGAGATCATGTTCCTGATCTCCTCGTAGAGGGCGTCCACGGCCTCCCCGACGGAGGCGCTCTTCGTCTGGAGGCCGACCCGGAAGAGGCCCGGGACCACGAAGTCGGAGCCGAGCCCCCCTCCGACGCTGTACGCGAGCCCCTTCTGGGACCGAATGCGGCTGAACAAGCGTGCGGCGAATCCGCCCCCGAACACCTCGTTCATCACCTGCACCGCGAAGTAGTCCGGGTCCGCCGTGCGAATTCCGAGATACGCCATCGAGACGTTCGCCTGGGTCACGTCGCGTTTCTCGACGAAAAACGTCCCCGGGTTGGGATCTTTCCGGTACTCCGGCTCCGTGAGTCGGAACTCCGGCCCTCTCGGCCAGCCTCCGAGGACGGTCTCGATCTTTCGCTTCATCGATTCGGTGTCGAAGTCGCCGACGACTCCGAGGAGGATGTTCGACGGGTGGAAGTACTTCGCGTGCCAGGCCACGAGATCCTCGCGGGTCACGGCGGCCACCGTCGCGTATTCCGTGTTCCTCGCGACCGGCGAGTCGGGGCCGTAAACGAGACGGGTGATCTCCCGCGCGGTGATCCCGCCGACGTCGTCGTTCCTCCGGGCGATCCCCGCGTTCGTCTGAACTTTCGCGACCTCTAGCTTTTCTTCCGCGAACGCCGGATTACGAAGGATGTCGGCGAAGACGTCGAAGACCTCGTCGAAGTCCTCCTTGAGACAGTTCATCGACGCGGAGCCGGCGTCGTCTCCAATCGACGTCTCGATGAACGCCGCCTTGCGGTTCAGGAAGTCGTCGATCGCGTCCCCGCTTCTCGAGGTGGTGCCGCCCGTCCGCATCACGGCGCCCGTCAGGCCGGCGAGTCCGACCTTTTCCGCCGGCTCGTAGTACGAGCCGGTGCGGATCCGGGCGTTCACCGTGATGAGGGGGAGCTCCCGATCCTCCATGAGGAAGACGGTCATCCCGTTCTCCATCGTGAAGGTTACCGGTCTTTCGATCTTGAACTCCGGGAGTTTTGGATACTTGATCTTGCGCCAATCTTTCGCCTGCGCGAGGACGGCGGGCGCGAGAATCGCGGCGGCGAGGGTCGCCGCCGCCACCGGCACGGCCTTCGATCGGAGGTTCATGACCCGCTCCTCCCGTCAGTTCGAGCCGGCTGCGGCGCCGGCGTTCTCGAGCCGACCCACAGTCCGGTTCTCGGCGACGAATGTCTTCTTCGCCACGCGTAGGATGTCTTCCTTGGTGACCGCTTCGATCCGGTCTACGGACCGGAAGAGCTCCCGCCAGTCCCCGAACCGGGCCTGATACGTCGCGAGCTGGTTCGCGAGCCCCTGGTTCGAGTCGAGGCTGCGGATCAGGTTCGCCTTCGCGCGGGTCTTGACCGCCTGCAGTTCCTCGTCGCTCACCGGCTCGTTGATCAGTTTCTCGATCTCCTCCCGGATCGCGGCCTGCACGTCCTCGTTCGTCTTGCCCGGCGCGGGGATCGCGAAGAACAGCATCAGGTTCGGGTACTTGTCTCCGGGGAATCCGTTGAACGCGCCGGTTTGGGCGGCGACCTTCTTGTCGCGGACGAGGGAGCGGTACAGTCGGGAGGCGCGGCCGGTCGAAAGGATGTCCGCCATCGCCGTGTAGATCGCGTCGTCGGGGTGCGTGCCGGCTGGACGGTGATATCCCTCGACGTAGATCGGCTGGGAGGGATCCCTGATGACGAGGGACTTTTCCGCGATCTGCGGGGGCTCGACGGTGCGTAGCGGTTCCGGCTTCGGACGCTTCGGGAGCCGGCCGAAGTACCGCTCGACGAGTGGGATGACCTCGTCCGCGTCGATCGCGCCGACGATCGAGATCGTCATGTTCGCCGGCACGTAGTGCTTCCGGTAGAACGCCTCCGCGTCGGCGCGGGTGAACGCCTGAAGGTCGCTCATGTAGCCCACGACGGGCCGCCCGTACGCATGGGCGCCGTAGGCGACACCGAGGAACTGCTCGATCAAACGTCCGATCGGCTGGCTCTCGGTGCGTAGGCGCCGCTCCTCTTGGACGACGTCCCGCTCCTTGTAGAACTCTCGGAAGACGGGGTCGAGGTAGCGCTCCGACTCCAGGTAGGCCCAGAGTTCGAGCTTGTTGGCCGGCATCGAGAAGAAGTAGCCGGTCTCGTCGTTGTTCGTGAACGCGTTCAGCCCGACGCCACCCTCTCGGTCGATGATCTCTCCGAATTCGTTGGCCTTGATGTACTTGCCCGCTTCTTCCTGAGCATCCTTGAAACGCTTCTCGAGATCCGCGAGCCTCTCCGGATCGGGTCCTCCGAGGCGGTTCCGTTCGGCGAAGAGCGCGGCGAAGGCCTCGTCGACCTTCGCGAGCGCGGCGGCCTCCGCCTTGGGGTCGGTCGTCCCGATCCGGGTCGTCCCCTTGAACGCCATGTGCTCGAACATGTGGGCCATGCCGGTGATCCCGAGGGTTTCCTGGGCCGCACCGACGTCCACGTGGGTGAAGTACGAGAAAACCGGGGTTCCCGGCCTCTCGCAGATCAGGAAGGTGAGGCCGTTGTCCAATCTGTGGACGGTCACTCTCTTCTCGAACGAGGCGAGGTCCTGCGCCGCCGCCGGCAGCGCGGCGAAGAGGAAGAGGAGGAACGCGGCGGCAATCGCCGCCGCCGAGCGGACGTGTCTCGATTCCATGGCTACTCCCGTGATGGTTCGGTTCGGGCCGAAAGCATGCCATCATCGAAGGGCACTCGCAATCGCGGGAGGGAAGGGTGACCCACCGACTCGTGGAGCCTCCGTGGAGGTTCTCGGGCTTCCGCGAAGAGGATTTCTCGGTCTTCGCGATCCGGGATCGCGAGACGCGGCGCCGCGAGATTCTCGAGCGGTTCCACCCCGAACTGCGGGCGCTCGGCCGTGAGCTCGCCGAGCGTCTCGATTCCGATGGGGGGCGCGGGCTGCACGTCCATCTTCCCCGCCTCGACTGGCCGAAGGGATATCAGCCGTTCTGCACGTGGGTCGCTCTCTCGAAACTCTCGCACGGTTATCAGGCGGGTTCCCAGCTGAATCTCGGCGTCCACGCCGATCACGTCTCCGCACGGTTCGCCTGGGACACCGCGGCCGATGCGTTCGGAAGGTTCGAGTTCCAGTGCCGCATCGGGGGTCTCGGCGCTGTCCTCGAGCGGATTGCGGCCGAGGCGGGGCTCGTCTTCCGCGTCTACGCCCCGGCGCCGTGGCCGGAAGGGTCCCGCGTCGTCTTCCGTTCGGACGCGGACTGGACCGGGGCCCTCGACGCCGCACGGCGCCAAGGCAACTGGTTCGAGCTCGGAAAACGTTGGGAGATTTCGGAGGAGCGGAGGCTGATCACCTCGCCCTCGCTGGCGGGCGAAGTTTACCGGGTGTTTTCCGCCGTCCTTCCGCTCATCGACCGCGCCGCCTCCCCATCGTGAGCCCCTTCCACGGGACGCGGCGCCGGAACCTCGGAGCACGGACGAGGCGTGCGAGCGCCGCGGCCCTCCGTCCGAGTCCCGGAGCGTGGATCGCGTCGACGGCGTCCCTTGCGATCGCACGCGCTGTCTCGTCGTAGGGGAAGGCGAACAGCGGGCCCTCGAGCTCCGCTCCGTCTCGCGAGACGAACTTCCTTCGGGACATCTCCTTGAGCCCTGCGAGGCCGTGCGCGTGCCCGACCCCACTCGCGCGGAACCCCGACCAGGTCGCGGCAGGCTCGTCGTAGGAATAGAGCAAGTCGTTGATCGTCACGACTCCCGCCTGGAGGCCGATCTGGATCCGCGCCGCCGTCTCGGCCGACCGGGTCCAGCCGCTGGCGGTCAGGGCATGGTCCCCCTCGTTCGCGAGGAGGATCGCGCGCTCGACGCTCTCGACGACCACCACGGGGATCACCGGCCCCGAGGTCTCCTCACGCAGGACGGCGGCCTCCGGCGGAGGGCCGAGCAGGACGGTCGGCGGGTAGAAGTAGCCCGGCCCCTCGGGAAGGACTCCTCCCGTCAGGACCTTCGCGCCACGGGCGACGGCGTCTTCGACCTGCGCGTGAACCCTCAGGCGCCTCGCCTCGCTCACGAGCGGACCGATGTCGGTGCCGGCCTCCGACGGGGGGCCCGTCCGAAGGGACCCGACCTCCGCGAGAAGACGGTCGAGAAACGGTGCCGCCGCGCCTTCCTCGACGAAGACGCGCTCCACCGCGCCGCAGTGCTGGCCGGCGTTCGCGAGCGCTCCCCACGCGATCCCGCGGGCGGCGCGGTCGAGGTCGGCATCGGCCGCGACGAGCGACGGGTGCTTGCCGCCGAGGGAGAGAACCACGGGCCGGGGGGCGCAGCCGGCCGTGACCATCACGTGCTGGCCGGCTTCGAGCGTTCCGGTCACGAAGACCTTTGCGATCTGCGGGTGGGCGACGAGGCGGAGCGTTTCTTCGGGAAGCGCCGGGAGGACGTTGACGATCCCCTTCGGGATCCCCGCCGCTGCGCAGAGTTCTCCGATGCGGAGGCCGGAGAGGGGGGTGTGCTCCGACGGCTTCAGCACGACCGCGTTCCCCATCGCGAGGGCGGCCGCGGTCTGGATCAGCGGTTGCGCGAACGGGATCGAAGACGAGGTGACGAGCGCGACGACGCCCAACGGGTCGTAGAGCCAGTGGGCGTCCTTGTGGGCCCAGAAGGGGTGACGCGGCTCGATCGATTCGCCGAGCTGGAGGCGGGTCGCCTGCTCTGCGAGGAAGACCAGGTGATCGAGGGCGGGAAGGACCTCGAGGGCCAGCGCTTCGGTGAACGGCTTCCCCTGCTCGAGGCAAATCAGGGCGGCGATGTCGTCCGCCTCCGCCCGAATCCGGTCGGCGAGGGCGAGGAGTCTCGACTTCCGCTCGCCGGGGGGAATGCTCCTCCAGAGCGGGGCCGAGAACACCGCGGCCCGGACCGCCCGGTCGACGTCGGCCGGACCGGCGCACCGAACGTGTGCGAACGCTCGCCCGACCGTGGGGTCGATGCATTCGATTTCAGGGCCCTCTGCCTCCGCCGGTTCCCCATCGATCCAGGGGCGGAGGGGCGGGGTCCCGACCGGGAGGTCGGCCGCTTCCGCCGTGCGCACCTCGCCTCGGCCGGCGTCCCTGGGATCGTCGAGCACGCCGGGAATATAGGTTCGGCGCGACTCCTTGCCATTAACTAAACGTTTGGTTAAAATGATCGGCGATGAGGGACAAGAACAAACCCTCCCCCCGGCGCCGGGACGCCGAGGCCACCCGGGAAGCGCTCCTCGCCGCCGGACTCGAGGAGTTCGCCGCGGCGGGGTACGACGGAACGCCCGTCGAGCGCATCGCCCGGCGTGCCTCGGTCAACAAGGCGATGATCAACTACCACTTCGGGGGAAAGGGGGGGCTCTACCGCGCGATTCTCGACGACGAGTTTCGTTGGTTCGACGCTCGACTCTCGGAACTTCGCGCGTCGACCGGGGACGCCGCCGCGCAGCTCGTGCGCTTCATCGCCATCTTCGGCGATCTGCATGCGCGCCATCCCCATCTCTCCCAGATGCTGCTGCGCGAGATCATGTCGGGAGGGCGTCACCTGGACGAGGAGCGCCTCGCCCGCCTCCTGAGCGCTTTCGCGACGGTTCAGGCGATTCTCGAGAGGGGAGTGGACGAGGGGTCGTTCCGGCCGGTCCATCCGCTTCTCGCACACCTCACCGTCGTCGGGAGCCTCGTTTTCTTTTTCGCTTCGTCCCCGTTCCGAGAACGCCTCGCGCGATCCGGTCGTCTGCCGGTAGACATGCCGTCGGGCGACGCTTTCGTCGCCAACCTGCAATCGCTGATCACGCGCGGGCTTTCCCGCCGACCGGAGGAACGAAATGGTTGACCGGTCATCCCGTGGCGCTCGTGCGGTCCTCCTCGCCGTGGCGTCTTCTTGCCTCGCGGCCAGCGGTGGCTGCCGCGAGAGCGAGGAACGATCGAGCATCGTCGCTTCGGGGCACGTCGAGGCGACCGAGGTGCGCCTGTCCGCGAAGGTCGGCGGACGTCTCGAGGCGCTCGAGATCGAGGAAGGGGACACCGTGGAGCCAGGACAGACCGTCGCCCGGTTCGAGGAGGTCGACCTCCGCCTGCGGCTCGAACAGGCCCGGGCGGAGCGCGATCTCGCCGAGGCGGAGTGGAAGCTCCGCGTTGAGGGGCCGCGCGAGGAAGAGATCGCCGAGGCGCGCGCGAACGTGTCGGGCGCCGCCGCAGACCTCGAGGCGGCGGAACGGGATCTCGCGAGGATGGAGGCCCTGTTCGCCCGCGGTTCCGGCACCGAGAAGGCGAGGGACGACGCCAGGGTGCGACGCGATCTCGCGTCGTCCCGTGTCGATGCCGCCCGGGAAGTGCTGCGGCGCCTCGAGCGGGGGAGCCGGGAGGAAGAGATCGCGGCGGCGAGCGCCCGGCTCGCGGCGGCCGAAGCGCGCGTGGCGCAGATCGAGCAGAACCTCGAGGACAGTATCGTGCGGAGCCCCGTCGGTGGAACGGTCACGGAGAAGTTCGTCGAACGAGGGGAGATCGTCGCTGCGGGAGCTCCCCTCGCCGTGGTCAGCGACCTCGAGCACGCGTGGGTGTCCGTGTACGTCCCCGGACCCGATCTCCCGAGGATCGCGCTGGGCCAACGCGCCCGCGTGGTCGCCGACGACGGCCGCGAGGGGACGGGCACCGTTCGCTTCATCGCGCAGGACGCGGAGTTCACCCCGAAGAACGTTCAGACGCGGGACGAACGAGCGAAGCTCGTGTACGAGGTCAAAGTCTTCCTCGAGAACCGGGACGGCGCTTTCAAGCCGGGAATGCCCACGGACGTCGAGATCTTCGTCGAGGGGAGCGGGTCGTGACGGAGTCCGTCGTCGTCGAAGACCTCGCGCGCTCGTTCGGCTCGACACGGGCCGTGGACGGCATCTCGTTTCGGGTCGAAGAGGGGACGATGTTCGGCCTCATCGGGCCGGACGGGGCGGGAAAGACCACGACCTTGCGGTGCATTCTCGGTCTCCTCGAGCCCGGCGGCGGCGTGGTCCGCACCTGCGGCCTCGATCCATGGCGGCGCCGCCGGGAGCTTTCGCGGTCGGTCGGCTACCTCGCGCAACGGTTCTCGCTTTACGGCGACCTGACCGTGGATGAAAACGTCGCGTTCTTTGCGCGCGTCCAAGGCGTGGCGGACTTCCGCCGTCGGAAGGACGAACTCCTCGAGACGCTCCGCATGGCCCCCTTCCGCGACCGCCTGGCCGACCGCCTTTCCGGCGGGATGCGACAGAAGCTCGCCCTCGCGTGCACGTTGATCCACACACCGAAGCTCCTCGTGCTCGACGAGCCGACGACCGGCGTGGATCCGGTTTCCCGACGCGATCTCTGGAGGACCTTGTCGCGGCTGCGCCGGGAGGGTATTACGATCCTCCTCACGACTCCCTATCTCGACGAGGCCGAGCGCTGCGAGCAGGTAGCCCTCATGGACCGCGGGAAGATCCTGACCGTCGACGATCCCGACGCCCTGCGCGAAGGGACCCCCGGGGTGATGGTCGAGATCGTCGCGCGCCCGCCCCGCGCGGCGCTTGAGGCGGCGACCGGAGTCGAGGGGGTTTCGGAGGTCGCTCTGTTCGGCGAACGAATCCACGCCTCCTTTCCGGGAACCCCGCGCCACGGAGCGGCAACCGCGATCGAGCGCACCGTCGCGGCGCTCGCCGCCGCGGGGATCGAGGTCGACAGCGTCCGTGCGATCGCTCCCTCGCTCGAGGACGTCTTCATCTCGAGGATCCGATCGCGAGGCGATTCCCCGCAGGAGGGCGCATGAGAGCCGGAACGTCCGCCCGTTTCCTCGCGACCGCCACGCTGTCGCTCGCCGCCGCGGCCTCCGTCGCCGATGTCGCCCCAGTCGAGTTGACCGTGGAGGAGGCGGTTCAAAGGGCCGAGCGTCACTCCGACCTCCTCGCATCGAACCGGAAACTCGAGGCCGCTTCGCGAGCCCTGGTCGCCCAGGCTTCGTCGGCCCGGCAACCGACGGTGGATCTCGCGGCCGCGTACAGCCGGCTTTCCGAGGTCCCGGAGCTCGTGATCAGCGGGCCCGACTTCGAGCTGCGCTCGATCTTTCCCAACATCGAGAACCGCTACGGCGCAAGGCTGTCGTTCTCGGTCCCGCTCTACGCGGGGGGCGGGATCGAGGCCGGGGTCGACTCGGCCCGGGCGGGGCTGGGGGCGGCGGAGGCGGAGACCGCGACCCGCCGTGCGGACGTGCGACTCGAGGCGACGCGCGCGTTCTGGAATCTCGTCACTGCCCGCGAGGCCGCGCGCGTGCTCGAGGACGCGATGGCGTCGTTCGAGCGGCACCTCGTCGACGCCAGGAACCGGGTGGAACTCGGACTCGCGGCGAGGAACGAGCTCCTCGCGGTCCAGGTCGAGCGTGACCGAGCGGAACTCGCGCTCGTCCGCGCGACGTTCGCCTCGGCGCGGGCCGAGGCCGACCTCGCTCGACTGTGCGGGTTCGGTCCGGGCGCGAAGATCCGTCCCGCGGTCGTCGCCGTCACCGGCTTGCCGGACGAAGAGCCGGTCGAGACGCTCGTGCAGCGCGCCCTCGCCTCGCGGCCCGAGCGGGCGGCGCTCGCGGCACGCAGGGCGGCGGCCCTCGCGCAGGCGCGCGCGGAGCGAGCCGCGAAGAGACCCGCCGTGACCGCCGACGGCGGATTGGACTGGTCGAACCCGAACCTCAGGGTCCTCCCGCTCGAGGAAGCGTGGAACGACACGTGGGACGTGTCCGTGCGCTTCCGGTGGACGCTATGGGACGGGCGGGGGGCGACGCAGGCCGAGGCGAGCGCCGTCGCGGAAGCGGAGGCACTCGCCCTGCAACTGAACGACCTCGACCGCCGGATCCGCCTCGAGGTGACGTCGCGCGCCCTCGACGTGCGGGAGGCGGCGCGAGCCCTTCCCGTCGCCGATCGCGCGGTGGAGGCCGCGGCGGAATCGGAGCGGATCGCCCGGGACCGGTACCGCGAGGGGCTGCTTCCCTCCGCGGAACTGCTCGACGCGGAGGCGGCGAGACTCCGGGCAGGACTCGATCGCACCGAGGCCGCGGCGCGCCTGGCCGTCGCGCGGGCGCTCCTCGAGCGGGCCGTCGTGGGGGCCGCCCCGTGAGCGCCGCGATCGAGACCGTCGAGTTGACCAAGCGCTTCGGCGCGTTCGTGGCCGTGGATCGCCTCACCCTCCGCATCGAGAAGGGGGAGGTCTTCGGGCTCCTCGGGAGCAACGGGGCGGGAAAATCGACGGCGATCCGCATGCTCACCGGACTGCTTCCCCCGACCTCCGGGGAAGCGAGCGTCCTCGGCATCGACGTGGTGCGAGAGCCGGAGGCGGTCAAGCGCAGCCTGGGCTACATGAGCCAGCGGTTCAGCCTCTACGAAGACCTCACCGTCGAGGAGAACCTGCGTTTTTTCGGCGGGGTCTACGGTCTCCATGGCTCGCGTCTCGCGGCGCGGATCGAGGAGGCCCTGGCACTCGCCGACCTTTCGGGGAAACAGGGGCGGCTCGCCCGCGAGCTTCCCGGAGGGTGGAAGCAAAGACTGGCGCTCGCCTGCGCCCTATTGCACCGGCCCTCGATGCTCTTCCTCGACGAACCGACGGGAGGGGTGGATCCGCTCTCACGGCGTCGGTTCTGGGAGCGGATCGACGCCCTCGCGGAGGGCGGCGTGACCGTTCTCGTCACCACCCACTACCTCGACGAGGCCGAGCACTGCGGGAGGATCGCGATGATGCATGCCGGGCGGACGATCGCGACCGGATCGGTGTCGGAGCTCAAGTCGGTCTTCGCCGGACGTGCGATCCTCGAGGTCGTCTGTCCGGATTACCTGGCCGCGCTCGAGCGGTTCGAACAGGAATCTTGGGTGCGCGAGGCGGCCGTCTTCGGGACGCGGATCCACCTGGTCGTCGACGAACCGATCCGCGGCGCGGACGCTGCGAGGGCGCTCCTCGCGGAGGCGGGCAACGTTCCGGCGGAAATCGAGCCGATCGTTCCCTCGCTCGAAGACGTCTTCATCCACACGGTCGAGGCGGCTGAGG
>CAZVOE010000009.1:0-5014 GCA_964628935.1 uncultured Acidobacteriota bacterium
CGCTACCCGGACGTCGCGGCGACGCAGATCTGCTTCGTCTACGCGGGCGACATCTGGGTCGCCGCGAAGGGGGGAGGACGGGCAGTGCGCCTGAGCACCCCGCCCGGGGAGGAGTCCTTCCCGCGATTCTCGCCGGACGGAGAGTGGATCGCCTACAGCGCGAACTACGACGGCAACGTCGACGTCTACGTCGTCTCCGCCTCGGGGGGCGTCCCGAAACGGTTGACCTACCACCCGATGCCCGACCGGATGATCGATTGGTACCCGGACGGCCGCTCGATCCTCTTCGCGAGCGCGATGGAGAGCGGCAAGCAGCGGTTCAATCAGCTCTACCGGGTGTCGCGGGACGGCGGAATGCCGGAGAAGCTTCCGCTCCCGTACGGCGAGTTCGGATCGATCGCCGGCGACGGCAAGACCCTCGCGTACATGCCGTTGTCGGTCGACTTCCGCACCTGGAAGCGGTACCGCGGCGGGATGACCTCCGACATTTGGATCTTCGACCTCGAGACCCTCGCGTCCTCGCTCGTTCCGAACGACGGTTCGAGCGACTCCCAACCGATGTGGCACGGCGACCGGCTCTACTTCCAGTCCGACCGGGGGGAGCCGAAGCGCGCGAACCTCTGGGTCTACGACCGGAAGTCGGGGGAGGTCCGGCAGTTGACCCGCTTCACCGATTACGACATCCGCTTCCCCGCGATCGGCCCCCGGGAGATCGTCTTCGAGCAGGGGGGAAGGTTGCACCTGTACGACCTCGCCGAGGATCGCACCCGCGAGGTCGCGATCGAGGTGGTGACCGACCGGGCGACGCTCAAGCCGCAACGGAAGAGCGTCTCGAAATTCCTCCAGGGCGCCACGATCTCGCCGAGCGGGAAGCGCGCCCTCGTCCAGGCGCGCGGCGAGGTCTTCACCGTCCCGGCGGAGCACGGGCCCGTCGTCAACCTGACCAACTCATCGGGTGCCGCCGAACGGTTCCCCCGCTGGTCGCCCGACGGGAAGGAGATCGCATACTGGAGCGACCGCACCGGGGAGTACGAGCTGACCGTCCGCCCGGCCGACGGCGGGGGGGAGGAGAAGACGCTCACGAAGCTCGGTCCCGGTTTCCGGTACGCTCCGACTTGGTCGCCCGACGGGAAGAGGCTCGTCTTCATCGACCAGGCGATGCGGATTCACCTCGTCGACCGAGCGACGGGGAAGACGGAGGCGATCGACCGGGCGTTCTACATGTTCGAGGGGGGCCTTCGGAACTTCTCGGTTTCCTGGTCGGCCGACAGCCGGTGGCTCGCATATGACCGCGACCTCGAGCGCGGCTCGCGCGCCGTCTTTCTGTACGACACCCGCGAGAAGAAGCTCCACCAGGTGACCGAGGGGTTCTACGGCGAGCAGTTTCCGAGCTTCGACCCGAAGGGGGAGTACCTCTACTTTCTGACCAACCGCCACTTCGAGCCGAGCTACAGCGACTTCGACAACACCTGGATCTACGCCAACACGACCCAGATCGTGGCGGTGCCGCTCCGGCGCGACGTCGCCTCCCCGCTCGCAGCGCGCAACGACGTCGAGGGGAAGGACGAGACGAAGGAGAAGGAACGGGACAAAGAGGACAAGAAAGACGGGGACGAGGAAAGGGCCGACGCGAAGGAACCCCCCAAGCCGGTCGCGATCGACCTCGACGGGTTCGAGCGGCGGGCCGTCGTCCTCCCGCCCAAGCCCGGCAATTTCGGCCGCGTGGTCGGGCTCGATGGGAAAATCCTCTTCTCGCGCCTTCCGAACACCGGATCGAGCGAGAAGAAGGGGACCCTCGCCTTCTACGATCTCGAAAAGCGCGAGGAGAAAACCGTCCTCGCCGGGATCGACGGCTTCACCGTCTCGGCCGACGGGAAGAAGGTTCTCGTCGCCGTCGACGGGAAGCTCGCGATCCTCGATGTCGCGCCCGACCAGAAATTCGAGAAGCCCCTGCGGACCGACGAGCTCTCCGCGGAGATCGATCCGGCCGCCGAGTGGCGCCAGATCTTCCACGACGCCTGGCGTTTCGAGCGCGACTACTTCTATGACCCGAACTTGCACGGCGTCGACTGGGAGGAGATGCGGCGCCGCTACGAGAAACTCCTGGACGACGCCGTCACCCGCTGGGACGTCAACTTCGTCCTCGGCGAGCTGATCGCGGAACTCAACGCGTCCCACACCTACCGCGGAGGTGGAGACGAGGAGGAGGCGCCGGAGGTCGGCGTCGGCCTCCTCGGCGCCGACTTCGCGCTGGAGGACGGGGCCTACCGGATCGCGCGCATCCTCGACGGCGCACCATGGGACTCGGAGGTGCGCTCGCCCCTCGCCGAGCCGGGGCTCGGCGTCGTGCCCGGCGATTGTCTCCCCGCGGTCAACGGGCAACCGGGCGACCCGGGGAAGCCGAGCCGGGCGGCCTTCGCCGGGCTCGCGAAGACGACGGTGGAACTGACGCTCCACAAGAGGCCGACGCTCGAAGGGGCGCGCAAGGTGCTCGTCACGACGCTCGACGACGAAACGAGGCTCCGGAACCTCGCCTGGATCGAGTCGAACCGGAAGAGGGTCGAAGAGGCGACGGGGGGGAGAGTCGGTTACATCTACGTCCCTTCCACCGGGATCGACGGCCAGACCGAACTCGTGCGGATGTTCATGGGGCAGTTCGACAAGCCGGCCCTCATCGTGGACGAGCGTTTCAACAACGGCGGGCAGATCCCCGACCGCTTCGTCGAGCTTCTGAACCGCCCGGTGACGAACTACTGGGCCGTCCGCGACGGCCGCGACTGGCAGTGGCCCCCGGTCGCCCACCACGGGCCGAAGGTGATGCTGATCAACGAGTGGAGCGGTTCGGGAGGCGACTGCTTTCCCCTCTACTTCAAGGAGGCGGGGCTCGGCCCCCTCGTCGGGACGCGCACGTGGGGAGGCTTGATCGGAATCAGCGGATCCCCGGAGTTGATCGACAACGGCGCGGTCACCGTGCCGACCTTCGGCATCTACAGCACCGCGGGGGAGTGGATCGTCGAAAACCACGGGGTCGACCCGGACATCGAGGTCGACGACGACCCGACCGCCATGGCCAAGGGAGGCGACCCGCAGCTCGAGCGGGCGATCGCCGAGGCGCTGCGGCTCCTCGAGGCGAATCCGCCGAAGCGCCCGGAGAAGCCGGCGTACCCCGACCGGTCGAATTGAGCGGCACTCCGTGACCGGGTTCCGTGGCGGCGGGGCCTCGACCCCTCGGACCGCGACGCGATCGAGCGGCTCCACGGGGCCGACCCGCGATAGGATCCCTCCGACGCCCGCGCGTCGCGTGCGGGCGCCGTCGAGGGGAGTGCCATGAGTTCGGAGCCTCGCTTCCTGCGCGTCCTGCGGAACAAGTTCCTGGCGGGACTGATGATTCTGATCCCGATCGTGATCACGACGAAGGTGCTGTGGTGGGTTTTCGCCTACGTCGACCAGCACGCCCGCCCGCTCCTCCGGACCCTCTTCGGACGGGACGTCCCGGGGGCGGGGTTCGCGATCACGGTGGCGATCGTCCTCGTGACGGGGATCCTGTTCTCCGTGCGTCCGCTCAGTCGGTTGCTCGAGGTGCTCGTGGAGGTCCTCGAGAGCGTCCCGGTCTTCGGCCCCGTGTACGGCACGATCCGCAAGGTGCTCTCGGGCTTCGGGAGCCCCGAGGCGAGGCAGGCCTTCCAACGGTTCGTGCTCGTGCGCCGCGGGGAGACGCTCCGGCCGGGGTTCCTCACCGGCTCGCTCGTGCTCGCGCGAAAGGACGGGACGACGCAAACCTTGCAATCGGTTTACGTCCCGACGAACCACCTCTACCTCGGGGACGTCGAGATGCTCCCCGCGACCGACGTCATCCCGACGGAGGTCTCCGTGGAAGACGGGATCGGCCTCGTCCTCTCCGCCGGCGCCTCGATCCCCCAGGAGGTGCGGGAGCTGCCCTGAGGGGGTGGGCGGGGCCCCGCACAAACGCGGGACGGTGTGTCCCGGAGTCGCGCGGCGAGAGGGACACCCGGGCCGTTCGATCGGGGGGAATCAACCCTTCACCCGGTATCCACGCGCCGTCAAGAACTCGCGGAGGCGATCGCGTCGGTCCCCCTGCAACTCGACGGTTCCTCCGACGACCGAGCCTCCGGTCCCGAGGGCGCGCTTCCATTCGCGCGCGAGCCCCTCGAGGGCGTCGGGTGCTACCGAAAGGTCGTAGACGACGGTCACCGCCTTCCCGCCGCGGCCCTTCTTTTCGAGCCGGAGCTTCGCGACGGGAGGACCGCTCACGCGCCGGGCCCCGAATCGGCAGCGGTCCGATCTCCCCGGACGACGCGGTAGGCGTCGAGCGCGAGGGGGGCGTAGCGGACCGTCGCGCCGAGGAACCGCACGACCCGCGAGGGTCCGAGGACCATCACGATCCCCGCGACGAGCGCGATCGCCGGCCCGGAGCGGCGGAGCGCGGTGGCGGCGCGCGCGAGCGTCGCGACCCAGGCGACCTCTTCGCGGATCCGCGTCACGTGCGCCCCGATCTCGTCCCGCTGCGCGCGGGAACGCTCCACGAGGGCCTCGCGCCGCGCGGCGAGCCCTGCCAGGTGTGACTTCACCGTCGCTCCTCGAGGGCCTCGCGATCCCGCTCGAGCTCCGTGAGGCTCGCGTCGAACATGCGGGTCTTCGCTCTCGAGAGCCCGCGCACGTGAAGGTACGAGCCCCCCGCCCCTGCGAGGAAGACGGCGGCCAAGATCCCCGCGGCGAGGGGACGGTGCGACTCGTCGACGCTCAGAAGGACGAGCACGGCGACGAAGGTGAGCCCGACGACCGCGCAGAGGAGCGCCGCGAGGGTCCAGACGAGAACCGCCACGAGCCGCGCGAGTTCTTCCTGGAGCTCGGTCGAGAGGAGCTCGACGCGGTTGTGCACCATCGCGACGAGCGTCGCGAGGAGCGCCTTCGACGAGTCGAGAATGCCCAAGGGGCCGCTCAGCGACGGTTCGTGAGCGACCCGAGGATGAAGCCGAGGCCGGCGGGGGGGGCG
>CAZVOE010000009.1:5024-29122 GCA_964628935.1 uncultured Acidobacteriota bacterium
CGACCGCCGTCCAGGGGTTCTCGTGGACGTACTCGTCGGTCGATTTCGCGGCCGCTTTCGCGCGGGCGCCGAGCTCGGCCCCCGCCTCCTTCATCCGCTCGCGCGCGGCGGCGAGCGATTCCTTCGCGCGGGCGCGGACTTGCTCGATCTTCTCCCCGGTCTGGCCGGCGGTCGCGGCGAGAAGGGCCTCCGCGTCCTCGACGACCACCTTGAGGTCGCGGAGGAGCTTGTCGGTGGTGACCTGTTCCATCGGATTCTCCTTGTGCGAGAGAGGTTCCAACACTCTACCGGACAGCCGCTACCTTCGCTCCAGGATCTCGATGTCGTACCCGTTCGGGTCTTTGACGAAGATGTATCGGGAGCCGACCTCCGGCCTGGACCGGCGGTACCACCATCCCTTCGCTTCGACCTCCCGCACCACCGATTCGAGATCGTCGGTCTGGAACGCGAGGTGGCCGAACTGGTCGCCCAGTGTGTACTCGGACCGTCCGTGGTTATGGGTGAGTTCGATGGTCCGGCCTTCGCCGTCCTCGAGGAAGACGAGCGTCGCCTCGTCGCCGATCGCCTTTCGCCGCACCTCCTTCAGGCCGAGGAAATTGCAGTAGAAATCGAGCGTCCGGTCGAGGTCCTTGACGCGGATCATCGTGTGGGCGAGTTCCAACGGGAGTCCTCCGGGGCGCCGCTTCAGACGCTAGGAAACTTCCTCGAGCACTTTGAGGAAGGTGTCGTAGGGGAGGGCCTGCCAGCTCTCGGCGGTCATCGCCCCTTCCGATCGGGAGATCAGGGAGACGCGGTGCGCCGTCTCGACGTCGGGGGCCTCGTAGATGTCCATGAAATCGTAAGGGCCCAGGATGGCGTAATGTGCGACCCACTTCACGTCGGGACAGCGCTCCTTCACCTTCTTGAGCCAGCCCTTGCCGGTCTTCCGCCGGCCTTCGGCGTCGTGGAGAGTCTCCGGGCCGAGTCGCGACATCAGGACGAAGGTGGGCATGGGGAAACCTCCTTTCCGCAGCAGGTGGAAGTCCCGCCTTCGACATCCTACCCCAGCGATCCGAGAGGGGAGTAGAGTTCGGTCGCAAGTTCCGGGGACCCTGCGGAGCATGCCGCCTCGCGGAATGAGAAAGGCAAGCCGGCTACGGCGAGGGTCGTGTCATGCGACGGGAGATCGGAATCACCTTGGCGCTGTGCGCGGTCGTCGGGAGGGCGGGGTTTTGGCGGCGGAGGGTCCGAACAAGGTGCCAGTCCCGGTCCGGTTCGTTTGACAACCCCGCCGAGGAGCGGTACGTCTACCGCTCTTCGTCCTTGGGGGGCCATTCATGAAACGGATCGGAACGGGGCTCGCGTTCGGTGTGCTTCTTGCGTTCGTCCTCGCCGCGGCTCCGGTGGCCGCGCAGGTTTTCGTCGACTCCGGACGGACCATCGCGGTCGACCCGGCGCGCGGCGTCGACAAGGCGGTCGACTATGCCTCCCTGACCCGGTATGGGCCTTGGGATGACCGGAACTACGCGCTGACCGCCGCCGATCTCGCCCTTCTCGCGCCGAACGAGGCCGAGCTGCAGGCGCCGATCCCCGCGTTCTTCCGCGTCGCGCTCCGGAAGGCGAACCCCGATTCGCCGAAGGACGGTCCCGTCCAGTACCCGCGCAGCGCCTTCAACGCGTTCCGGATTCTCCACGGCGGGTATCTGCTCGACGGCGTTCTTTACCCCGGCACCGCCTGGGTCGGCGGGCGCTACCTCGTCGAGAAAAAGAACGGCATCCCGCAGGAGTCGTTCCCGTCGGGCGCCGGGTTCGTATCCGGCGAGGTGCGGGTCACGAGCCCGACCGGCGCCGCCGAGTCGGCGATCAAGATCCATCCGACCGACACGAGCAAGGTCGTGGCCGGCACGAACGGGCCCGGCGGAGGCCAGCAGATGCACTACTCGACCGACGGCGGCGAAACCTGGACACAGGTGCCGCTCCCGTCGAGCGGGACGTGCTGCGACCCCGCGGTGGACTGGTCGTCCGACGGCCGCTACGCCTACACCACGACCCTCGGGAATTGCGTCTTCGGCTGCGGCGTCTGGTTCTTCCGCTCGGCCGACGGCGGGGCGACCTGGAACAGCCTCGAGACCGAGACGCCCGGAAACCCGCGTCGCGTGATCGCGTCGTCGGGAGGAGACAAGGAGTTCCTACACGTCGACAAGTCCCCGACCTCTCCGTACAAGGACAACCTCTACGTCACCTGGCACAACTCGAACGTGATGCAGTTCTCCCGCTCGACCGACTTCGGGAACTCGTGGACGCCCCAGTCGTTCTCGTCGCTCAGCGAGGACCGGGGGATCGGGAGCGACATCGCGACCGACGCGGTCGGAAACGTCTACTACTTCTGGCCGGCATTCAACAGCAAGACGATCCGCCTCCGGAAGTCGACGAACGGCGGCGTGTCCTTCGGTTCGACCGTGATCGTCGCGAACACGCAGGACGGCTACGATTTCGCGATCCCGGCGATGGAGTCGCGCCGCGCGTTCATCTACGTCGCCGCTGACGCCGACCTTTCGGGCGGCCCGTACCACAACAGCGTGTACGCCGCATGGACCGACACGACCGCTCCCGAGACGAGCCCAGCCTCGGCGAACCACGCTCGAATCCAGGTCGCCTACTCGCGGGACGGCGGTTCGACCTGGACGACCCGCACTCCGCACGAGACCGCCGACCAGTCGACGGTCGACCGATTCCACCCCTGGCTCGGCGTGGGACCGGACGGCACGGTCTACGTCGCGTTCTACGACACGCGCCGAGACACCTCCCGGACGTCGGTCGATTTCTTCTACAGCAAGTCGACCGACGGGGGGCAAACCTGGTCGACTCCCGAGCGCCTCACGACGGCACAATCCCCCAACATCGCCGACGGGTTCGAGTGGGGGGACTACAACGGTCTCGACGTGGTCATGAGCGACCTGATCACGATCTTCACCGACAACCGGAACGAGTCGGGAGGGACCGGGGACTCGGTCGACGTCTACGCCGCCGGCCTCACGGCCGGAACCCCCGCCGTCTGCGGGAACGGAACGATCGAGCCCGGAGAGGCTTGCGACGGGGGGGCCCTCGGCGGAAGGACGTGCGCCGACTTCAACTGCTCCGGTGGTACCCTCGCGTGCAAGACCGACTGCAGCGGGTTCGACACCTCGGCGTGCCTCGGATGCGTCGCCTGCAATGCGAACGGGACCTGCGAGGCGGGGGAGGACTGCGGGAACTGCGCCTCCGATTGCCCGACGGGGACGACTCCCGGCGCGGTCTGTGGGAACGGGATCTGCGAGACGGCGAACGGGGAAGACTGCCTGACCTGCCCGGCCGATTGCAACGGGCAGCAGGGAGGCAAGCCTTCCGGCCGCTACTGCTGTGGGAACGGCGGCGTCAACCCGGTCGGATGTTCGAACGCCGCTTGCACGACCGGGGGATTCGCGTGCACGACGAGCCCGGCTTCGCCGGGCTCGTTCTGCTGCGGCGACTTCGCGTGCGAGGCCGGAGAGTCCTGCTCGAACTGCTCCCTCGACTGCCGGACGGGAACGGAGAATTGCGCGAACGGCCTCGACGACGACTGCAACGGCGCGGCGGACTGCACGGACGCGGCGTGCGCGGGAACTCCGGATTGCGCTCCCGCTCCGTGCGGGGCCGCAGGATCCGCCTGCAGCACGAACTCCCAGTGTTGTTCGAACAAGTGTCGCGGGGGAACCTGCCGGTAAACGCCTCGGGGGGGGCGGGCCCGTCGAGGAAGTCCGCCCCCGTTCACACGAGCTCGAGCTCCACGATCACCGGCAGGTGATCGCTCGCGACCTTCGACACTGCGAGGCGGCAGGTGCGCGCGGCGAGCACGCGCAGCGGCCCGCGAACGTAAATTCGGTCGAGGCCGCCGGTCGGAGAGAAGGCGGGGTACGTGCGGAGGCCGCCGCCGCCGTCGGGGTCCCGCGCGGTCGCGCAACGAAAGCCGAGCACCCCGATCAAGGCCGCCTGGAGCAGGTTCCTCCAATCGTTGAAGTCTCCGCCGAGGACGCAGGGCCGGCTCTCGTCCGTCGCCGCGAACTCCTCGGATCGCGCCAATCTCCCGATCTGCCAGAGCCGTTCGCGGGCGGAAAGACCGAGATGGAGATTGAAGACCTCGAGTTCCCGAGGGCTCCCGCTCGCCGGATCGAGGCGCAGCGTCGCATGCTGACATCCGCGCGCCTTGGCCGTCCCGATCGTGAGGTCGATGTTCCTTTCCCTCAGGATCGGGAATCGCGACAGCGTGGCGTTTCCGTACCGGCCCTGCCGCAGCCGGACGTTGTGTCCGACGGCGAGATGCGGGTAGCGGAGCGCTCTCGACAGCTCGAGCGCGAGGTTCAGGTGCCCCGACCGCGGCGCCCCGTCATCGACCTCTTGAAGGAGCACGACGTCGGCATCGTGATGGGAGAGGATCGCGACGATGCGGTCGAGTCGAAACTGACGGTCGAGCCCGATCGCCCGGTGGATGTTGTAGGAGACGATCCTCAATTGCACGCGAGGCCTCGGCGCGCGTCCGCCTCAGTGCCGTCCCGGACCGACGCGGAGGGAGGCCGCGCCGGCGGAGCGCTCGCGGGTGCGGTTCGGCTCGACCGCGCTCCCGTGGCCGCCTCCTTCGACGGCCGTCGGCGTCGCTTCGCCAGCCGGGCGACCGGCGAGCGCCGCGCGCGGGAATCGCCGGGGTTGGCTTCTCATGGAGGACCTCCGGACCCGTTTCGCGGGACGCACGGAGTCTAGCGCGAAATGGGCCGCTTCCCGTGCCCCCATGCCCCTTCGGGGTACAATCCCTCGACGAGGAGGCGACCCCATGCGCTGCACCCGATGCGGAAGAGAGGCCACCGACACCGACAAGTTCTGCGCGGAATGCGGGATGTTCCTGCGGGACGCTTGGGTCGACCACCGGGTGATGCTCGCCCTCGCGTGCGAGCAGCGGGGAGACCACCGGGCGGCGCGCCGCGAGCTCGAGCGGCTGACCGAGTCGGAGCCCGACCACGTCCTCGCGAACCACCTCCTCGGCTCGATGTATTTCCACCAGGGGACCCTCGACCTCGCCATCGAGCGCTACCGGCGGGCGCTCGAGCGGGCCCCGCGTTTCGTCCTGTGCAGCTACGACCTCGGGGTGGCGCTCTACCACCGTGGGAACATGCGAGAGGCCGCGGAGGCGTTCGCGCGGTGCCTCGAGATCGACCCGAACTACAACGCCGCCCATTACCGCCTCGCGCTCTGTCTCTTCCATTCCGGGCGCCTCGACGAAGCCCTCGAGCACTTCGAGCGCGCCGATGCCTTGACCCCCGAGTACCTGATGTCCCGGTACCACGTCGGCGTGATCCACGAGCGCAAGGGGGACCTCGAGCGCGCGGCGAGGGAGTTCCAGCGAGAGCTCGACGGTTCGGTCGACGAGGTCAGCAGCCTGTACCATCTCGCCAAGATCCGGGAGGCGCAGGGGAACTCGAAGGAAGCGGAGGCGTTGATGCGGCGCGCGCGCGAGTTCGGCAAGGCCACTGCCCGTTGACCGGCGGGGAAGGCGGCGGGGGACGACGATGCGGCAACCGTCGGAACGCGATCTGATCTACGACTGGGCCGCGGCCGGACCGAACCGGTTCGAGTCTCCCGGCCGCGTGATGCTCGACGACGAAACGCTCCGCGACGGGCTCCAGAGCCCGTCGGTCCTCGATCCTCCGGTCGGCGTCAAGATCGAGATCCTCCACTACATGGACCGGCTCGGCATCGAGACCGCCGACATCGGGCTGCCGGGCTCCGGGCCGCGCCAGTACGAGGCGGTCGAGCGCCTTTGCCGCGAGATCGCGAGCGCGCGCCTCCGGATTCGCGCGAACTGCGCCGGCCGCACGCTGATGGTCGACATCCAGCCGATGGCCGAGATCAGCCAGAAAACCGGCGTCCCGATCGAAGCCTGCGTCTTCATCGGGTCGAGCCCGATCCGGCAGTACGCGGAGGAGTGGGACATCGACCGGATCCTCCGGCACACGAAGGAGGCCGTGTCCTTCGCCGTCCGCGAGGGGCTCGACGTGATGTACGTGACCGAGGACACGATCCGCTCTTCCCCCGAGCACTTGAGGGTCCTCCTGACCGCCGCGATCGAAGCCGGGGCGAAGCGCGTGTGCCTTTGCGACACGGTCGGCGCCGCCGTTCCGGAGGGGGTGATGAACCTCGTCGCTTGGGCGAAGAACCTCCTCGCGGAGTTGGGCGTCGCCGACACCGTCGGGATCGACTGGCACGGCCACCGGGACCGCGGCCTCGGCACGGCGAACTCGCTCGCCGCCATCCGCGCCGGGGCGACGCGCGTGCACGGGACGGCGCTCGGGATCGGGGAGCGCGTCGGCAACACGCCGATCGAGGAGCTGCTCGTGAACCTGAGGCTCCTCGGCCTCCGCAACGACGATCTCTCCTGCCTCCAGGACTACGTCCAGGCCGTTTCGAAAGCGACCGGCGTTCCCGTGCCGCCGAACACGCCGATCGTCGGCGCCGACGCGTTCCGCACCGCGACCGGAGTCCACGCGGCCGCGGTCGTCAAGGCCCACCGAAAGGGGAGCGGGTGGCTCGCGGACCTCGTGTACTCGGGCGTCCCGGCTTCTTGGATCGGCCGCCAGCAGGAGATCGAGATCGGCCACATGTCCGGCGGGTCGAACGTCGTCTTCTATCTCGAAACGCGCGGTCTCCCGCACGGACCGGAGGTCGTCGAGGCGGTTCTCGCGGCGGCAAAGAAGTCCCAGAGGCTCCTCCGGGAGGACGAGGTCGTCGAGATCGTGAAGTCGGTGGACCGGGAATCGACGGGGACCCCGCACGCCTGAGCGCGAACCAAATCGGTCCTATTTCACGCCACTTTTCCGTTGACAACGGTTTCGTCTTCCCATAAATAAGAATTCGGTATCCGATTACTTCTTTTTCGCGGGAGAACCGCCGGTGCCGACAACGATCGATGGATGGCTCGTCCGGGAGCCGGGCAGACCGATGGAGCGGGACTCCTGGGAGGCGAGCCCCGGTCCCGGCGAGGTGGTCCTCGAGGTCGCCGGCTGCGGCGTCTGCCATACCGACCTCGGCTACTACTACGACGGCGTCCCGACTCGGCATCCGTTTCCCCTCGTCCTCGGCCACGAAATCGCCGGGACGGTCGTCGAAACCGGAGCCGGCGCCGAACGTTGGAGCGGGCGCAAGGTCGTCGTCCCCGCCGTGATCCCGTGCGGAGAATGCGACGCCTGCCGCGCGGGACGCGGGTCGGTCTGCCCCGAGCAGATCTTCCCCGGAAACGATGTCCACGGCGGATTCGCGACCCACGTCGTCGTCCCGTGCCGCGGCCTTTGTCCCGTACCGGCGTCGTACGACGACCTCGCGACGCTCTCCGTGATCGCCGACGCGGTCTCGACCCCGTACCAGGAGATCGTGAAGAGCGGGCTCGGACCGGGCGATCTCGCGGTCTTCGTCGGCGTCGGCGGGGTGGGCGGGTTCGGCGTCCAGGTCGCGGCGGCGATGGGGGCCGCCGTCGTCGCGATTGACGTCGACGACGATCGGCTCGCCCTCATGAAGGCGCACGGCGCCGCGCTCACCCTCCGCGCCGACGGCGACTTCAAGGACCTCGCAAAGGCGGTGAAGCGATTCGCCGACGAGCGCGCGATCCCGTCGTTCCGTCACAAGATCTTCGAGACTTCGGGGACGACCGCGGGCCAGGCGACCGCCTTCGGTCTCCTCCGCCACGGAGGTTGGCTCGGGGTCGTCGGCTTCACCCCGAAGAAGCTCGAGCTGCGATTGTCGAATCTCATGGCCTTCGACGCGACGGCGCAGGGGACCTGGGGCTGCCTTCCCGAGCACTACCCCGCGATCCTCGAACTCGTCCTCGCGGGAAAGGTCTCCCTGGGGCCCTTCCTCGAGAAGCGCCCCCTTTCGACCATCAACGAGACGTTCGCGGACCTCCACGCGCGCCGGGTCTCCCGGCGCGTCGTGCTCGTCCCCGGGAGCTGAGCATGGAGTTCAAGGACCACGACCTGATCCCCGGATTCGCGGCGGAAGGAGTCCTCTACGAACGGAAGCCGCTCCGAGCTCCCGACGGCTCGACCGTCGAGGGTCTCCACACGGCCTGGATCACCCTCGACAACCCTCGCCAGCACAACTCCTACACGACCTCGATGATCAAGGGGGTCATCCTCGGGATGCGTCGAGCGTCGAACGACCGAGGGTGCGTCGCCGCGATCTTCACCGGCACGGGAAACAAGGCGTTCTGCACCGGCGGGAACACCGCCGAGTACGCGACCTACTACGCCGGGAGGCCCGAGGAGTACCGCCAGTACATGCGCCTGTTCAACGACATGGTCACGGCGATCCTCCACTGCGACAAGCCGGTCGTCTGCCGCGTCAACGGAATGCGGATCGGGGGAGGGCAAGAGATCGGGATGGCGTGCGATTTCTCGATCGCGCAGGATCTCGCCGTATTCGGGCAGGCCGGCCCCAAGCACGGCTCCGCCCCCGACGGGGGGAGCACCGACTTCCTGCCGCTCTTCGTCGGGATCGAGAAGGCGATGGAGAGCGCGACCCTCTGCGAGCCCTGGAGCGCGCACAAGGCGTATCGGCTCGGAATGCTCACGGGGATCGTCCCCGCCCTCAAGGTCGACGGGGCGTTCGTCCCGAACCCGCTCGTCGTCACCGACCGGTGGCTCGACGCGTGGGGCCGCATCGTCCACGGCGAGAGGAAAACCGGCGCGGAGGCGGCCGAGGGGAAAGCCCTGCTCGCTCGAGGTGAAATCGACCTATCCCTCCTCGACGCCGAGTGCGATCGGGTCGTCTGGGCCCTTGCGAACACGATGCCGGGCTGCCTCACGAAAACGATCGAATCGGTCCGCAAGCACAAGCTCGCCCACTGGGACAAGAACCGGGAGACGAACCGCGCCTGGCTCAGCCTCAACATGATGACCGAGGGGCGCGCCGGCTTCCGCGCGTTCCACGAGGGGACGAAGGAGTGCCGCGAGCCCGACTTCCTGCTCCTCCGCCGCCGCCTCGCGGAGGGGGCGACCTGGGGAGACGCGCTCACCGAGGAGATCCTCGAGCGGGCGCACGGGAGGGCGGGCCGGTGAGCCTCTCCTCCGCGAGGCCTCCCGTCGTCGAGGTGGGCGACCTCCGCGCCGAGGATCTGGACGAGGTCGTCCGGATCGACGCCCTCCACACCGGGGTTCCCCATCCCGAGTACTGGCAACGCGTGTTCCGCGAGTTCCTCGCGGGGGACGACGGGCGGATCCGGGTCGGCCTCGCGGCGCGGAGCGCCGGAAGGCTCTCGGGGTTCCTCCTCGGCGAGGTGCGGGCCTTCGAGTTCGGCTCCGAGCCTTGCGGGTGGATCTTCAGCGTCGGCGTCGACACGCGAGACCTGCGAACGGGGGTCGCGACCCGGCTGCTCTCCGAGTGCCGCCGCCGGTTCCGGGCGGCCGGGGTCCGTCGGGTGCGGACGATGGTGGTCCGGAACGACGTGCCGGTTCTCTCGTTCTTCCGGTCGAACGGATTCTCGGCCGGGAGCTTCGTCCAGCTCGAACTGGATCTGGAGGAAACGCCGTGAGCGAGCAGAGGGGAGGAGTGCGCCTGGAGACCCTCGAGGGTGGGGCCGTGTGGCGCGTGACTCTCGCGACCCCGAAGGCGAACATCCTCGATCTTCCGAAGATCGAGCGGTTGACCGAGATCTTCGAACGCGCGCGCGCCGAGGCGGGACTGAAGGCGGTCCTGATCGGCGCCGACGGCCCGCACTTCTCCTTCGGCGCTTCGGTCGCGGAGCACCTTCCCGGAACCGTCGAAGGGATGATCCCGGCGTTCGGGCTCCTGTTCGACCGCATGCTCGACGCCTCGGTCGCGGTCGTCGCGGCCGTGCGCGGACAGTGCGTCGGCGGCGGTCTCGAGCTCGCCTCCTTCGCCCACCGCGTCGTCGCCGCGCCCGACGCGAAGCTCGGCCAGCCCGAGATCCTCCTCGGGGTCTTCGCGCCGGTCGCGTCGGTCTTCCTCCCGGAGCGGATCCGACGGGGGGCCGCGGAGGCGATGCTCCTCTCCGGTGTCTCCGTCGGGGCCGACGAAGCGCTCCGGATCGGTCTCGTGGACGAAGTCGCGGGCGATCCCGACGAGGCGGCGCTCGGCTGGATCCGGACGCAGCTCCTCCCGAAGTCGGCGTCGAGCCTGCGGTTCGCGGTCCGCGCGGCCCGAGAAGGGATGGCCCGGCGCTTCCGGAGCGAGCGGAAGGAGGCCGAGCGGTTCTACCTCGACGAGCTCATGAAGACGCACGACGCGCTCGAGGGGCTCCACGCCTTTCTCGAAAAGCGCAAGCCCGCGTGGAGGGACGCATGAACGCGGAATCGCCGGTGCGGCTGGTCGAGCGAGCCGAGGCCGTGATGCGCGACACGCGGCTCGGCGAGGTGCGGCGCTGGAAGGAGAAGACCGGCGGCCTCGCGATCGGGTACATGCCGGTCTATGTCCCGCTCGAGCTTTTCCACGCGCAGGGGGTCCTTCCCGTCGGGATCCTGGGGGGTGGGGAGGACCTCGAGATCATCCGCGGCGACGCCTACTACCAGTCGTACATCTGCCACATTCCGCGGAGCACGATCGAACTGGGCCTGAACGGGAGCCTCGACTGCCTCGACGGGATGATCTTCCCCGCGATCTGCGACGTGATTCGGAACCTCTCGGGGATGTGGAAGCTCCAATTTCCCGAAAAGCTCTCCCGATACTTCGACGTCCCACAGAACTTCGTCCCGGGGGTCGGCGGAAGGTTCTACCGGCGCGAGATCGAGGATCTCGCCCGAGAGCTCCACGAGCGCGGCGCGCGGGCCTACGACGCCGAGGCCCTGCGGGCGTCGATCGTCCTTTACAACGGGATCCGCCGCCGCGTGCGGGACCTCTACGCCCTGCGCCGCGAGGCGCCGTGGAAGGTTCCGACCGCCGAGCTGTACGTGATCCTCCGTGCGGGTCTCTCGATCCCCGCGGAGGAGTTCGCGCAAATGCTGGACGCGTACACCGCCGGCGTCCGGGCCGACAACGCGCGCAAGCCGATGGACCAGGCGCGCGTCGTGCTCACGGGGTCGTTCTGCGAACAACCGCCGCTCGGCCTCATCAAAACGCTCGAACGATCCGGCTGCTACATCGTCGACGACGACTTCGTCCAGGTCCACCGCTTCATCCGCTCCGACGTGGCGACCGAGGGAGACCCGCTCGACAACCTCGTCCGCGCGTTTCTGGAGGACGCCATCGACAGCCCGACCCGCTACGCGGCGGAGGGAGACAAGGGGAAGGAACTCGTGGAGCGCGTCCGCGCGGCTTCCGCAGAGGGCGTGCTCTTTTGCGCCCCTTCGTTCTGCGACCCTGCCCTCCTGGACCAACCGATGGCGACGCGAGCGATCGACGCGGCGCGGATTCCGTGGACGGCCTTCAAGTACGCGGAGAACAGCGGCCAGTTCCAGGTGATCCGGGAACAGGCCGGAACCTTCGCCGACTCGATCAAGCTCTGGAGCTGAAGGGGGACGCGGCATGGGCGACGCGCGAGAAACGGTCGTTCACAAGGACTCGAGCCAACTCAAGCAGAAGCGGATGATCGCCGAGCACTACTCGCGGCTCGCACGGTCTGCGGAGACCGGGGAAAGGAACGTCTACACCTTCGTCCCGGGGAACCTGACCGAACTCGTGCGGAGCTTCGGGCTCCTCCCGGTCCTCCCGGAGATCAACGCCCTCCAGTCCGGGATGCGGGGAAAGTCGAAGGACTACATCGCCGCCGCGGAGAAGCTCGGCCACTCCGAGGACGTGTGCACGTACGTGAAGTGCGATCTCGGAATGATGAAGTCCGGGAACGTCGGCCCCACGGGGGAGAAACTCCCGAACCCCGATCTCCTGCTCCTCTCCTACACCGGCTGCTTCACCTTCATGAAGTGGTTCGAGATCTTGCGCGAGGAGTACGACTGCCCGGTCGCGATGCTCCACGTGCCGTATCAAGGAGACGGGGTCATCACCCCGTCGATGCGCGACTACGTCGTCGAGCAGCTCCGCGCCGAGATCATCCCGGCCTTGGAGCGCGTGTCGGGACGGGCCTACGACGAAGATCGGCTCCGCGAGATGCTCGCTCGCTCGGCCGCCGCCGAGGAAGACCTCGTCCACGTCCTTCGCTCCGCGCGCCACCGCCCCTCTCCGATCGACGCGTACTTCGGGGGGGTGTACTACCTCGGCCCGATCTTCACCGCCTTCCGCGGAACGGCGGGGGCGGTCGATTACTACCGCGCGCTCCGCGAGGAGATCGACGGGCGCCTGGCCGCCGGGAAGGGGCCGGTGACCCCCGACGGCGAGCTGACCGAGGAGCGCTTTCGAATCGTCGTCGAGGGGCCGCCGAACTGGACCTCGTTCCGGGAGTTCTGGAAGATGTTCGCGGACGAGGGGGCCGTCGTCGTCGCTTCCACGTACACGAAGGTCGGGGGGGTCTACGACTTCGGCTTCCGTCACGACCCCGCGCGGCCGCTCGAGACCCTCGCCGAGTATTGCATGGGGTGCTACACGAACCTGAACCTCCCGAGCCGGGTCGACATGCTCTGCAAGTACGTGATCGAGTACGACGCGGATGGCCTCCTGATCAACTCGATCAAGTCGTGCAACTCGTTCAGCGCGGGCCAGCTGATGATTCTTCGCGAGGTGGAGAACCGCACCGGCCGTCCCGGCGGTTTCATCGAGAGCGACCTCGTCGATCCGCGTTACTTCTCGGCGGCCAACATCAAGAACCGCCTCGAGTCGTACTTCCAGATGATCGAGCAGAAGCGGCGGAGGGCGACCGCATGAGAATCTCGGTCGGGATCGACCTCGGCTCGACCACCACCAAGGCGGTCGTCCTCGGGGAGGACGGGAAGGTCCTCGGACGGGGGATCACGAACAGTCGGAGCAACTACAAGGTCGCCTGCGACGTGGCGCTCGGTGAAGCGCTGATCCGCGCGCAATTCGCCCTCGTCGACGAGGGGCTCTCGGAGGCCGGGATGGGGGCCGGCCGGCGGGAGACGCTCCTCACCGAACTCGAGCTCGCGTTCCGCGAGCAGCAATACCTCGGGCAGTTGCACGCGTTCCGGGAGATCCTCTTCCGCACGGCCGAGGGGCGAGAGCGCGAAATCCTCGAGGCGCTCGAGTGGATTCTCGGGAGGATGGAGTCCGAAACGTCGGAGCTCTTCGCCCAAGGGGCGAACCGCCGCAGCGACTTCTTCCGCGACCTCGCAGGGGCGCGGTACATGACGTTCGCGGAGGAGGCCCGGGAGCGCGGCGTCCGTTTCGATCCGCTCGTCGGGCTCTTCGACAAGGCGATCCTCGAGGTGGAGAATCTCCCGGCCGAGGAGGGTGCGTTCGCCAAGCACGCCCGCGCCGCCCTGGCGAGGGTTCCCGGCGCGCCTGCGGGGCTCGCGGCTGCGGTCGAGCGCGCGGCGGGCGTCCCGATGGAAACGGCGTCGACGGTCGGTACGGGGTACGGGAGGACGACCCTCCCCTTCCCGAAGGAGCAGATCCGGTCGGAGATCCTCTGCCACGGTCTCGGAGCCCACGCGATGTTCGCGGGGACGCGGACGGTGCTCGACATCGGAGGACAGGACACGAAGGCGATCCAAGTCGACGAGGCCGGGATCGTCACCTCCTTCCAGATGAACGATCGCTGCGCCGCCGGCTGCGGGCGTTATCTCGGATACATCGCCGACGAGATGAACGTCGGGGTCCAGGAGCTGGGCCCGATGGCCTGCCGGTCGAACCGTCCGGTCCGCATCAACTCGACGTGCACCGTGTTCGCGGGGGCCGAACTCCGGGAGCGCCTGTCGCTCGGGGAGAAGCGCGAGGACATCTTGGCGGGGCTCCACCGCGCGATCATCCTCCGAGCGATGTCGCTCCTCGCGCGTTCGGGCGGGGTGACGAGCGAGTTCACCTTCACCGGCGGGGTCGCGAGGAACCCGGCGGCGGTCGCCGCGCTCGAGCAACTCGTCCGGGAGAACTACGGCGAGGTGACGATGAACATCTCCCCCGACTCGATCTACACCGGCGCCCTCGGGGCCGCCCTCTTCGCACGGCGCGAGGCGGAGCGCGCCGGAAGCGAAGCGTGAGGAGGACGTCGTGACCGCTCGGCTCCCCGAAACGATCCGTGTCGCCGGGGTCGATGTCGGCTCCGCCGCCGTCAAGGTCGTGGTGCTCGACGAGTCCGAGGGGGGCGAGGCGGTCGTCCGGGCCTCCCTCGGCGAGAGGATCCGGCGGCGCGATCCGCAGAAGGTCGCGCGCGAGGCGTTCGATCGCGCGCTCGCCGAGGCCGGGACTTCGCCGGGAGACCTCGCCTACGTCGCCACGACCGGCGAGGGCGAGATGGTCGACTTTCGAACCGGCCACTTCTACGGAATGACGACCCACGCGCGGGGCGCGCTTTTCCTCGACCCCGAGGCCCGCGCCGTCGTGGACATCGGGGCGCTCCACGCGCGCGCGGTCCTCATGGACGGGCGAGCGCGCGTCCTCGGCTACCGGATGACGAGTCAGTGCGCGTCGGGTTCGGGACAGTTCCTCGAAAACATCTGTCGCTACCTGGGGATCACGATCGACGAAATCGGGCCGCTGTCGCTCCAAGCCGACGACCCCGAGGCTTGTTCCTCGATCTGCGCGGTGCTCGCCGAGACCGACGTGATCAACATGGTGTCCCGCGGGGTCGCCGCCGCGAACATCATCAAGGGGATCCACCAGTCGATGGCGGGGCGCTACATGCGCCTTCTCCTCTCCGCCGGGGCGACGGGCGTCGTGCTCGTGACGGGAGGGCTCGCCGCCGACATCGGCCTCCTCCAGGCCCTTCGCGAGGTCGCCGACACGCAGAAGGCGAAGGGGCGCATCGAGATCCGGGCCCATCCCGAATCGGCCCTCGCCGGGGCGTACGGCGCCGCGCTCTGGGGGGCGTTCCGGGCGAGGAGGCTCGCGCGCGAAGGGATCGCGTTCGCGCCCGGGGCCGACGCGTGAGCGCGCTCCCTCCCCTCGGCAGCCTCCTCTCCCTCGAGGGGCGGGCCGCGATCGTGACCGGCGGAGCGGGTGGAATCGGAGCGGTGGTCGCCTCGCGACTCGTCGAAGCCGGCGCGCGCGTCGCCTGTCTCGACCGGCCGGGGTCGCCCGGGGTCGCGGGGACGACGCCGCTCCCGTGCGATCTCCGCGAACCGCGGGCGGTCGAGGCGGCCTTGACGCGCCTCGACGCGGTGTTCGGGAGGCTCGATACGGTCGTTCACGCCGCCGGGATCGTGCGGGACGGCGTCCTTTGGAAGCTCTCCGACGACGACTGGGCGGAGGTGATGCGGGTCAACCTCGACTCCGCCTTCCTCGTCCTCCGCGGGGCGGTTCCTCGCCTGCGCCGGGCTGGCGGGGGATCGATCGTCCTCGTCTCCTCGATCAACGGGGAGCGGGGGAAATACGGCCAGGCGAACTACGCCGCCAGCAAGGCCGGGCTCAACGCGCTCGCTCGGACCGCGGCCCGCGAACTCGGCGGATTCGGGATCCGCGTCAACGCGGTCGCCCCCGGGTTCATCCGGACGCCCATGACCGAGACCCTTCCGGACGAGGTCCGAAAAAAGGCGATGGCCGAAACGGTCCTCGGCCGCACCGGGGAGCCCGACGACGTCGCGCGAGTGGTCCTTTTCCTGGTTTCGGACCTGGCCCGCCACGTGACGGGGCAGGTCGTGCGGGTGGACGGCGGGCAACTCATCGGCTGATCGCGGGACGGCATGGAGGCGACGATGGAACGCTCGGAGACGGCCACGGACACGGTGCTGGTGCGGGGGCTCCGCCCCGAGGACCTCGAAGCGGTGATCGCCCTCGACGCCAAGATCGTCGGGCGGCGACGCGAGGAGTACTTCAAGGTCAAGCTCCGGCAGAACCTCGCGGAGACCGGCATCAAGGTCTCGCTCGCCGCCGAAATCGACGGGTGCTTCGGTGGGTTCCTCCTCGCCCGGGTCTACTACGGGGAGTTCGGGACGATGGAACCGGTCGCCGTGCTCGACACCCTCGGGGTCCATCCCGATTTCCGGCAGCGAGGGGTAGGCACCGCGCTCCTGCGGCAGCTCCGCAGGAACCTCGGCGCTCTCCGGGTTTCCCGCCTCCAGACCGAAGTCGGCTGGGACAACCAGGAACTGCTCTCGTTTTTCCATCGGGAAGGGTTCCGCCCGGCCGCGAGGCTCTGCCTCGATCTCGACCTCGGCCCGGAGCGATGAACGGTCATTCCAAGAGCGCGGTCTACGCCCTCCACGCCGCTCTCGAACTGGCCCGGGCCGGGGAGGGAGAGCCGGTGACCGCCGCGGGCGTTGCGGCGCGCTACGCCATTCCCCCCGCCGTGATGGCGAAAGTTTTCCAGCATCTCGTGCGCGCGGGACTCGTGACGGGGTTCCGGGGATCGCGAGGGGGATACCGCCTGGCGCGGTCCGCCGCGAGGATCACCGTCCTCGAAGTGCTCGACGTTTTCGACGCGAAGCGCGTCGAGGAGTCGGTCCCGTACGAACCGCGTCTGCGTCGGCTGTTCGACGAGGTGGACGAGTTGGTTCGATGCACCTACGCATCGATCACGCTCGCCACCCTGGCAGGGCGCCGTTCCCCCGAAGATCTGGAAAGACGACAATAGATCTAATCGAAGATCACAGTTTTCTTCGTCCAACTCCTGCCGGCAACCCGTGTACTCCGTATAGTGAAGGCCCGATCGGATGCAACGTCCGATGGCCCGACCCTATATTCGCCACGCTTCCGGCCAGAAGCCGGTACCAGAGGAACGAACGATGGCCATACCGATGCCGCGGACCCGGAGAACCCTGGACCGCCATCGCGTGCACGAGGGGATCCGCGCGGAAGCCACGTTCCTTTGGCCCGCCCGGAGCGGACGCCGTGTCGTCGCCGCCCTCCGGGACGTTTCCTACGCGGGAATCTCGCTCGTCTTGGCGGAGAGACTCCCCGGCCTCGAGGTGGGGGAGTGCTTGAAGGGGGTCAACGTCGCCCTCGACGACATCCACTTCGGCGGGGAACTGCTGGTGATGCACCTCACCCCGTCGCCTTCGGGTGGCATCCTCTGCGGGGGTTTGTTCTATCCGGTGCGGGACGCCGATGTCCTCGCGCTCCGCAGGGTCGTCCGCCGTCTCGAAACGGGGCGCTGACGCCGCTCCGTTCCTTCCCGTCAGGTCCCGCTCCTGCCGCTTCCTCCGCTCGCGATCCCCCGGAATCGAGCGAGCAAACGCGTCTGCTCCTCGAACGCACGCGACTCGCGAGGATCCTCCGGGATCGACCGCGTGCGCAGAAAGGAAGCGCCGGCCTCCGGGTGGAACTGAACGCCGAAGATCGGAAGGCTCTCGTGTTCGAGAGCGTCGATCTCCACGGCCGGCCGCCGGGCCACCGCGCGAAAGCCGGCGGGAACGGACTTCGCCTCCTCCCCGTGGCTCGCGACGACCCGGAGCGTGCCCCCGCCGGGGACGAGGCGGCAGTCGGCGAACCGGCACTCCTGAATCCCCCGTTCCTCGTGGCCGTCCGGGTGGACTCTTCCCACCGGTGCTCCCGCGACGGCGGCGATCAGCTGATGCCCGAAGCAGATCCCGAGGAGCGGGAGCGGCACCGTTCCCGTCACGATGGGGGAGAGCCACGCCCTCAGGTCCCGGAGCCACGGGACGTCGTCGCGGACCGAAGCCCGCGAGCCCATCACCACGACCGCGGCGGCGTGATACCCGTCGCCGGGGCGCGGGCCGGATCCGGGGTCGAGGGCGGGGCGCACGACCCGGCGCGGGCCGGGCCAATCCCCCACAATCGCGTCGACCCCCTCGTCTTCGGGCCACACGATCGACGGATCGATGATCAGCAGTCGACGGAGCGCGCTCACGAGGTCCTCCGAATTCGCGGACGATACCGCTCCGTCCGGACACCGTCCACGACCGCTCGCCTCGCCCGGCCGCCCGCCCGCCGTTCCGATGCGGCGTCGGGGCCTGCGGTGCCGTAGGCTCGCGACGACGGAGGAACGACGATGAGAAAGATCGGACTCCCAGCGTTCGCCTTCGCCGCCGTGCTGTCCGCGCTCCCGGCGGCGGCCCAGACCCGGATCGAACGGAATCTGACCCTCGAACCCGGTGGTCGCGTCGAGGTCGACACCGACGCGGGAGCCGTGGTCGTCCTCGGAGCGTCGCGAAACGGCGTCCGGGTCGTGGTGACGTCGAAGTCCCCCGACCTCGAGAGGTACTGGGAGTTCCGATTCGAGGAGACCCCCGGCCTCGTCCGGGTCGTCGCGGATCGAAAGGGGGAGTCGCGTCTTTTCTCGAGGATCCCTTCCCCGTCGTTCGAGCTCGAGGTTCCCGAGCGGTCCTCGGTGGGCGTCGATACCGCCGGAGGGTCCGTCCGCGTGGACGGGGTCGAGGGCGTCGTCGAAGTCGACACCGCGGGCGGGAGCATCGAAGTGACGAACGTCCGGGGGAACGCGACGCTCGACACGGCGGGGGGCGGGATCGACGTCCGAGACCTCGACGGGGCCCTCGTCGCCGACACCTCCGGCGGTTCGATCCACATCGAGCGTGTCTCCGGCGATGCGTCCGCCGACACGTCCGGCGGGTCGATCACCGTGAGGGAAGCCGGGGGCCGGGTCGTCGCCGATACGGCCGGCGGATCGATCGAGGTCGTCTTCGCCCGTGGGAACGCGAAGGGCGGGACGATCGAGACGATGGGGGGGAACATCTTCATCCGCGTCGACCCGGCGGTGGGCCTCGACATCGACGCCTCCACGCTCGGGGGGGCGGTGTCGTCGGGTCTGCCGGTCCGGGTCCAAGGGACGGCGAAGCGCGGCAGCCTGCGCGGCAAGCTCGGCCCCGGAGGGGCGATGCTCTCCGCCTCGTCGATGGGCGGATCGATCCGGATCGAGTCGATCGACTAGGTCAAGGACACGGGACCGAGGCGGGAGCGCGTGGAGTCCCCGCGCTATCGGAGCCATAGGCCCCCTCGCCGGCGGCGTTTCGCGCCACGACGAGAAACCCTCGATCGTCCGTGAGGTCCGGCAGCACGGCCGAAGTTCCGGACCCCAAGTCCGCTTCGCACTCCGGCAACGCCGGAGCGCCGAGGATCGTCCGGTAAAGCCGGTACGAGGCCACCGCGCCCCCGCTCGACGGCGCCGACCAGGCGAGCGCGAACCCGGTCGCGTCCTTGTCGATCCGGAAGGGGGGCCCGCCGAGGGCCGAGGCCTCGCCGGGCTTCGCGAGGGCCGCCTCGCACGTGTACGAGGTCGTGACGACGGCGACGTCGTCCACGTACCAACCCTCGTCGGTGACCGAGGTGTCGGTCGCGAATCGCCAGCGAAAGCGAACCGCGGCGCCGGCGAGGGAGGAAAGGTCGGCTTCCGCCTCGACCCACCCACCGGAATCGCCGGTAAAGGCGCTCCGTCCCGCGAGGTTCGTGCTCGCGGTCGAGCGGATGCTCCCGTTGTATCCCCCGGTCGTCAGGAGCGCACCTGCGTCCGACCAGGGGCCGTCGTTCGCCGAGTACTCGAGGACGCCGCCGTCGTAGTTCGCCTCGGTGTTGAACCGGTGCCGGAAGCGGAGTTCCGAGCCGGCCGGGAGGCTCTCGATCCGAGGCATGACGAGAACGCTGTCGGCGCGCGTCCCGATGCCCTGCACGAACCAGGAATGGGTCGGGCTGGAGGCATCCGCGGTCGTCTGATTCCAGGCGAGCGATCCCTCGAGCGTCTCCACCGTCCATCCGTTGGCGCCGCTCTCCATCGAATCCTCGAAGGTGTTCGAGACGTTCGCGGTTCCCGTCGGCACCTGGAAGGTGGAGTTCCACGCCCCTGGCGCCTCGGCGGCGGTGAAGTCGAGGGAGAACGGCACCGGATCGCCGCAGACCCGGTCGGCCGCGAGATCGAAGGTGAAGTGCGGCGCGAGCGACCGGCGGAACTCGCCCTGGGGAATCGTCGGCCAGAGAGCCACCGCGCCGGTCACCGTCACGAGCGGATCGGGCGAGGAAAGCGTCCCCGACACCGAAGAAGCGGCGAGGGTCCCTTTGTTGTCGGCGTCGATCTCGAGGACGATCGTCTCTCCGGGTTCGGCGACCCCGTTCCCGTTCCCGGCGCCGTCGTCGAGCGCCGATGCCCGGTACGAGAGCCTGGGCTGGGGGACCCGGCACGCGGCGGCGTCGATTCCGTCGGCCGTCACGGCGCCGGTGTTCCCCGGATCGAGCCAGTCGCTCAGACGCGACGAGGGGGTGCCTCCCCCGGTCCACGAGACGTCGAGCTTTCCGAACTCGTCGTAGGTGATGCTCGAACACGAGGCCGTCCCCCCGTGGAGCTGGCCGACGATCCGGCTCTCGACGTCGAAGAGCGGGGAACCCGACGAACCGGGCTCGGTCGTCCCTTCCTCCCAATTGTCCACGCGCCAGTGATCGCTTCCCCAGTTTTGCCCGGGGAGGAGGGTGTCGTCGTTGTGCGAGATCTTCTTCTCGTCGTTGTTCGGGTGATGGATACAGTACGAGCCGTTCGACGCGACGGTGCTCCGGCTCCATCCGTTGTAATAAGCGCCGAATTCCTCCGGGATCTCGTCGTCCATCTCGAGGAGGGTGACGTCGCTCGCCGCGTACGTCGCGCGGAGGAAGGAGCCGGTCAACTGCTGGTCGGTCGGCGCGGTTCCGGACCCGCACGCGGGGCGCTCGAAGTTGAACTGGAAGATCGTCCCCGTGGCGGAGCTTTGAGACGAAAGACAGTGTGCGGCGGTGAGCACGTAGTTCTTGCAATCAGCGCCGGTGTTCGTGATCAGCGAGCCGGAGCAAAAGCCGCCTCCCGAATTCAGGAGGTTCACCACACCGCGTTTCTCGTCTTGCCAGTCGGCGCCCAACGGGCAGTTGACGTCGATGTTGCACGCGCCCGCGCTCGGCGTGACGTCGTCCCCGCCCGATCCGCCGCCGGCGCCGTCGAAGTCGGCGCCCGGGATCGCCCGGTACCCGTGAAGGACTTCGCCGAGGTGGACGTTCGGCCGGGCGCCCATGGGCGGTTGGAGCCAGTCGATCTCGACGACGAATGCATCGCCCGGAATCGGTGGCACCCAGAGTTGGCCGTGCGCGCGAACGTCGCTCTCGTCGAACGGGCCGAGGACGAGTGACCCGTCCGGAGTGTAGACCCAGACGCTCGCTCCGGGAGCGGGACGGAAGGTCCCGAACCCGGCGACGAGCCAGAGCGCTCCGGCCGAGCGCACCCGAACCCTCCAGATCCCCGTATCCCCGGCCGACTCGACCGTACCGAGGGAACCGAGGTCGATCCCCGCTTTTCGCGGGACGCCCACTCGCAGGACCTTCTCCGGCCCGGACGCCGCGTCCTCTGCCAGACGGGACGCGACGTCTGGAGGCGCGAGCTCGTGGAGCCGCACCGACGAGAGGGGAGCGAGATCGCTCCGCTCGAAGGACAGCGGGCGCGCACCGGCGGCGAAGACGGACATCCCCGCGCAGAGGACGAAGATGGTGGCGGCGAAGATCTTCACGGCCGATCCCCCAGCCTTGGCCGGCAGAATGTACCCCGATTTCCTCGTTTCCGCGCGCGGAGGGCTATGATGGCCCCTTCGGAGGGTCCGAAATGCGCGGGATCGTGACGGGATGGACGGTGGCCGCGGCGGTCGTGGCGGCCGCCTGCAACGGCGGGGCGTCCCGGGACGCGGCGCCCGGGCCGAAAGGGAATGCGGACGTGAATCCGGCGATCACGAAGTACGTCGAGGTGACGCTGACCACCGATCTCGAGGTGCTCACCGAGAACGAGCGGAAGATGCTCCCGGTCCTGATCGACGCCTGCAAGGCCATGGACGACGCGTTTTGGATGCAGGCGTACGGCGACCGGGAGGCGCTCCTCGGCTCGATCGAGGACCCCGCGCTCCGGCGCTTCGCGGAGATCAACTACGGCCCGTGGGACCGGCTGAAGGGGGACACCCCGTTCCTCCCCGGCGTCGGGCCCAAGCCGCCGGGAGCCCGGTTCTACCCGGAGGACATGACGAAGGAGGAGTTCGAGGCGGCGGTCGCGGGAGACCCGGCGCTCCGGAGCGCCTACACCGTCGTGCGCCGCGAAGGGGGGCGCCTGACCGCCGTTCCCTACCACGTCGCCTACGCCGAGCCGTTCGAGCGCGCCGCGGCCAAGCTCGAGGAAGCGGCCGCCTTCGCCGACGACCCCGGCCTCGCTCGGTACCTCGCGCTCCGCGCGAAGGCGCTCCGCACGGGGGAGTACCGGGAAAGCGACCTCGCCTGGATGGAGATGAAGAACAACGTGGTCGACGTGGTGATCGGGCCGATCGAGAACTACGAAGATCGCCTGTTCGGCATCCGCACCGCCGCGGAAGGATTCGTCCTCGTGAAGGACCGCGTGTGGTCGCAGAAGCTCGAGCGCTACGCGCAGCTCCTTCCGACCCTCCAGCGCGGGCTTCCCGTTCCGGACGCGTACAAGGCGGAGACGCCGGGCACCGGCTCGGACCTCAACGCGTACGATGCCGTGTACTACGCCGGCGACTGCAACGCCGGCTCGAAGACGATCGCGATCAACCTGCCGAACGATGAGGAGGTGCAACTCGAGAAGGGAACCCGACGTCTTCAGCTCAAGAACGCCATGCGCGCCAAGTACGACGCGATCCTCGTCCCGATCGCCGACCGGCTGATCGCGGAGGACCAGCGATCGCACGTCACCTTCGACGCGTTCTTCTCGAACGTGATGTTCCACGAGGTCGCCCACGGCCTCGGGATCAAGAACACCCTCGACGGGAAGGGGACCGTGAGGGCGGCACTCAAGGAAACGTACGGGCCGCTCGAGGAGGGAAAGGCCGACGTGCTCGGCCTCCACATGATCGCGAAGCTCCACGAGATGGGAGAACTCGGCGATGCCGATCTCCTGGACAACTACGTCACCTACTTGGCCGGGATCTTCCGTTCGATCCGGTTCGGCGCGGCGAGCGCCCACGGCCGCGCGAACCTCTTCCAGTTCCAGTTTTACCGGGACGCGGGCGCGTTCGTCCGGGACCAGGCGACCGGACGGTACCGGGTGGACCCGGCCCGGATGGAGGCGGCGAACGAGGCCCTCGCCGAGAAGATCCTCCGGTTCCAGGGGGACGGGGACTACGAAGGGGTGAAGGCGTTCGTTCCGGATGGAAGCGCCCTCGATCCCATCCTTCAGGCCGACCTCGACGCGCTGAAGGCCGCCGACATCCCCACGGACGTCGTCTTCCGTCAAGGGTGGGAGGTCCTGCAGGGAGCGCGTGGAACCGACGCGGTTCGGTGAGACCTCACCCCGCGGACGCCCGGTGCAGGCGGTCGGCGAGGGCGTGGCCGAGACCTTCCTCGGTCGGGCAGGGCTCTGCGAGGAGAACCGCCGCGCGCGATCCGTCGAGGGCGCGGAGGGCGCCGAAGAATCGCCGCGCCGCTTCTTCGAGGTTTCCCTTGGCGCTGAGCGTCTCGACGGCGACGCTCCTTCCGGTCCAACGCTCGAGGCGGTGCGCGGCGGCCGAGGGATCCCCGGAGAAGAGAAGGAGGCCGACCGGGCCCGTTGACGCCCTGATCCGATCCCGTATTCCCCCGGGGAGAGCGTCGAGAGCGAGCACCGGTCCCGGCAGCATGAGGACGGGTTTCGAAGGGGCATAGTGGCGGTCGAGGGTTCCCGGGGCGCGAACGCGGTCTCCCGGGCGATGCGCGGCGAGCTTCGGCGTCTTCCCTGCGACCTCCGCGATCCTCGCCGCCGGAACCCCTCCGGGGCGGAGGAGGGTCAGTTCCCCGTCGTTCGCGATCTCGACGATCGTCGATTCGAGACCGACCTCCGACGGGCCGCCGTCGAGGATGAACGGAATCCTTCCGCGGAGTTCCGCGAGGACGTCGCCGGCGGTGGTCGGGCTGATCCGACCGAATCGGTTCGCGCTCGGCGCGGCGAGGGGGACCCCGGCCCGGGAGAGGAGCGCCTGCGTCAGCGGATGGCGGGGCATGCGGACCGCGACGGAGTCGAGACCGCTCGTCACGAGGAGGGGAATGCGAGAGGAGCGCGGGAGCACGAGGGTCAATGGCCCGGGCCAGAAGGCGCCCATCAGCCGCGAAGCGCACTCGCGGGCCGGGGCGCCGAGCGCCGCCGCCAC
>CAZVOE010000009.1:29132-31993 GCA_964628935.1 uncultured Acidobacteriota bacterium
CGCAAAGCAGCCGACGATCTCGGCCAGCGCGGCGCCGATGCCCGCGAGGACAGAAGTCATGCCCCCAACCCCTCCCGGCGGGAGAACGCCGGTCTTCGTCAGACCCGGCCGAGCGCCGCCGCCTCGAAGATCCCCTCGTCGGCGGCGCGCGCGAACCGCCGGCCGGCGTCCCACGAGGCCCAACCGTCGGGCGTCGCGACGTGGACGATGAGAGGATCGAAGGTCGGCCGGTCCTTCGCCGCGAAGATCGCGGCGACCGCCCGCTCGTCCACGGCCGATCCGGCGAGGCCGTAGACGGTCTCCGTCGGGATCGCGACGAGTTCGCCGCGTTGGAGCGCCTCCGCGGCGATCGCGAGCGAGGCCTCGCTCGGGGGCAGGATCTTCGTGACCAAGCGGTCCTCCGGGGCACGGGATAGCACGAAGACCCTGCGGGGTCGATACTCACCTCCGATGCGGCGCCTTCCCCTTCCGTTCCCGAGACACGTGCTCGCGGCGCCGGAAGCCGCCCGGCCGGTCGCACGGAGCCACTTCGATCCTCAGGAGGGGTGGTTCCGGCGGATCGAGCGGAACGTGAGCCGCTTTCTGAGTCGGCGCGTTTTCCCACTCGTTCCGGGGATCGATCTCCCGTACGCCTGGGTGCTCGACCGCTGGCTCGAGTGCTCGGAAGCGGAGATCGCCGTCGGAGGACTCCGCCCGGGCCTCCACGGCCTTTCCCTGCTCCTGATCACCGACCTTCACGCGGGGCCGTTTCTCGCCCCGGGCGCCCTGAGACGCGCGTTGGACCGCGCGACTTCGACCGATCCCGACCTCGTCGTGCTCGGAGGGGACTACGCGACCACCCACCTCCGCGAACTCGAGCCGCACCTCGACGCGCTCGCGACGCTCGAGGCGCCGCTCGGCGTTTTCGCGGTCCTCGGCAACCACGACCATTACACCGAGAGCGCGGGGCGGCTCCGGGCGATGATCGAGTCGACGGGCGTCCGCGTCCTCCACAACGACGCCGTCCGGATCGAGCGCGACGGAGCTCGTCTTCTCCTCGCAGTGATCGACGACCTCCACTGGGGCAAGCCCGATCTCGGCGCGGCCCTTACGCGAGCGCGTGCGCTCGATCCGGGAGCTCCGATCCTCCTCGTCTCGCACAACCCGGACGTCTTTTTCGACGCGGCGGCGCGGGGCGTCGCGCTCGTGCTCTCGGGGCACACGCACGGCGGGCAGGTTCGCATCCCGGGGGGACCGGTCCTCGTCCGGATGAGCCGATACCGACTGGACGACGGGCGCTTTCGCTTCGGGACCGCGGAGTTGGTGGTCTCGCGCGGGATCGGCGTGTCGGGATTGCCCTTGCGTCTCGGCTGCCCCCCCGAGGTGGTGCGATTGACGTTGAAGGGAGAAGAGATCGAGGATCGGTCCCTCAACCAGGATCCTCGAATGGAGTAACTTGTCCCTCCCGTCAGTACAGCTCTTTCAGGTCCTTCGCGCGCGGAGACCCCTGGATCTTGGCGAGGGCCATCGACTCGATCTGGCGGACCCGCTCCCGCGAGAGGTTCATGTGCTTTCCGATCTCCTCGAGCGTCAGGGCGTCTTTCCGGTCGATGCCGAACCGGAGCCGGAGGATCTCCTCCTCGCGGGGGGTGAGAGAGGCGAGCAACTCGTCGACGCGCTCCTTCCGCTGCCGCTCCGAGGTTTGCTCGAGGGGATCGACGGCGTGCTCGTCGGCCACGATCTTGGAGAGGTCGTACCCCTCGCCCGAGGGCGACATGTCCTCGAGGGGCTGCGGATCTCCGACGACTCCGAGCACCTCGTCGACGACGTCGACCGGAACGCCGAGGACCGCGGCGATCTCCTTCGAGGTCGGCTTGCGTCCGAGCGTCTCCGACATTTCGCGGGAGATCCTGCGGACCTTCTTGATCTTCTCGTTGACGTGGACCGGGATGCGGATGACCTTCGCCTTGTCCGCGATCGCGCGCTCGACCCCCTGCTTGATCCACCAGAACGCGTAGGTCGAGAACTTGTTCCCCCGCTCGTGCTCGAATTTCTCGACCGCACGCATCAGGCCGATGTTCCCTTCCTGGATGAGATCGACGAAGGAAAGCCCGTGATTGACGTATTTCTTCGCGATGTGCACGACGAGCCGGAGGTTCGCGAGGATGAGCGCGTTCCGGGCATCGTCGAGCGAGCGCTTGTGCCTCGCCACTTCGCGCGCGATCTGCGTGAGCCTCGGCGTTCGCTGCTCGGCGGCGAACGTCGCGAGGCGGGAACAGAACTTCTCGACCGCGTCGAGGGGCCACGCGGCGCCGCGCTCGGGTCCGCTCACATCGCTGCCGAGGACGAACGGTCGAGCGGAGGCGGGCAGTTTCCTCGCGAGCGCGGCGATCGCGAGCCGCGCATCCTTCAGTTGCGAGGCGAGCTTGACCTCCATCCGTTCATCGATCAGGGGGGTCGAGCCCATTTCCCGCAGGTACATCGGAAGCAGCGAGCCGGGGAGGTCGACCGAACCCCGCTCCGCGCGCTCCCATCGATCTTCGCTGTCGACCGGTCTGTCCGGCAGAGTTTCGACGTCGTCGTCCGCTCCGGAGAACTCGGCCGGGCTGGCTCGGAACATCCAAGAGGCCACGGCTTGCTCCTTTCTCCTCTCTAGATGCAACGGAACGTTCCAAGGGTACTCCGAAATCTCCCGATGTCAATGTTCTGTCTAATATTCTTCTGGACAAATCGTAAACGTAGTGTAAAAAGGCTGAGATCGTGCTGCATTCCATCGGCCAGGCCGTCGCGGTCCTGACGTCGCTCGGCTGGCTCGCCGGTTCGTGGCTCGCCGTGCGGGCGTCGCGTCGCGTCCGAACCCTTGGCTCGATCGGTTCGCCCGC
>CAZVOE010000009.1:32003-37589 GCA_964628935.1 uncultured Acidobacteriota bacterium
GTCGTGAGCGCGGCCCGCGACGAGGGGGAATCGATCGGGCGCGCGATCGCATCCCTCCGGGAGCAGGACTATCCGGACCTCGAGATCGTCGTCGCCGACGACCGCTCTTCCGACGCCACCGGATCGATCCTCGACCGCATGGCGGAGGAAGACCCCAGGGTTCGGGTCGTGCACATCCGCGTGCTTCCGGAGGGCTGGCTCGGGAAAGTGCACGCGCTCGAGCGCGCGACGTCGAGCGCGCGCGGCGAGTGGCTTCTGTTCACCGACGCTGACGTCGAGTTCCGGCCGGGAGCGCTCCGACGTGCGGTCTTCCACGCGGTCACCCGTGGTCTCGACCACCTCGTCGTCGCTCCCGACGTGCTTGCCCGCTCGACCCTGCAAGGCGCGGCGAACGCCGCGTTCGCCGCCGCATTCCTCACGGGGACGCGCGCGCTCGACGTATCGCGCCGAGGGTCGCGCGCCTACGTCGGCGTCGGTGGGTTCAATCTCGTCCGGCGTGCCCTTTGGGAGAAGACGCCCGGCTTCCGGTTCCTTCGCATGGAGGTTCTCGACGATGTCGGTCTCGCTCGGATGCTCCGCGACGCCGAAGCTCGACGAGACTTCCTCCTGGGGTTGGAGGACGTTCGCGTCGAGTGGTACGGGTCGCTGCGCGCGATGGTCCGTGGTCTCGAGAAGAACTTCTTCGCGGCGGCAGGATTCTCCCTGCTCCGCGCGACCGCCCTCGCCGCGGGAACGGTCGTCTTCGCCGTCGCGCCCTCGATCGGACTCGTCGCCGGGCCGGGGTGGGTTCGCGCCATCGCCGCCGTCGCGATCGCGGCCCATCTGATCGCCTCGGCGGCGGTGGCCCGGCGCTTCGAGCGCCCCATCGCCGTCTTCGTTTGGGTGCCGGTCGGAGCGCTGGTTCTCGCCTATGCGCTCCTACGCTCGGCCTGGGTCTGCACCCGGGACGGAGGGATCACCTGGCGGGGGACCCGCTACCCCCTTCGGGACCTTCGAGAGGGGCGTCGGGTCGATCTCTGAGCGCAAACTCTGCGCGACATTTCGTTCCACCTTCCGTTTCCCGCGAGGATCGCGGCGGCGGGGAAGAAAAGGGGCGCATCTCCGACGGGAACGCGATTTGCGAACTCCGCGAACATCCCCGAGGATGCAGCCGGCGCCTCGACGGTTCCGGAAGGCTCGGGGCAAGGGGATCGAACCGATGATCTGGTTGCAGCGACTGGGCTCGATGAAACTCGCGGTCTGGCTGCTCGTCGTCCTTTCGATCGTCCTCGCGGCCGGGACGATCGTCGAATCGCTGCGGGGCCGGGACGCGGCGCAGGTCGCGGTTTACGCAACGTGGTGGTTCTACGGCCTGATCGCGATCTTCGCCGTCAACATCCTCGCCTCCGCCGCGCTGCTCTGGCCGTGGGGGGCGCGAAGAATCGGCTTCCTCCTGACCCACGGAGCGCTCGTGCTCATCGTCCTCGGGGCCGCGATGACGTGGCTTTGGAACGTCGACGCGCACATCGCCATCTGGGAGGGGGAAGCGCAGGACACGATCGTCCTCGCCCCCGATCGCCCCGGCGATCCCGAGAGGACGATGCAGCTCCCGTTCAAGGTCCGCCTGGAGTCGTTCGAGATCGACTATTACGAGGGGACGCGACGGCCGGCGATGTTCCGAAGTCGCGTCGTCGTGGAGGACGCCGCGGCGGGAGCGACGGTCCCCGCGGTCATCCAGATGAACCACGGGCTCTCGTACGGCGGGTACCACTTCTACCAGAGCAGCTACCAGCAGACGCCCGATCGGGACATGACGGTGCTTTCGGTGTCGCGAGATCCCGGGATGTGGGTCGCATTCGCGGGCTACGCCCTGCTCCTCGCCGGCATGCTCACCGTCCTCGGCACCCGGATTTCCCAGGCCCGCGCTCTCGCGTCCGCGGAACCGCGCAGGGTGATTCGAAGCGTCTCGCGGAGCGCCGCCCTCGCCGTCGCTGGCCTTGTCGCATCGGTCGCAGGAGGGAGCGCCGTCGCGGGGGTGGTGGACGCGCCGACGGCCGACCGCCTCCGACGCGTGCCGGTTCAGCACGACGGGCGCGTGATGCCCCTCGACACCGTGGCGCGGGAAGCGGTCTGGAGCGTCACCGGCAAGAGGACCTGGCAGGGCATCGACGAGACCGCCCTCGTCCTCGACTGGGCGTTCGACCAGCGGCGCTGGGAGACCGAGAGAATCGTCAAGCTCGGAGGGGATCGGCTCGCGGCCGCGATCGGATATCCTCCGGGAACGAAGTACGCGGCGTTCGGCGATCTCGCCCGGAACGCGACCCTCCGAGACCTCGTGACAAAGGCGCAGGAAGCGAACGCGCGCGAGGAAAAGCTGAGCCCGCTTCTGGAGGACGTCCAGTCCCTCCAGAGCCGGCTCGAGTGGATGTACAGCGTCCTGAGCGGATCGATCTTTCGAGTCGTTCCCGGGGCCGTTCCCGGCGACACCTGGCGCACGCTCGACCACCTCCACGACGCCAAGACGCTTCTCGCGATGCTCGACGCGAGGCCGGCGGGGTGGCCCGCTCCGGAAGCGATCGAGCGCGAGATCCTCTACAACCGCGTCCGCCCCGCGCGGGTCGCCTGGATCGTCCTCGTTCTGTCCCTGCTGATCTCCGGGGCCGCCTGGAGGACCGAGAACGTCTGGCTCGACCGGCTCGCCTTGGTCGCTCTCTCGGCAGCGTTCGGAGTGATGACCTGGGGAATCTGGATTCGGTGGCAAATCGCGGGCCGGGTGCCCGCGTCGAACATGTACGAGTCGCTCCTCTTTCTCGGGTGGGGGGTCGGCCTCTTCGCGCTCGCGGCCTTCGCGGTGCTCAAGAACCGACTGGTCGTCTTCAACGCGGCAGCGATGGCCGCGCTCACGATGGCTCTCACCGACCTCCTCCCCATCGACGGATTCATCCACCCGGTCGCCCCGGTTCTCTCCGGGACCGTCTGGCTCGCGATCCACGTTCCGATCATCATGGTCAGCTACGCCGTGCTCGCCCTCGGCGTGCTCTTCGCCCACATGCAGATCGGGGTCGGGATCCTCGCTCCGAAGCGGCAAGACCTGGTCGCCCGCATGGCCGACCTGCAGTACTGGTACACGCACGTCGGCGTGATCTTCCTGATCGCGGGGATTCTCACCGGCTCGGTTTGGGCGTCGTCCTCTTGGGGACGGTACTGGGGATGGGATCCCAAGGAGGTCTGGTCTCTGGTCGCGTTCCTCGTCTACATCGCGATCCTGCATGCCCGGTTCGCCCGACTGATCGGGGAATTCTGGGTCGCCGCACTGAGCATCGTCGCATTCTGGACCGTCCTCATGACCTATGTCGGCGTCAACTTCGTGCTCGCGGCCGGACTCCACTCGTACGGCTTCGGAAGCTCGGCGGTGGTGAACTGGTTCGCGGCCGTGGCCGTCCTCGAGGCCGCGTTCCTCGTCTTCGGGTGGTGGTCGTCGCGGAAACAGGCGGGCACCGGCGGACTGCCGGTCCGCGCCTGAGACGGCGCGCTCGTGCCGGAGCGAGACTCAGGAAGACGGGTCGGACGGGGAATCGGATGCTCGGCGAGCGGCGACGGGAGCCGGGGTGCTGCGCCGCACCTCCTCGAGGAGCGCGCCGAGGGAGAACGGCTTGCGCAGGAGCGCCGCCGCTCCGGCCGCAGCGACCGCCTCGAGGGTCAGTCCGGTTTCGGAAGCCGTCATGACGAGCACCGCGGTGTGGGGGCGGATCTCGCTCGTTCGCCGGACGACGTCCAGGCCGTTCCCGTCGGGGAGCGCGACATCGCAAACGACGAGGTCGTAGTCCCGCGCTTCGAGGGACGCCATCGCGGAGCCACAGTCCGCCGCTTCGTCCACCGTCCATCCCTCGCGCTCGAGCACGAGGCGGGCGTTCATGCGGACGAGCCGGTCGTCATCGACGACCAGGACGCGCCGGGCCGGCGAGCGGGTCACGGTGAGAGCGACCGCAATTCGCGCACCAGGGCGCGCCGCGCCCGGACCAACCAGTCGGGCCCGCGTGCTCTCCGATCCGTAACTCTCGACCGATCAATGACTTGCGAGAATCGCATCCCGCTCGACCGCGTTTCCACACCCAAGGGGCGAGAGAGCGCATCTGCGAGATTCGACGCACCGGGGTGCGCGAGAATCAGCAGCGGACCGCGGGGGGCCGCGCAGCCCCGGGCCGGTTCGGGGGGAGGAAGGCGTGACCGAAACGTCCCGTGAGCACCGGGCCTTCCCGTCCTCCGGCCCGATCTCCCTCGAGTCCGAGATCCCGGAGTGGGAGGACCGGATGCGTTGGGCGCGCCGCCTGTTCCCCTCAGGCGTCCGCATCTACCACTTCATCCTTTTGCCCGCCGCCGGGATGGCGGTCTTCATTGGGATCTCGCGGTGGTTCGACTACGTCGCGATTCCGTGGTTCATGCGCCGCGGGATTCCGGACGTCTATCTCGCCCTCCGGAGCGCCGTGATCGGCATCCTGATGGCATCGCTCATCGGCGTCCTCGCCGTACTCTACCGGACGGAGTACGAGCGGAAGCTCCGCGCCCGGAATCGCGCGCTCGAGGCGACCCGCGACTTCCTCTCGCGGATCATCGAGGGATCGGCGGAGGCGATCATCACCCGAGACGCCGACGAACGCGTGGTGTCGTGGAACCAGGCGGCCGAGCGGATCTACGGCTGGACGGCCGAAGAGATGATCGGCAAGAAGCGCGAGATCCTCCTGCCCGACGGAACCTCCCGCGCGGCCGTCGAAGCCCGCCGCCGCGAGCTCGAGAGCGGGCGGACCGTGCGCGACTTCGAGGCCGAGCGCATTCGCAAGGACGGGCATCGCATCACCGTACGGATCACGACCGCGCCGCTCTTCGACGGCGAGGGCCGGTTCGCGGGAAGCGTCGGAATCGTGCGCGACGTGACCGAACTGAAGGCGATGGAGCGACTGCTCCTCGAGCGGGAGCGCCTCGCCGCGGTGGGCGAGCTCGCCGCGACCGTCGCCCACGAGGTGCGGAATCCCCTCGCCGGAATCCGGGGAGGGTGCGAGATCCTCCTCGAGGGGTATCCGGAGGGAGACTCCCGTCACGAGATCGGGCGGGAGGTCCTCCGGCAGGTCGACCGACTGAACGGGACCGTCCACGAGCTGCTCCTCTTCGCGAGGCCGAAGACTCTCGATCCGGTTCCCACCGACCTGCACGCCCTGATCGACCGTGTCGTGCGCCTCGCCCAGGAGGGACGCGACGGATGCCGGGTGGAGGTCGAGCGCGAGTACGATCCGGACCTCCCACCCGTCGAGATCGATCCGCACCAGATGGAGCAGGTCTTCCTGAACCTCTACCTCAACGCGTGCCAGCTTCAGGCAGGCTCCGGCCGGGTCCACTTCCGCACGCGCCACGACGGCCGGACCGTGACCGTGTCGGTGCGGGACTGGGGGCCGGGAATTCCCGGGGACCGTCTCGACCAAATCTTCAAGCCGTTCTACACGACGCGGGCGCAGGGGACGGGGCTCGGCCTCGCCGTGGTGAAAAAGGTCGTCGAGGCCCACGGTGGGACCGTCGAGGCGTCGAACCATGAGGCGGGAGGCGCCGAATTCGTCG
>CAZVOE010000009.1:37599-49516 GCA_964628935.1 uncultured Acidobacteriota bacterium
GGCTCGTGGCCCTCGAATCGGATGCCGTAGAGATCGTGCGCCTCCCGCTCGTCCAGGAGAGGGCATGAGCCAGGGAGAGAAGGTCCTCGTCATCGAGGACGAGCGGTTGATTCGCCTCACGCTCCGCGACCGACTCGAGCGGGAAGGGTACCGCGTGCTCGAGGCGGAGAACGGCGAGGCGGGGATCCGGACGGCGGAAGAGGAGGAACCCGATCTCGTACTCCTCGATTTCCGGCTTCCCGACACCGACGGCGTCGAGGTGTTGCGTGCCCTGCGGGAGCGCAATCCCGACACCGCCGTGATCTTGATGTCGGCCTTCTCGACGATCGAAAGCGCCGTCGAGGCGATCAAGCTCGGGGCGTACGACTACCTGAACAAGCCGGTCGATCACGGCCACCTCCTGAGCCGGATCGAGAAGGCCCTCGAGACGACCAAGCTGCGGCGGGAGGTGCGCAGGCACCGGGACTTGCAGGAAGGAATCTACGGGATCACGAACATCGTGGGGAGGTCGAAGCCGATCCAGTCCGTGCTCGCGCTCGTTCGGAAGGTCGCGGGCTCGGCGGCGACGACCGTCCTGATCCAGGGAGGATCCGGTACGGGCAAGGATCTGATCGCGAAGGCCATCCACTACGCGTCCGATCGATCGGGCGGACCGTTCATGAACATCACCTGCACCGCGCTCCCCGAGACGCTCCTCGAGTCCGAACTGTTCGGCCACGAGAAGGGCTCCTTCACCGATGCGAAGCAACTCAAGAAAGGACTTCTCGAGCTGGCCGACGGCGGTACCGTCTTCCTGGACGAGATCGGGGACATGGGACTCGCGCTCCAGGCCAAGATGCTCCGCTTCCTCGAGGAGAAATCGTTTCGCCGCGTGGGCGGATCGCGCGACATCCGGGTCGATGTCCGGGTGCTCGCCGCGACGAACCGCGACCTCGAGCGAGCGGTTCGGGAGGGGAAATTCCGGGAGGACCTCTACTACCGGCTCAAGGTGATTCCGATCTACCTCCCGGCCCTGGCCGAGCGTCGCGAGGACATTCCCGAGCTCGTGAACCACTTCATCGTCCAGTTCAACCGCGAGTTCCGAAAGAGCGTCCAGTCGGTCACCCCGGAGGCGATGCGGTACCTCTCCCTCTATGGCTGGCCGGGAAACGTCCGCGAGCTCCGCAACGTGGTGGAGCGGATGATGCTCTTGGGCGGCTCCGAGGTCCTCGACATCGAGGACCTCCCGGACGAGATCGTCGAGGCGGTCGACGCGGAGCAATGGGGAGGCGACGTCTCGGAACCCGCGGAGGCGGGCGAACGCGAGGGACGGCTCGACGGGGACCTCGCGGGGATGTCCCTCCGGGAGGTCGAACGCCGGATGGTCGAGCAGGCGCTCGAGCGGGCGGCGGGCAATCAATCCCAGGCCGCGCGCCTGCTTCGGATCAGCCGGGACGCCCTCCGCTACAAGATGAAAAAATTCGGCCTGCTCTGACCCGTTCCCGCTGCAGGATGCGGGCGGCGTTTGCGCACGCCGCAACTTCTGCGTGAGGCCCTGCCGGTCGAACGGGGGCTCGTTGCGTTCCGGCGAAGAATCGTCGGAACCGGACCGTCTTCATCCTCCAATCCCGGCACGGATTTGGCAATCCGCTTTCCCCACATTCCGCGTCCGTGAGGAGGACGGCATGAGCCGAGGCCTCGAACGTCCGAAGCCCTTCCTGTTCCCCCAATACTGCAAGGGCTGCGGGCGGTGCATCGAATCGTGTCCGAAGCACTGCATCACCCCGGGCGACGCGATCGAGCCCTCGACCGGGCTCACGCCGGTCCGTCTCGACTTGACCGATTGCACCGGCTGCGGGCTCTGCGTCTCCGCTTGCCCCGAGCCGTACGGCCTCGGGAACGAGCCCAAGGAAGACTGGCACGACTTCTTCGGGATCGCCCCCGACGGCTGGTCGGGGCCTCTCGAACCGGTCGCTCGGCCGGTGCCGGCCGAGCGGATCCCCCTCCCCCCGATGGAGCCGCTTGTGCTCAAGGGAGCGTACGCGGCGTCGATCGGGGCCCTCCTCGCCGGTTGCCGGCACTTCTTCGGTTACCCGATCACGCCGTCGACCGACGGCGCCGAACTGATGGCGAAGCTCCTTCCGAAGCTCGACGGCGTCTTCCTCCAAGCGGTCAGCGAGGTCGCCGCGGTCAACATGATGTACGGCTGTGGAGGGGCCGGCCTTCCCGCGATGACGTTCACCTCCTCGCCGGGCTTCAGCCTGATGCTCGAGGGGATCTCCTACATGATCGGCGCCGAGCTTCCGGGCGTCTTCGTCGACGTCATGCGGGGCGGACCCGGTCTCGGGAACATCGCTCCCGAGCAGTCGGACATCAAGCTCGCCTGCCGCGGCCTCGGCCACGGCAACACCCACGCGATCGTCCTCGCCCCCTCGACGCCGCAGGAGATGCTCGATGTCGCCATGGACGCCTTCGCGCTCTCCTTCAAGTACCGGAACCCGGTCGTGATCCTCGGGGACGGCTATCTCGGCCAGATGACCGGCAAGGTCTCCCTTCCGGACCACGCGGTGAAACCGGGGCTTCCCGCCTGGGCGGTGTACGGAGACGAGGAGCATCGGGCGAACCTCATCTGCTCGATTCTCCTCGTCGAGGCCGACCTCGAGGAGCACAACCGGAAGCTCAACGCCAAGTACGAGCGGATGCGCAGGAACGAGCAACGCGCCGAGCGCTATCTCTGCGACGACGCCGAGGTGGTCGTCGTCGCCTGCAACACCCCCGCACGGATGGCCAAAGGCGCCGTCCAGGCTCTCCGCGGAAAGGGAATCCGGGCTGGCCTGTTTCGTCCGATCACGCTCTGGCCGTTCCCGATCGACGCGCTCGCGGAGGTCCTCCCCGAGGCGCGCGCGATCGTCTTCGTGGAAGCCTCGGCGGGCCAGCTCGAGGACGAGCTGCGGCTCGCGGTCAGCCACGCGGGGATCCGGATGCCGCCGGTCGTCGGACGGGTCCAACGGTACGGAGGGATCCTTCCGCAGCTCGACGAGATCGTGACGGCCGTATCCGGACTCGCGCAAGGAGTGCTGTCATGACGAGCGGCACCTTTTACAAGCGCTTCGAGAGGCACGCGCACGGTGAGGGCCTGAAAGGCCAGTCGACGCACTACTGCCCGGGGTGCGGCCACGGGCTGGTCCACAAGTACCTCGCGGAGGCGATCGACGAGCTCGGGATCCAGAACCGCACGATCGCCGTCTCGCCGGTCGGCTGCTCGGTGTTCCTCTACTATTATCTCGACGTCGGGAATACGCAGGCCGCCCACGGCCGCGCCCCCGCCGTCGCGATCGGCCACAAGGTCGCCAACCCCGATTCCATCGTGGTGTCCTACCAGGGGGACGGGGATCTCGCGTCGATCGGCCTCGCGGAGATCGTCAGCACGGCGCAAATGGGGATCCCGATCTCCGTGATCTTCGTGAACAACGCGATCTACGGGATGACCGGCGGACAGATGGCGCCGACCACGCTGATGGGCCAGAAGACCGCCACCTCCCCCGAGGGACGGCTTCCCTGGATGGGCCAGCCGATGCGCATGGCCGAGCTGATGGCCGGGCTCGACGGGCCGGTGTACGTCGAGCGCGTCGCGCTCTACGACGCGAAACAGAGGACCCGGGCGAAGAAGGCGATCAAGAAGAGCCTCGAACTCCAGGTCGAGAACCGTGGATTCTCCTTCGTCGAGGTGCTGTCCGAGTGCCCCACCCACCTCGGCGTGACGCCGTCCGAGGCGGAGGTCTGGGTGCGCGAGGAAATGACGAAGGTCTTCCCCCTCGGACTCAAGAAGGACGTCGCGAACGGCGCGATCGCCCCCTTCCCGCGGCCGACCTTCGACGCGGCGAGGCTCCTCGAAGTCATCGAGGCGAGTGGCGAGAAGCCCCCGCGCTTCGGCGAGGGGTTCCCGGACTGGATCGCCCCGGACGACGTGGCGCTCAAGCTCGCCGGAGCGGGAGGCGACGGCGCGCAGACGGCCGCGATGCTGATCACGCGCGCCGCGATCGCGGAAGGCTGGGATGCGACGCACATCCCGTCTTACGGTCCGGAATCCCGCGGCGGGACCTCGTACGCCGACGTCCACTTCGCCCGCGAGGAGGTCCTCTCGCCCGCTTCCCCGACGCCCCACATCCTGGTGGCGTTCAATGCGCCGAGCCTCGCGAAGTTCGGCCCCGCCGTGCTCCCGGGCGGGACCGTGGTCTACGACTCGTCGGTGATCCTCGACCCGCCGAAGCTCGGGCGGGAGGTGCGGATGGTGGGGGTGCCGTTCACCCAGATCGCATCCGACCTCGGCCGCGTCGTGGTCAAGAACGTCGTCGCCTTGGGCGCGCGCCAGGCGGCGACTCGGATCTTCCCGGAGGAGACCTTCCTGACCGCGATCCGGGGGGCGCTCAAGTCGCGCTGCGCCATGATTCCGCTCAACGAAGAGGCGTTCGCCTGGGGGCGCAAGGCGGTGTAGCCGGGCCCGCGGGGCCGGAGGTCGATTCGATGGCCTGGGAAAAGCGCAGCCTGTGTTCGGCCGCCCTGCTGGCGGCGCTCGCCGCACCGCCGAGCGCCGCGGAGGCGCCCGCGGCGGGGGAAGGCGCGGACGAGTGTCTCGCGTGCCACGGGGATCCCGCGTTCACGCTCGAGCTCGAGGACGGCAACTCCGTTTCGCTGCACGTCGATCCGACGGAGTTCGAGGGGTCGATTCACCACGGACTCGTCGCCTGTTCCGGGTGCCATCCCGGCACGGACGAGTTCCCGCACCCCGATTGGCCCAGGACGAACCGGTCGGACTTCCGGGCGGGGTTCCGCCAGGCCTGCAAGGACTGCCATCCGGACGAGTACGCGCGGAGTCTCGACGGCGTGCACGAGGCGCTCTTCGTGAAGGGCGAGTCCGCTGCACCCGGATGCTCCGATTGTCACGGCGCCCACAAGGTGACGAGCCCGGCGGGCTCGCGCGCCTCGATCTCCGACACCTGCTCGGGTTGCCACTACGACGTCGCCGAGAAGTACCAGGCGAGCGTCCACGGCCAGGCGCTCTACGAGAGGGCGAGCGACGACGCGCCGGTCTGCACCGACTGCCACCGCTCGCACGACATCCCGGACCCCGAAGCGGTCTCTTGGCGCGTGCGCGAGCCCGAGATGTGCGGCAACTGCCACACCGACCCGGTACGGATGGGCAAGTACGGGCTCTCGACCGACGTCCTCCGGACCTACCTCGCCGACTTCCACGGGACCACGGCCAAGCTGAGCGGGGCGCGGACCGGCAAGGCGGTCGACCGGGCCTCTCTCGCGGCGCTCTGCACCGACTGCCACGGCGTCCACGACATCCGCAAGGTGGACGACCCGGACTCGCCGGTCCTCAAGGCGAACCTCGCCGCGACCTGCCGCAAGTGCCATGAGGGGGCGTCGGACTCGTTCCCGTCCGCGTGGCTCTCCCACTACACGCCCTCGTGGGAGCGAGCCCCCATGGTCAAGGCGGTGGAGGTCTTCTACAAGCTCTTCATCCCGTTCATGATCGGTGGGCTGGTCTGCCAGGTCCTGCTCCACCTCTGGCGGGTCGTGGTGAACCGATGATCAAGGAAGCGACCGTCGTCCGGTTCTCGGTGAAGCAGCGGATCGAGCACTTCGCCGTGATGGTCCTCTTCACCCTTCTCGTCTTGACCGGGTTTCCCCAGAAGTGGCCGACCGCCGACTGGTCGGCGTGGGTGGCCGGGATCTTCGGCGGGATCGAGCAGGCGCGCGTGATTCACCGCTGGTGCGGCATCCTCTTCGCGATCGTCACGGGGATCCACCTCGCGAGCGCGGTTTTCCTCGTCGTCAGCAAGAAGGCGCTCCCGACGCTGATCCCGCACCGCCAGGACTTCCGCGACGCCGTGAAGACTCTCCGGTACTACATGGGCCTCGAGGACTCCCACGCGAAGTTCGACCGCTTCGACTACCGCCAGAAGTTCGAGTACTGGGGGATGGTCATGGGCGGGGCGCTCATGATCGTCACGGGGTTCATGCTCCTCTTCCCGATCTTCACCACCCGCTATCTGCCGGGCGAGTTCATCCCGGTCGCGAAAACGGCGCACAGCAACGAGGGACTGCTCGCGTTCCTCGTCGTGATCACCTGGCACGTCTTCAACGCGCACTTCTCCCCCGAGGCCTTCCCGTTCGACAAGAGCATCTTCACCGGCCGCGTCACCGTCGAGAAGATGCTCCACGAGCACCCGCTCGAGTGGGAACGGATGCAGGCGAAGCAGGGAGCCGCGAAGAGGAAGGGCCCCGCGGCGCCGGGACCCGAGAGCCGCAAGCCGGAGGTCGCCTCCGCGGAGCGCTGAATGCGGCGGATCCGCAGCCGGGTCATGTTCCTCGTGGGGCTCGGCGTTGTCGCGCCTTTCGTCGGGCTCGTGATCCTGGGCTCCCTAGCGATGAACGACCTCTCGCGGAGGCTCCTCGACGAGCGATCGGCGACGACCCGCGCTCTCGCGGCCCAGCTCGATCACGATCTCGTCGATTCGCTCGCGGCGCTCGACGCCGCGGCCCGTGGGATCGCCGATGCGAGGTGCGGTCCGTTGGCCGCGAACGTCCCGCTCCCCGCCTCGGTGCGTCGCGGCAGCCTCGTCCGCACCGTCTTTCGTGTCGAGGACGCGCTTCCCGGGAGCGCCTGGGCCGGGCTTTCCGATCGTCCCGAGGCGGAGATCGCGCGCCGGACCGGGCGTCCGCAGTTCGTCTATGTGCAAGCCGCGGAGGATCGGGATCGATCGGTCGTCGCCCTCGTCGCCGTGCGCGACGCGACCGGGAGGCCGTGCGACCTCGTGGCGGGGATCCTAGACACCGGCGGATCCGCGTGGTCGATGCGCATCCGGTCCTGCATGAGCCCGGAGCATCCGGGGAAGAGCGTCTCCGTCGTCGACGCGGAAGGGCACCTGCTCGCCGGCATCGAGGTGGCGGGTCTGCTCGCGGCGGAGGAGGTGAAGGCCCGCATCTCCGCGGGAACCCCCGGGATCGACCGTGTGAAGCGGGACGACGCCCCGCCGGAGATTGTCGCGGTCTCCCCGTTGCGCACCGCTCCGTGGTTCGTCGTGATCCGCGAGGGGGAGTCGGATCTGATGGGGGGATGGGGGCAGCGGGCGGGGAAGACGGCCGTCTTCGCGGCCACGGCTCTCGGCGTGGCGCTCCTCTTCGCGTGGGGGGTCGCGCGGAGCGTCACCCTCCCCATCGACCGCCTCCGCTTGGCCGCCGGGAGGATCGCCGACGGCCGGCTCGACGAGCCGGTCCCCGATCTCGGGAGCGACGAGATCGGGGAGCTCGGCCGGGCCTTCGAGGCGATGCGCCTCGCCCTCGACGAGTCGCTCCGAAAGATCCGGCGGCACGGCGAGGAGACGGAGCGGAAGGTCGAGGAAGCGACGCGCGAACTCAGGAAGCTCTACAAGGAACTCGAGGCGCGGGATCACTCGCGGCGCCAGCTCCTCCAGAAGGTGATCCGGGCGCAGGAGGACGAGCGGCGGAGGATCGCGCGCGAGCTGCACGACGAGGCCTGCCAGACCCTCGTCGCGCTCCAGATCGCCCTCGACGGCGCGCTTGCCGTCCCGTTCCCTCCGGAGGCGGAGCCGTCCCTTCGACGGGCGCGCGACCTCGCGGCGAGGACGCTCGAAGAGGTCCACCGCCTGATGATCGACCTGCGCCCGAGCGCGCTCGACGACCTCGGCCTCGTCGCGGCGATCAAGAGCTACGCGACGAAGACGCTCGAACCGCTCGGGGTGTCGGTCCGCCACGAGTTGGAGCCGCTTCCCGACGACCTGCCGGGCGGGCTGCCGACGGCGCTCTTCCGAGCGACGCAGGAGGCGATCAACAACGTCGCACGGCACGCCAAGGCCGAGAACGTCCTCGTCCAGGCGGGGTACGAAGACGGGAAGATCCGGATCGAGGTCGAGGACGACGGGAGGGGATTCGACCCCGGGGAGTTCATGGATCCTTCCGAGCAGGGGCGCGGATTGGGTATCCTCGGGATGCGGGAGCGGATCGAGATCTTCGGCGGAACGGTCACCGTGGACTCGGCGCCCGGGAGGGGAACCCACGTGACGTTGAGCGTTCCGGTCGCGGCGTCGGGGGCGGCATGACGGACGGGAAGATCCGCGTCCTGATCGCCGACGACCACGCGATCCTGCGGGACGGGATCCGCGCGCTCCTCGCCCCGCACGCCGACCTCGAGGTCGTCGGGGAAGCGGAGGACGGCCTTCAGGCGATCGAGGCCTGCAGGAGGCTCGACCCCGACGTTCTCCTCCTCGACGTGTCGATGCCGGGGCTCGGAGGGGTCGAGGCGGCGATCGAGATCCGGAAGGAGAACGACCGGGTCAAGATCCTGGTCCTGAGCCAATACGACGACCGCGAGTACGTCGCGCGATTCCTCAAGATCGGCGTGTCGGGGTACGTCCTGAAGAAGGCGGCCGGCGCCGACCTCGCGAACGCGATCCGCGCGGCGTGGAAGGGGGGGCTCGTCCTCGACCCGGAGGTCGCGCGGGACGCCTTCGGTGCCGCCTCGCGCGCGCCGGGAACGGGGGAGGGGGTCGACCCGTACGAGTCGCTCACCGACCGCGAGAAGCAGGTGCTCAAGCTCGTCGCCGAGGGGAAGGCGAACAAGGAGATCGCGGACGACCTCGGGATCAGCGTCAAGACGGCGATGACCCACCGCCAGCACATGATGGAGAAGCTCGGGCTCCACGGGAAGACCGACGTCGTCAAGTACGCCGTGAAGCGGGGGATCGTGAAGATCTAGGGGCGGTGGCGCGGGCCGACGGCGTGAAAGCCAGGAAGGCGACGACGGCGACGAGCGGGGGATGATGTCGTTGTCTCATGGGATGTGCTCCGCGAACCTCCGGATGCGTCGGCATCCCGCGGGCTACGCCGAACGCACGGCTAACCCGGGGCGGGACCGGCGCGGCCGTTGCGTCGTTTGCAACGGACGTGACGGGACCGAACGTCGGGTTCAGCCGGTTGTTCGGCGGCAGGCCTCGGTCGGCCGCACTGACGTCTTGGCGTCATGACGTTATCCTGCCCGCATGGGAACCGCGAAACGCGCCACAGTCTACCTTGACCCCGACCGTCATCGAGCGCTGCGGGTGAAGGCCGCCGTTGCCGAGAAGTCCATCTCGGACCTCGTGAATGATGCGGTTCGTCAGAACCTCGCAGAGGACGCCGAAGACCTGGCTGCCTACCGAGCACGAGTGAAGGAGCCCAGCCTCGACCTCGAGAAGGTCCTGAAGGACCTGCGGCGCCGTGGCAAGCTATGGGCTGCGGATCAAGCCATCTGCCGTCAAGGAACTCGACGTTGTTCCGCGAGAATACCGGCGTCGCCTCGCCACGAGAATGCGTCAGCTGGCAGCTCAGCCGCGTCCGCCCGGCGCCGAGAAGCTCAGTAGTCACGACCTCTACCGCGTGCGCCAGGGCAACGATCGGATTCTCCACGAGATCATCGATCACGATCTCACGGTTCTGGTCATCAAGATCGGTCATCGTCGCGAGGTCTACCGCTGATTCTGACCGCCGAACGGCAATTATAAGGAACCGTGTTTGTGTGTAACGACCAAGAACGATCCGTAGAAGTGGATCAGAAGGACATTCCGAATCTCCCAAAAACTTCCTCAGACTACGGCGCCCCGCGTGTCGCCAAGGATCTCCGGATGAAGAACGTGAACGTCTCTCCGTCCGAGGGCCGCGGCGCTGGTCGCACGACCTGGTACGTTGAGGTCGAGGAGATCCAGCGCGACCTCGATCGCTTCCTGGCCTACTACGACGTCGAGGGAACCCATCAGGGCTACCGTCTCGAGGGGCGAACGCCGGTGCAGGCGCTTTGCGAGGCGCTCGGCCTCGACGCGCCCCCGGCTTTTCCACAGGTCGGCACCGGATCCGACCCGATCAACGGAAAGGAGGAAGAGGCCGCGTAGGAAAAGAACCCGGAAGAACCGGTGTCTGAGAGATACTCAACTTGTACATCCGTCGCGCATCCGCGGCCCTCGCCGACGGCGCCCGGCTCGTCACCGTCCCTTCGGACGCCGACGCCGCCCGCACGTTTCGCGATTCGGTCCAGCGCACGCTTTCGGTCTGAGGGGTCGAGTCTTCACGGAACGTCGATCCGGGAATCCGTATCGGCGTTCGGTGAAGACTTGACCGCTCGGCGTCCTGGGCGTCATGATCCGCTCACCCCCCTTGGGAGCCGTGCGATGAACCAGCGGGCGAACTTCTGGCCGACGGTACTTCTCGTTCTGTGCGCCTGCAGCCGCTCCGAGGCACCGGCTCCGACGGCCGAGGCCCCGCCCCCCATGCCGGCCACGGATTCCAACTCAGCACTGGAGGCCCCGATGCAGCCCGAGACCCCGGCGGTCGTGGTGGTGAACGGCCGAACCCTAGACGAAGCGCAACTGGCCGCGCTCGAGCAGATCTACGGGAAACGCCCTGCGCCCGGGCGCTGGTGGTACGACGGCGGTAGCGGCATGTTCGGAGCCGAGGGACAGGGTGCCGCCGGTTTCATGTACCCGGGTCACGATCTCGGCCCGCTCGCCGCCGACGCCTCGCACGGGAACACCGGCGTGTTCATCAACGGTCGTCAGCTGGTCGTCGCGGAGGTCCAATACCTCTCGTTCATCGTCGGAGGCCCGGTGATGCCGGGCCGCTACTGGCTCGACGGCCAGATGAACTGGGGCTACGAGGGGAACCCCTACGCCGCCGGGAACCTCCGCCAACTCGCGGCGGCCCGCGGGCCGGGTGGCGGAGGCGACAACAATTGGAGCGGACTCGTCGGTTCCGGGAACTGGGACCAGGGCGGTGCCCGCGGGTACGTCTCAATCCCCGGCGTCGGCCCGATCGGTTCGTACGGGGTCGACTGAGGGGGCAGTCTTCACCGAAGGTCGATCCGCCTCCTCGCCTTCGCGATCTCCTCCGCCAGATCTCACCATCACTTCGGTCGGCGGTCGAGCCTCGCCTGCGCGAAATACGCTGCCGCTCCTCCGTCGTCAGACCCGGTCGGCGACCCACGTCCCGCTCTACCTGGCGGACCCAATTCCGAAGGGTCTCCGACGTGCAGCCGATCTTCGAGGCGATCGATCCGATCGCTGCCGACTGGGAGGGATGCTCCTCCTGGTTCTCCAGCACCAACCGGATCGCCCGCTCCCGAACCTCAGGTGAGAATCTGCTGGTTCTTCCCATGACCCCATCCTCTCGAGGAATCGGGTCTCCGGAAGAGCCGGGGCGGTTCAGGAAACCTCCGTCGCAACACGCTGGCGCGAAAGGCACACGGTGCCCTCCTTTCGCTCACCACGAAAGCGGCTTCGCTCGAAGTAACGGGTTTCGTCTCGAAGTGGCGACCACGAACGGGTCGCACAGGCCCCGCCGTCCGGCGGTTTGGTTCAACGCTCGGATTTAGCCGCGTTGCGGGGCGCAGCGGAGCAACGTCGGCTGCAACCCGTTGTTAGACTCCCTGTCTCCTTCTCGGCGGACGTCACGCACCGGCTCCTGCGCCCGCTCGCAGGACGGCGCCGATGTACGTGTCTTTGTCCTCATCCTGGAACACGATGTGCCGCTTGGCCATTTCCTCCTTCTCGATGCCCCATTGCTTCCGCATCACGTGCGAAGGCGTGTTCGAGACGATGAAAGAATCGAGCTCGACGGCCGGATCGCCGAGTCGCCGCTCGATCTCCTTGACGGTCTCGTGGAATCCGAGCTTGGGATCTTGCAAACCTACGTTGCGGATGCCCTTCGGGTCCACGAACGCGACACGCTGGCGCGCAGCCGTAAGCTGCCAGACGATGAAGTCCGGGTGGAAGTTGCCCGCCTCGAAGAAGCCAATGCCGCGGCCCTTACTCAGGTTGCGCAGAAGGTACTGACCCGCCCCCGGTTGTCGTACCACTCGCTATGTTAGTCCAGGTCCGCTGGC
>CAZVOE010000010.1:0-38702 GCA_964628935.1 uncultured Acidobacteriota bacterium
TTGCTCGAGTCGAGGCGCGCGGCGGCCGCCGAGGCCGCGGCCGAGGGCGCGACCATGGACCGCATCCTCGAGACTCTCTTCGCCGAGGGCTTCGGCGCCGAGGCGCTCGAGGCGGAGCGGGCGGCGTTCCCAGACCCGCCGGCGTTCTACGAATCGCTCCGCGCGAAGCTCCTGGCGGCTCAGCCGGCCTCGGGCGAAGATTTGAAGGCTCTCGCCCGCGCGAGGGCCGAGTCGATCGTCGCGGGGCTGTGCGCTTCCGGAGCGCTCGACGCCGCTCGCGTGGGCATCAAGGACCCGGCCGAGGCGAAGCGGAAGAAGAAGGGCTCCGACCGGATCGCCTCGGAGCTTTCGATGGAGGCGGGAGACGAGTGATCGACCGGCGGAACTTCGTGGGGCTGGGGTTGGTCGCCGGGGTGGGGGCGGTGCTCCGGCACGCCCGGGCCGAGGAGATCCCCGTGCCCCCCGCTCCGACCGGGTACGCCGCGAGCCCGATCCACCGGGCCTACCCGCTCGAGTTCCGGCTCGACAGCGATTACCGCCCCGACCTCTCGGATCGCGCGGCTTCCGCCCTCGTGAAGGCGGTCTACGCCTTCCTGGAAACCGAGCATCCGGACGGGATGACGATGACCTTCTGGGACCGGCACCCGAGCCGGATGCCGTTCCTCCCGAAGCATCTCGAGTCGATCGTCGCGCACCTCTTCGCGGGGATCGCCGAGAACCTCTCCGTGCGCCCCGTCGACCCGATCGCTGTCCTCGCCCTCCTCTACAACGAGTCGCGCTTCCACCCGACCGTCGTATCCCCCGCGGGCGCCGTCGGAATGGCGCAGTTCATGCCCGACACGGCGCGGGAATACGGACTGACCCCGACCGCACGGGCCGATCTGTGGTTCGCCTTCCGCGAGGAGCGAGCGGTCTACCGGCAGGGGCGGGACGAGCGGCGCGCGGCCTTCCGGAGCCGGCACGGGGGGATCGGCTTCTCGGCCGACGCGGCGATCGATCGCGCGGTTGCCACGGGCTCGCTCGAAGTGCTTCGGGAGTACCGGGCGCTCCGCGACGAGGAGGACCCCTCGAAGAAGGCGCTCCAGGCGTACATCGACGCGATCGAGGAGGAATTCGCCAAACACGATTTCTTCGGCGAGGGTCGCGAGGCGCTCGAGGCGCTCGATGCGAGGGTCTCGTACAAGGTCGTCCCGCAGACGGTTCGCTATCTCGCGCGTTCCCTCGACTCGTTCCAGGGCCTCGCCAGCACCGCGGTCGCGTCGTACAACGCGGGACCGGAGGCGGTCCGGGTCAAGGACCCTCGATCGCTCCTCCACCGCTTCGGAGACCTTCCGAATTACGCGGAGACGGTGAAGTACGTGCAGCGTTTCTTCGCCGTCTACTCGTCGATCAAGTACCGGCTCTACGAGGACGAGCGGGCCTCGGAGACTCCTCCCGCCCCTCCCCCCGCCTGATCGAGGAGCCAGTCGACCTCGGCGGGCCACAGGCGCCCCCCGACGCTCTCCCGAAAAAAGCCGAAGTGCCCGACCTCTCGGAGCCCGACGTCGCGCGGATGGAGCACGCGCATCTCCCGCACCGCGTTCGGGTAGAACTCGAGGAGGGCGCGCACGCTCGCCTCCGGGGCGAAGACGTCGTCCGCGAGGCGGACGGCGCGCAGGCGTCCGCGGTAGGCCGCGTACCTCGCCGCGTCCGCCTCACCGACGCGCCCGAGGACGTAGCGGGGATGGCGTCCCCAATGCGCCCACTCCCGCGCGACTCCCGCAGGAAGGTTCTCTCCGAGTCCCACCCAGCGGGAGGGGAAGTACCCGAGCGCAGGAGCGAGGAGAGGGATCAGGAGGTACCACAGCGAGAGGACCCGCAAGCGGCCCATCCCCGTCCAGCCGCCCCAGTACCCGCTCTGCGCGGCGACGGCGAGGACGGAGGAGGGAGCCCCATCTCGAACCGCGAGCCCGAGGATCTGCCCTCCGACGCTGTGGGCGACGACCCGGACCGGACGGTCCGGGAACTCTCGGAGCGCCCAGTCGATCACCCCGGCGAGATCGAGGGCGCCCCAGTCCCTCAGGCGCGCTTCGAACCCCCGCAGGCTCGCCGGCCGCGAGCGGCCGATCCCGCGGTAGTCGAAGGTCACGACCGCCGCCCCGCGTCCCGCGACGTATTCGGCGAACGGGTAGTAGTACGGGTGGCGGACCCCCATCGCCGACGCGATGGCCACGACGTCGCTCGGGGCCCTCGTCGCGGGCGGGCGGAAGACCGTCGCCGCGAGCGGGACCCCGTCGGTCGCGGGGATGCGTGCAGGATCGCTCGCGATCAAGAGGCCTCCGTTCGTGGCATGATCGCCGACCGATGCGCTTCCGCCAAGCACCCGGGGTCCTCCTTCTCGCGGCCGGGGCCGCGATCGCCGCCCCCCCGCCGGGCTACGTCTCGGAAACTCTCCCGAACGGCCTCTCCGTTTCGATCCTCCCCGACCCGCGGATGCCGGTCGTCGCGACGCAGGTGTGGTTTCGAGTCGGGTCCGCGAACGAGGAGCCGGAAACGCGGGGGTTCGCGCACCTCTTCGAGCACCTGATGTTCGGGGGGACGCCCGCGCATCCGAAGCGCGCGGTATGGGACCTTCACGAGCGGTACGGCGGCGACGTGAACGCCTTCACCTCCTTCGACGAGACGGTCTACGTCTCGGAGATCCCCCCGGCCGGGCACGAGGAAGTCCTCGCGATCGAGGCCGACCGGATGGCGCACCTCGATCTCGACGAGGAGAACCTCGCGAACGAGAAGCGGATCGTGACGGAGGAGCTTCGCGTCTCGACCGAGAACGACCCGTTCAGCCGGCTCTTCACGAAGGCTCTCGAGGAGATCCTCGGAGCGCACCCCTATGCCCTCACGCCGGTGGGCACGAAGGAAGACATCGCCGCCGCGACCCTCGAGCACGCTCGGGAGTTCTACGCGGCGTGGTACCGGCCGGCAAACGCGCACCTCGTCGTCGTGGGACCCGTCGATCCCGCGGTGACGCTCGCCGCCATCCGGCGCGAGTTCGGCCCACTTCCGGAGGGCGGAGCGCCCCCCGCCGACGTCCCCGCGATCCCGGACTGGCCGCTCCCCGAACGCATCGCACTCGAGGAGGACATCCCGCCGGTCGAGGTCGCGGTCCTCGGCTTTCCGCTCCCCCCGCCCGCCCATCCCGACGCCGACGCGCTCCGCGTCGCGGCCGAGATCCTCGCCGGTGGGAGCGTCGACCTCTTCGAGGACGAAATCGTCCGGGTCCGCCGGAAGGCGCTCGAGGCGGGGACGGAGATCGCGTGGGCGAGACGCGGGGGGGTCCTCGCCTTCTATGCGGCGAACCTCCCGTACCGGCGAGAGCAGACCGCCTTCCGCCACATCGAGGAGGCCCGAACGAGCCTCGGCGCGTTCGAGTGGCTCGACCCCGATCGGCTCTCCGCGGCGAAACGCTCCCTCCGGGCGGAGGAGTTCCGGCGCTCCTACTACGCCTCCGCGATGGCCGACGCGATCGGCCGTGCCGCCTGGTGGGAGGGGGACGCCGCGCGCGCCTTCGACGCCGCCGCCCGGATCGACGCGGTGAGCGCCGAGGAGGTCCGTCGCGTCGTCCGGCGGTGGATCCTCGACGCGCGGCCGGTCCGCCTGTACGTGCGTCCCGAGAAGGTCCCCCTCTACGTGACCCTCTTCGGGTGGCTCTACCCCCTCTTGGGAGGGCGTTGATGCGCGCGACCGTCCTCGCCGCTCTGCTCCTCGCGACCCCCCTCCCGGCGGCGGAGGTCCGGGAGTGGACCGTGGACGCGGGGACGACGGGCCTCCTCGTCGAAGACCCACGCGTGCCGCTCGTCCACGTCACGATCCGTTTCGCCGCCGGACGTTTCAGCCCGTGGGTCGTCGAGCACGACGCCGACGCCGCCTTCGAAATCCAGGCCCACGACCCGCGCGGGGAGTTGCGGCGCCGGGCCGACCGGCTCGCGGCTTCCCTCGATCTCTCCGCGGGGTCCCGCTCCTCGTGGCTCACCGTCTCGTGCCTCAAGGAGGACCTTCCCGCGGTCCTCGCTCTCGTCCGCGACGTGCTGGCGAACCGCGAGTTCGACCGATCGGAGCTGAAGCGCAGACGCCAGAGCGCGAAGATCGGCTGGAAGCTCGCGCTCAAGGAGCCCCGCTACGTCCTGATGCAGGCCGTGGCGCGGCTCCTCTTCCGGGAGGACGACCCGCGCCGGAAGCCGTACGAGAAGCCGCTCCCGTTCACCACCGACGTCGAGGCGCTCGCGGCGGCCCGCGACACCCTCGTCCGGCTCCCCGGGCGGTTGATCGGCTTCGCCGGCGCCCTGACGCTCGAGGAGGCGAGGGAACTCGCGTCGGGGCTCCTTCCCCCGCCCGTCGTCGATCCCCCGGCCGGGGTCGAGCCGGTGCTCGCGCCGCTCCGCCCCGCGGCGGACCGCCCGCGGAAGGTCGACGTCCCGCTCGCGCGGTTGACCCAGGTCTACTTCGCCTATGGGCGCGAGTCGCTCGCATGGCAGGACCCGGACGCCCCCGCCGCCCTGATCGCCGACCACGCCCTCGGCGGGCACTTCCACTCGCGCCTCATGGTCGCCCTCCGGCAAGAGGAGGGGGACACCTACGGAGCGGGCGTCTACGACGACGGGGGGCTCGATCCGGGGCTCTACGGTCTCACGACGTTCACTCGAGTCGAGAACGCCGGGGCCGCCGAGGGGAAGATCCGCGAGGTGCTCGAGGACCTTCATCGGGACGGGATCACCGAGGAAGAGCGCGCGCTCGCCGCGGGGAACGTCGTCGGGAGCCGGGCATCGGAGCGGCAGTCGCCGCAGCAGATCCTCACCGTCGCGATGACCGAGCGGGCGAGTGGTCTTCCGTACGGCTTCTTCGACCGGCAGGCGGAGCGCGCGGCCGCGCTCACGCTCGACGAGGTGAACGCGTTCGTCCGGCGGTTTTACGATCCGGAAGCGTTCACGATGGTCCGGGTGAGGCCGGACCGCTAGGACCAGGATTCACCCGAACCGGTAGTGCTTCCGCACCGCCTTCCGGACCTCCCAGGTGCAGGACATCCCGGAAGGGAAGGTCACGAGGTCCCCCGCGCCGACCCGGACCGGGTCGCCGGCATCGGGGGTGACCACGACGTCCCCTTCGAGGAAAAAGCAGGTTTCGGGCTCGTCGTAGGTCCACGGGAAGGTCGACGGCTCCTTGGTCCAGATCGGCCAGCCGTATACCCCCATTCGTTCCAGGCGCTCCTCGGAGGGAGCGTGCTCGACGTCGATTCGCCGCATCGTCCTCTCCTCGGGCATCAACGCCCGTACGTCCCGACCAGCTCCCCCTCCGCGAGCACGTGCCCCTTCATCGCCTCGAGGAGATCGGCCTTCGTCGCGCGGGGAGGAAGGCCGAGCACCCGGTCGAGCGCGTAGAGCTTGAAATGGTACCGGTGGGGCGGGCCCGGTGGTGGGCAAGGGCCGGAGTAGCCGACGCGGCTGAAGCGGTCGACCCCCCAGCACGCCCCGTGCGTGCCTCCGCCGTCGAGCCGCTCTTTCTTCGGGACTCCCTCGGGGAGTCCCGCCAGGGTCGGGGGCAGGTCGTAAAGGACCCAGTGCACCCACGTGCCGACGGGAGCATCGGGGTCGTCCATGACGAGGGCGAGGCTCTTCGCCTCTGCCGGAACTCCGGCCCAAGAAAGCGCCGGAGACACGTCGGCGCCGTCGCAGGTGTGTTTCGACGGGATCCGGGCGTTCGCCGCGAACGCCGGGCTCGTGACTTTCAGGGCCATGGCTTCGACCTCCTTTCCATGAGCGAGGGCCCAGGGGAAGAGCGATAGCGCGAGGAACGAGCCCGGCGCGAGTCGGTTCTTCGAGGAGAGCCGCGTCCTCAAGGCGCCGCCTCGCCTCGGAACCCCTCCCTGCCCTTCCGCTCGATGGGTCCGAATTCGGGCTTGATCGGCGGGTGCTTCTTCCAGAGGGCGAGGACCTCGTCGATCCCCCTCTGCAACTGTGCGTCCATACCCTTCGCGACGTCTTGCGGGAGGTTCGGAACGACGATGTCGGGGTTCACCCCACGATTCTCGAGCGACCACCCCTCCTTCGGATCCCACCAGGCGAACTCGGGATGGGTGACGAGCCCTCCGTCGACGAGCGGCTTGTCCCCGCGGATCCCCACGACCCCGCCCCACGAGCGCATCCCGATGACCGGCGCCAGTTTCTCGAGTTGCACCGCATGCGGGAAGATGTCGCCGTCCGAGCCCGCGAACTCGTTCGTCAGCACGACGAACGGGCCGTTCAGGACCCGCGCCGGGTACGTCGCGATTCCTCCCCCACGCGCGCGGTCGAAGGAGAGAACCTTCCTCCGCAGCCGCTCGAGGAGCATCTGCGAAACCGCGCCCCCCCCGTTCCAACGCACGTCGACGATCATCCCTTCCTTCTTCAACTGCGGGTAGAACCACGTGTTGAACCGAACGAGGCCATCGGTCCACATGTCGGGGACGTGGACGTAACCGATCTTCCCGCCGGTCTTCTCGGCGACGAACTCGCGGTTCTCGCGAACCCAGTCGGCGTAACGGAGCGCAGAATCTCCCGCCATCGGGACGACGACGACGTCGCGCGCCCCCTCGGGGGCGTTCTTCCGGTTGACCGTCAGCACGACGCGCTTTCCGGCGAGCGCCTCGAGATGCGCCTCGAATGGGAGCCCCTCCTCGAAGGGCCGGTGGTTCACCGCGAGGAGGAAGTCCCCTTCCTGCACGCCGACGCCCGGAGCCTCGAGTGGCGAGCGCACGTTGTCTGCCGGATCCCCCCGGTAGATCCTCGTCACGCGGAAGGCGTTGCCGTCGCGGACGAGGTCGGCGCCGAGCAGACCGGTCGGAACCCCCCGCACCTCGACGCCGGGATCGCCGCCCCAGGTGTACGTGTGGGAGGTCGCAAGCTCTCCGATCACTTCGCCGATCAGGTCGCGGAGGTCGTCGCGGATCGCGAGCCGCGGAAGGAGCGTCGCGTAGCGGTCGCGGATCGCCTTCCAGTCGACCCCTCCCATGCCCGGGTCCCAATAGAAATCTCGCATCTCTCGCCATGCCTGGAAGTAGATCTGCTCCCACTCCTCGCGCGGATCGAGCTCGACGACGACCCCCGAGAGGTCCACGGCCGCCTCCGCGAGGGCGTCTGGCTGAGGCGGCGCGTCGGCGCCGAGGACGTAGATCTCCCCGGGCTTCTTGACGACCGCGATCTTCCCCGCTTTGGGCGCGAGGACGGCGTCGGAGATCCCCTCGAGGAACGGCTTCGCCTTCTTCTTTTCCAGGTCGAAGCTCCACAGGGTCGCCTCCGGGACGGCTTCCTCGAACATCGCGGGCTGCTCGGCCATCCCCTTCGCCGGAAGGCTCGCCCAGAAGACGCTCTTCGCGGTCGCGGCGAGACCGACGTAGATCCCCTGCGGCACGGGAAACGGGGCGATCCGCTCGCCGAGCCCGTCGAGGTCGATCTCCACCGGCTTCGGCGGCTCGTCCTTCGTCTCGTCCTCCTTCTTTTCCTTCTTTTTTTCGTCCTTCCCCTCGTCCTTCGGGGGCAAGCCCGCGAGATCGTCGAACGGGTTCGGGACGTCCTTGCGGAGGGTGACCACGAACGGGCGCGTCTGCTTGAAGTCGACGTTGTTCCAGTCGACGCTGCCGAGGATCGGGTTCGTGAAGCGGTCGCTCAGGAAATAGAGGTACCGTCCGTCGGGGTCCCAGGCGGGGGAACGGTCGTTCGTCGTTTCGGTCGTCACGCGGTGGACCTTCCTCTCCGTCGCGTCGAACAGGAAGATCGACCCGTAGTCGTTCGGCTCGACCTTCGCGTACGCCAGCCAGCGCCCATCCCCGCTCCACGCGTACTCGCGGATCTCGGCCTGGGTCGAGCGATCCACCTGCACCGGAGTCCCGCCCGTCGCCGGGATCACCCAGAGCGCCTGCGTGCCGTCCGAATACGCGATCCACTTCCCGTCGGGCGAAGGAGCGGGCGGGTAGTGCCAACCTCCTTCCGCGGGAGGCTTGATCCGGCTCGACTCCCCGCGCCCCCACGCGTCGATCGAGCGGATCTCCTCCTCGCGGCTCGCATCGGTGAGGAAGACGATCCGCTTGCCATCGTGGCTGAACGTCGCTCCGCGCTCGCGCGCCCCGCTGCCCCGGGTGACGGGAAGCGTCACCCCCTTCTTCACCGGGACGGAGAAGATCTCCCCGCGCACGGTCACGGCGAGCCGCTCCCCGTCGGGGGAGAGATCGATCCCGCTCATGTAGCGGACGGCGTCGGGATACCGGACTCGCGTGAGGATCCGGTCGCTCGGAAGGTCGATCGCGACCTTCGCGTTCTTGCCCGTCTTCGGATCGTAGAGGTGGACGTCTCCCGCGAGAACGAACACGATCCGTCCGTCGGGGGCGATCGAGGGGGTGCGAACGTCCCACGGCGAAACCTCGGTGTGCCGCGTGCGGTCGGTCCCATCGGGTCGCATCGACCAGAGGTCGGCCGTTCCCCCGCGGTCGCTCAGGAACCAGATCCTCCCGCCGTGCCACATCGGAAAGGCGTCCGTTCCCTCGAAGTTCGTCACGTTCCGGAAGTCGGCCTCCTCCGGATCGCCGACCCAGATGTCCGAGGCCGTCCCTCCCCGGTAGCGCTTCCACGTGAAGGTCTCCGTGGAGGTTCGGGTGAAGGCCCAGCGCCCGCTCTCGGGGTCGATCGCGATCCGTCCGGCCCAGCCGAGGGGGAGCTTTTCGGGTTCCCCCCCCGCCGCCGGGATCGAGAAGAGCTCCGGTTCGCCGTGAGGCATCTCGCGGTTGCTCCGGAAGAGGATGCGCTTCCCGTCGGGAGTCCAACCGACGACTTGGTCGGGCGCAGGATGCCAGGTGAGCCGCTTCGGCTCCCCTCCCCGGATCGGGACGACGAAGACGTCGGAGTTCCCGTCGTAGGCCGCCGTGAACGCGACCCGGGTCCCGTCGGGGGAGATCGCCGGGAACGACTCGAACCCGGGATGGCTCGTGAGCCGCCGCGCGGTTCCGCCCGACGCCCAGACGGTCCAGAGGTCTCCCTCCGCCACGAAGACGATCGTGTCCCCGTGCAGAGCGGGTTGCCGCAAATAGCCTTCGGCCGCGAGAACCGGCGTGAGGGAAAAGAGCAGGATGGGGAGAAGCCTCTCGCGCATGGGAACGATCCTCCGTTTTCGGTCGAGGACCCATGGTACGCCTCCGGCGCAAGCGGGTTGCATCTCGCCGATCCACCGGCGAATCGCGAGGCCCCTACTGCGGACCGCCTGCGGGCCGCCCGCGGGCCGTCTTCCGTAGCGAGAACCCGAAGGAACGCGGAGGAGCGCGCCGGGTTCTCGCACGACCGGAACCGAAACGTGGTCTCCCGAGGTCGATTCCGGAAACCGGCTCATCTCCCGAAGAGTCGCGACCCCGCGTCCTCGAGCGTGCAAACCAGGTATCCGCGCTCGGTGGCGAGCGCCCACTCCCTCGGTCCGTTGTACCCCCACGCCGCGAGCGCGCAGCGGACCCCGAGCGGGGCGACGGCGTCGAGGTGGTTCACCTTGTCGTCGACGAAGGTGATTTCCCCCCAGTCGACGCCGAGGCGCGCGTGGAGGGCCTCGAGGTGATCCGCCTTTCGCGTTCCGGCCTCCTTGTCCATGATGAGGCCCTGCGGGAAGAGCTCCGCAATCCCGTATTCGCGAAGGAGGCTCTCGACCGACGCCCGATCTTTCGCCGTCGCGAGGGCGTAGACGACCTCTCCCGCCCGCCGCTTCAGGAGTTCGACGAAGGCCGGATAGGGAGGCATGAGCGCCTTCCACCCGGGGGGATCGTTCCGCGCCATCGCCTCGCGGATCTCGTAGAAGCGGCGATGGTAGTGGACAAGCCAGCCGGAATCCTGAGCCGCGCGGAAGGCGTCGTACGCCGCCTGGTCGACGAGCGCCGCCTCGGACTCGATCGCGGCGAGGATCACGGCGTAGTCCTCCGCGCGGTTCCCGAGGGGCATTCTCTCGACGAAGGACCGGTAGATCCCCTCCTCGCGCGTCAGACGCGAATCCGGCCGGAGGTCTCGGTAGGTCGCGAGGGCGACGGCGAACGACTCGCGGGCGCTGTCGGCGATCACCCCGTCGAAGTCGAGGACGAGCGCCTTCATCCCCGCTCCTCTCGGAGCCGCTCGAGTTCCTTGCGCATCGCGCTCTCGACCTCCGCGTAATCCGTCCGGCGATCGACGGGAATCGGCTCGAGGATATGGAAGCGAACCGTCCCTCCGACCAGGCGGTGCGCGTCGCGGATCGTTCGCGCCTTCCACAACCCGTCGTGCACGACGGGGAGGATCGGAAGGCCCGTCGCCTCCACGAGTGTCCGCATCCCCGCGGTTTGAAAGGGCTCGAGAACGCCGTCGTGGGTGCGGACCCCCTCGGGGAAGATCACCGCTGTGCCCTCCATCCCCTCGAGCGTCGCCGCGAACTCCCGGAGCGCCCGAAGATCGTCCCGGAGGTTCCGCTTTCCGATGAAGACCGATCCCCCGCACCGGAGTCCCGTCGACACCGCGGGCTTCCCGCGTTTGAGGCCATCGTGGGCGACGAACTTCAGGTTGAGGGGACGAAGCACGTGGATCAGGAAGGGGATGTCGATGCTGCTCTGGTGATTCGCGACGACGAGATAGCGACCGCTCGCCGGAACGGTTCCCGTGACGCGGACCTCGAGCCGCGCGAAGGTCGTCGCGGCGCGGACCGTGCGGATCCCCCAGTTCCGGACCTCGCGGTTCCAGGCGCGATGCCACGAGACCGTGCCGCGCCGGTGCCACGGAATGACGGCGAGTCGGATCCAGAATTCGGTCGCGAGGGCGACCGCGAACACGGCGAGAAGCGCGAGCCCCGCTCGCACGACGCGGATCGTTCCCTCGATCAATCCTCCCTCCTCCCACGAGGCACGCTCTTCTACGCCGATTATGGCGACGTAGCAAGGAGCGCGGCGGCCGGATTGAAGCCCTTGTCCGGAAGCGGAATCTCGCGTACCCCTTTCGTCGAATTCGTGGAGGGCGGTCGCCGCGTGCATCCCCACTTCCATCTCACGGAACACCTCTCGATCCCCGCCTACGGGGTCTTTCTCGTCCTCGGCATGCTCTCCGCGATCGCGCTCGGCTGCCGGCTCGCCACGCACGTGGGAATCCCCTTCTGGAAGATGGTCGACCTCGCCTTCCAGTTCTGCATCGCCGGGGAAATCGGGGCCCGGCTCCTCTATCTCGTCGTCGAGTGGCGCGCGCTCGTCGGCGGGGAGATCCCCTTTCACCAATTCCTCGTCGCCGGACGGGTCGTGTTCGGCGCGATCCTCGGGGGGGCACTGTTCAGCCTTTGGCTTTTCCGGCAGCACGGGCTCCCGGTCCTGGCCTCGTTCGACTTCGCACTCGCCGTCGTTCCGCTCGGAATGGGGATCGGCCGGATCGGCTGCCTCATGGCCGGTTGCTGCTACGGCAAGCCGACCGCTTCGACGTGGAGCGTCACCTTCGTCGATCCGGCGGCGCGGCGGATCAGCGGGACACCGCTCGGGATCCCGCTCGTTCCGATCCAGGCCTACCAGGCGATCGAGGGGATCCTGCTCTGCGCGGTCCTCGTCTGGGTCTTCCGGCATCGCCGCTTCGACGGTCAGGTGAGCGCCCTCTTTCTCCTCATCGCCGGGGCGTCGCGCTTCGGGTGGGAGTTCCTCCGGGACGACCGCCGCGGCTTTTGGATGGGGCTCGCCACGTCCCAGTGGATCGGGCTCGCGATGATCGCGGGGGGCGCGATCCTCGGCGTCTTGGCCTCGAAGCGGGGACGCCTCGAGCGTTACGAGCCCGCGCGGCCCCGCCTACTCACAGAGAATCCCCGCGAGGTTCTGCGGTAGGTCACACCCTGGAGTGGAGGTATCCTCCGGCCGCTCGCCCCCCGCGCCGTTCGCGCCGTAGGATCCTTCCTTGGCGCCGTCGTTCCCGACGATGACGAAGAAGACGCTCCCGGGGCCCGGGACGAACGACGCCGATCCGGACGCCCCGCGGTTGCAGGCGGCCGCCGTGTAGTCGTAGGCGGCGACGGAGGCGAGCGCTCCGCTGTAGATCGTGTGCTGCGTCGCGTCGCACGCGGGGTCGTAGAGGAGGTCGATCCGCCCCGTGGCGCGATCGAATCCCGCGACGCGGAGATTCCTCGCCTCCCCCGACGCTCCGACGACGCAGTCGGCGACGCAGGTGGAGGTCGTCTCTCCGCTCTCGCAAAGCCCGTCGCCGCAGCACGCGGGATCGACGAGGGTCGAAACGCACGAGCGCCCGTCCTGGGAGCACCGCGCATCGGCGCACCCGATCGGGTTCGTCCCGTCGCCGTCCCCGCAGCAGTAACGATTGCCCGGGTTTCCTCCCTGCACGCCGTTGCAGTCGGAGGGACACGAGAGGCAGTCCTCCCCGCGCGCCGGCTCGCAGATCGCGTTGCCGCACCCGGAGGTTCCCGACGGACAATCGACCGGGCACGATTCGCAGCTCTCGCCGCGCTGGCAGATCCCGTCGGCGTCGCACCCGAGACAGACGACGCGGTCCTGGCACTCGTCCGGGTTCCCGTCGAGGTCGCAGTCGGCGCTGGTCCCGAGGGACAGGTCGGACGCATCGTGACGGCCGTTCGCGTTGCAATCGCCGACGCGGAGGAAATAGACGTCCTGCCCTCCCCGGAAGGTGGCGGCGTAGGCGAGCGCAGCCCCCTCGAGATCGGAAACGAGGTGGTAGTAGTCGCCCAGCTTGTTCTGGTTCGGGTACCCGATCGTGGAATCGAAGGCGGGGGTCACCGGGAGGCCGCGCGACCAGGTCGCTCCGGCGTCTGTGGAGTAGGCGTAGTAGACCTCCGAAACCCGACCCGACGGATCGGTCCGCGTGTCGTTCCAGACGACGTCGAGCCGGCCGTTCGGGGCGACCGCGAGCGTCCCGAACCATTGCCACGCTCCGGGGACGCGGTCGCTCACGCGGACCGGCGCGGCGAAGCTCGCCCCGCCATCGGTGCTCCGAACGAGGTGGACGTCCATCGGATCGGACCCGGCGGGATCGACCGAGCCGAGGACGTACACGTTCCCCCGCGTCGAACCGGAGGAGCGATCGACGGCGACCCAGACCTGCCCCATGAGGCCCCCGGGGTTCGGGGTCCCTCCGGTCGTCGTCTCGCCGCCGAGCGTGACGCCGGTGACCCGGTCGAAGGAGGGGGTTTCACCGGCGTTCTGGGCGTTCCCCGAGGAGAGGAGGAGGTGCGGAACGGGATACGCGGTCGACGAGAGCCGCGTCCCGACGACGTAGACCCGCCCGTCGGGGCCAACCTCGACCGTTCCCCATTTGGGCTTCGATGGGGTGGCGTAGGGGCCGTCGAACGTTTGTGCCGAGTTCGTCGTTCGGGTGAAATCGGTCCCGGCGGCGCAACACGTGAACTGGGAGTTCCAGATTGCGTAGAGGTGGTCGTTCCCCGTTCCGCCGGTCGTGTCGGCCGCCATCCAGGTCTTGTCCCCCCCGAAGGCCGAGATCGGGCCGGTCCAGGTCACTCCCTTGTCGGTCGAGACGAACATCTCGGCGTTCGTGGTGGTGCTGAGGCTGTAGTAGAAGAAGTTGCCGAGACTGTCGGCGGCGAGAACGGGATCGCTCCGGAACTGGCCTGGCTCGAGCACGCCGGGGAAGGTCCACGTCTCCCCTCCGTCGTGGCTGTAAGCGACCCCCGCCTGCCGGAAGTTCGACGCGACCGTGTCGAACTGCCTCCACCCGATCACGAGGTTTTGGGGGTTCGTCGGGTCGATCGCCATCGAGGGCTCGTTCGCCGCGTCTCCGAGAATGTCGTTCCCGAAGGCATCGACGTTCACCTGAATGCTCCGGAAGTTCCCGCGGACCACTGCGGGGCCCGATGCGAACGCGGCGCCTTGCGTTTCCTTGGCGACCGGCGGATCGGAGGGCTTCTCTTCATGGCCGGGTTCGGCCGAGAGGGCCGCGACGGACGCGACGAGCGGGAGAGCGAACCAAATCGGCCTTGTCATGATGCGAGTCCCTCCGGAAGGTGCTTATACGCTGAACCGAAGATCTGCGGTTGCCCGGCCGGCGGAGTCAGGGTATGCTTTTACCGCATAGACCGATGCCACGGTAGCTTCGGAGGGGGGCCGATGGGCCGCGGGAACGACGGGAGGCTCCGCCGGGCGTCTGCGCACCTCGTGCTCCTGGTCCTCTCGTCGCGTGCTCCGAGCGTCTTCGCCGCCGCCCCCGAGTCGCCATTCTTGGAATCGGGGCGATCGGACGAGGTCGTCTGGGTTTCCGGCGCCGCGCTCACGGGCCTCGCGGGGGTACCGATCGCCGACTTCGGGCTCTTCCGCTACGACCCCGGCACCGCCTCCTTCGTTCCGATCCCCTTTCAAGTCGATCAGCGCTTCCTCAAGGTCTTCGATCCCGGACTCCCGACGCAGTTCTCGGAGGTCGTTTACGACGTCTTCGGCGAGGACGACGGCCTCTTCGACGTCGAGGATGAGCTCGTCTTTCTTTTCGGCGACGCGGGGGAGCGCGCTCCCCTCGACGGCTCCTGGGTGGACGGAGCCGGAGAGACGCGCTTCGAGATCCGGGTGATCGACCCCCGGCCGGTCAACCCCGAGCAGCCGCGGTACGTCTATCTCTACCTCGGCCCCGGCCTCCCGGAGTCCCCCGTTTCGTACGTCGCCTGGAACGGCCAGCCGAACGGAATCGTGACGACCGACGCGTTCCAGGTCGATTTCGTGGGGAACTGGCTCACGACCGGTTTCCGCGTCATGGCCCCGTGCGGAAGCGGCGTCGACCTGATCGACCGTTTCAAGGGGCGCGCCGAGCCCGGGCTCGGCCTCCTCCGCCAGGACGAGGAGGACTGGAGCGAGAACTCGACCTATCTCGGAGGGATCGCGGGGCCGATCCGCGCGATCCGCTACGTCCGTGGGGCGCGGAGCGGGGTGAACACGATCCTGCGCGACGTCATCGAGCGGGACGCGTGGACCCGCAACATCAATCTGCGGGTCCACCCGGTGGACTCCGTTTGGGTCTACTTCGATTGGTTGCCGCGGTCCGGTTCGCGGCTCTTCACGCCGAACCACCCCCTCGGACTCCCGGTGGACGGCGTGCCGGACGCCGGCGTGTCGACCGCCTACACGGCCTGGCACCTCTTCGCGACCTCCGCGGGCGGCGCGTTCCTCTCGTGGAACGTGCCGCAGTCGACCCTGTACGCGAGCCGCGAGTTCCACTACCTCGACGATGCGGCGTTCAACGACATCGTGCCGTCGAAAACCGTGTATCCGGATGACGACGACTCGTCGATCGGGAGCCACGGAGTGAAGATCCGCTCGACGCTCGACTCGAACGTGAACCCGATCCAGCTCGGCTTTCGCATGATCCCGCTCTGCGCGGGAGAGGGAGACCTCAACCTGGCCCTGAGCCTGGAGGAACGGGTGAGCCTTCCTCCGGTCCCCGAAGTGGTCCCGCAGTCGGATTGCGAGGCGATCCGGACGCTGCGCCTGTTCCGCGAAGGACCGAATCTTCGCCTCTCGTGGCAGGCAGACCCGACCGCGGAGGGCTTTCGCATCTACGTCTCGGACACCCCCGGGCTCGACCGTCCCTCCTGGACCTTCGCGGGCGAGACGACCCTCCCGACGTTCCTGGATCCGGGCGGCGCCACCGGAGCCGATCGCCACTATTCGGTGGTTTGCACCGTCGACGGGGCGGAGGGACCGTGGTAGGCGGTCAGCCTGTCTCGCCGCAGCGGCACGGGTCTCCTTGGACCGCCATCACGATGCCCGCAGCGAGCAGGGGCAACCCGACCAGGTAAAACGTCAGCAGACTTCGCGCGAGCAGGAGCACCGGGACCGCGCCCGTCCTCGCCTACAACCCCTTTTCCGTCCCCATCCTCGCCTTCGTCGGTCTCGTGCCGCTCCTCCGTTTCCTCGAGCGACCGCACACCAACCGAACGGTCGTGCTCGGCTCCCACGCCTGCGCGACCCCCTTGTGGACCGCGGAGCCGAGATCTTGGGGAACATCACGAAGGACGCCTGGTTCGGCCGTTGGAACATGCCGTCGCAGCGCGTTCGCCCACCCGCTGCAGAACGTCACGGCACGCACCCCCCTCTTCGAAGAGGCGGTGCTCGCAGGCGACGTCCCCGTCTCCGCGGTCCAAACCGATTATTCCCGCGTCGGCGACCGGACGCTCTGGATCGCCTATCTCGGCGTCGCCGTGCTCCTCGGCCGCGCGGTCATCGCTTCCCGGCGGTGACGACCTCCCCCCGGATCCACGATTCGAGGAGGGCGATCGCGTCGCGATCCGGGAGCGCCGTCCCGAGGGGCGGCATCTGGGAGGCCGGCCGCCGCGAACGCATGCGTTCGACGATCGTGCTGCGCTCGGGGAACCCGGCCGCGATGCGGCGGGAGGCGCCCGCGGCGAGGCCGGGGATCGCCCACTGTCCCGAGCGGTCCCACGTGGTGACGAGCGCAGGGGCGACGACCCCCGGCTGGATCGTCACCGGGTGCGACAGGACCATCCCCACCGGTGCGAGGGGCCCGGTCGGGTTGTGGCAGTGCCCGCAGTTCCCGTGGAGGTACCCGAGCGCCGTCCGCTCGACCGGGCTCGAGGCGACGATTCGCGGGGGATCCGCGACCCAGGCGCTCCGGTCGGGCACGAGCCGCCTTTCCTCGACGAGCGTGCGGAGCGTGATCATGCCGGGGTCGAGGGGCTCCGCGTGGACGGCGTTCGGGTCCCGGTCGTCCGAGAGTTGGAGGGTCGAGAAGCCCAGAGGCACCGATCCTGCGCTCGCGTGGCAGGCGGTGCACTCGAAGACCGAGGGGATCGAGTGGCGTTTCCCCGGCGCGATCGAGGCCGCTCCCGGCACCCCCTCGTCGGGGGCCAGCAGGGCGTCGGTCCCTTCGTCGTTCCAGACATAGGTCGCGAAGATCCAGCGCGCCTCGTCCACCCGCCAGAGCAGGCGGGTCTCGACCTTCTTTCCGGCGAAGGAGAACTCCTTCCAGAGCTTCGTCCCCACGGGGAAGACCCACGCGTCGGGATCGGTCGTGTCGATCGCCGTCCCCTCCGGAAGGAAGATCCAGCGGGCCTTGGCGGCGCCGTCGGTCCAGAGCGGGTACTGCGGCGCGAACGGCCGGTTCTCGGGAGCGACCACGAGCGCCCCCCCCGAAGCGTAGAGCCCGGTCTCCGACAGACGCGCCGGCGGACGGACCGGCGACGGGTCGCCGGCCCGCCCGGGAGCCGCGATCGTGACGAGGGCGATCGCGACGAGGGCCCGCATGGTCACCGCGCCTCCACCGGCTCGATCGGCTGCGGCACGGGGTTCTTGATCGCCGGGATCGTCCGGAGGTAGGCGAAGATCGCCTTGAGGTCCTCCTCGGTCGCCTGCGAGTAGGCCGGGATCGGCATCGGCGGAAGGACGGGCCGCCCGACTCCCATGTGACGCCCGGTCTTGATCGTCTTCACGAACATCTCCTCGGTCCACTTCCCGAGGCCGGTTTCCGCGTCCGGGGTCAGGTTCGCGGTGAAGCTCGTCCCCCAGGGTCCGGAAAAGGCGGTGTTCGTCGCGGCGGCGGTCCAGCCCCACGGGCCGTGGCCGAGCGCGGGGGCGGGGGAAAGCGCCATCTCCGCGGGGTGGCCCGAGAGCATGCGGCTCATGTCGGGCTCGGGCCCCTTCTCCCCCATCTTCCAGGGGGTATGGCAGTCGTTGCAGCCCATGATCTTCACGAGATAGCCTCCCCGCTCCGCCGGGCTCTCCGGGGAAGCGGCGAGGGCGGGGACGGCGGCGACGGCGGTCAGCATCAGGACGGCGGCACGGGTCATCATCGATTCCTCCTTCGGTTGCAGGAGGTATGACGCGAAACCCCTTCCCGATCACCATCCGATGACCGTAATCTCTTGCTAAGAGTTTCCTAAGAGGAGTGTCGAGGCGGGCTCTCTATGATTTCTGACGAATTGGCGGCGTTCGTTTCCTCGGGGGTCTCGATCAACATCGCGACGAGGAATCGGGACCTCGTTCCGGAGGGGACGCGCGTCTGGGCGATCCGGGTCGAGCCCGACCGGACCCATCTCGTCGCGTACCTTCACGAGGGGGGCGCCGCCCCGATCCTCCGCGACCTCGAAGACAATGGACAGGTCGCCCTCGCCCTTTCGCGACCGACCGACCACCGTTCGTGCCAGCTCAAGGGGCGCTTCGTCGAGGTGCGGCCGTGCGGGCCCGACGAGCGCGACGAGGTCGAGCGCCAGGCCGACGCCTTCCTCCGGGAACTCGACGCGATCGGAATCCCGAGGGCGCTGACCGCCGGCTGGGTCGTTTGGCCGTGCCTCGCGATCCGCATCCGCGTGACCGACCTCTTCCACCAGACCCCCGGCCCCGGGGCGGGAGAGCGCCTGTCGTGACGATCCCGCTCGAATCGCTCGCGCCCTGCTTCCAGGGGTTGATCCCGGCGACCCTCTACACCTGCTCGCGCGACGGGATCCCGAACTGCGCCCTCCTGAGCCACGTCGAGTACGTCGATCCGCGCCACGTCGCGCTCTCGTTCCAGTTCTTCAACAAGAGCCGGAGGAACATCGCCGAGAACCCGCAGGCGCTCGTCCGGATCTACGACCCCGACACGATGCAGGCGTATCGCCTCCGGCTTCGCTATATCCGCTCCGAAACGTCGGGACCGATCTTCGACGCGATGGAGCCGCGGATCGAGGCGATCGCCTCGTACTCCGGTCTCAAGGGGATCTTTCGCCTCCTCGCGGCAGACGTGTACGAGGTCCTCTCCGTCGAGCGGGCGGCGGACGAGGCGGGAATCGAGGGCGCTCGCTGCGCGGAGCCGCACGCCCTTTTCACGATGAGGGCGCTCCAGGACTTCCTCGTGCGGGTCCAGAAGGCCTGCTCCCTCGAAACCCTGCTCGATTCGGTCCTCGCCTCGCTCGAGGAGCTCTTCGACTTCCGCCACTCGATGATCCTCCTCGCCGGGGAGACCCCGGATCGGCTGACGACGATCGCGACGCGCGGCTACCCCGAGCGCGGCGTGGGGGCGGAGATCGGGCTGGGAGAGGGGATCCTGGGCGTCGTCGCGGAGACACGGAAGCCGATCCGGGTCTCGGGACTCCTGCGGCAGATGCTTTACGCGCAGGCGGTCGCCGAACGGGCCCGGGAGGCGGGGCACGCGGCGGCGGAGCACCGGATCCCGCTCCCGGGCCTTCCGAACCCCGAGAGCCAGCTCGGGGTGCCTCTCATCGCCGGAGGGAAGCTCCTCGGGGTCCTCTGCGTCGAGAGCGAGGTTCCTTACCGGTTCCACGAGGAAGACAAGTCGTACCTCGAAGTGCTCGGCGGGTACCTCGCCCTCGCGATCCACGACGCGCTCCTGCGCGAGCGGACGGAGGAGGCGGAAGAGCCGGCGCCCCCCGCGCTTCCTCCCGCAGCCCCGCAAGAGGCGGGTCCGAGTCACGAACTCGTCTACTACGCCCGGGAGGAGTTGATCCTCGTCGACGGCGACTACCTCGTGAAGAGCCTCCCGGCGAAGATCCTCTGGAAGCTCCTCAAGGAGCACCGGTCGAGCGGACGACGGGAGTTCACGAACCGGGAGCTGCGCCTCGACAAGAGCCTCTCGCTCCCCGAGTACAAGGACAACCTCGAGAGCCGGCTGATCCTCCTGCGCCGGCGACTCGAGGAGCGCTTCCCCGCGGTGCGCATCGTCCCCTGCGCGCGCGGGCGCTTCAGTCTCGAGATCGGTGCGCGGCTCGCGCTCTCGGAGAGAGAGTGAGAGCGGACATCCCTTCCGACGAGTTTTCCTGTGCGTCTCGTCCGGAAGGTGAACCGGTGAAGAGTATCGGCGCGGCGAGATGCGAGCTCGCCGTCGCGAGGGCGGCGACGAGGCTCGATTTCCGGGGCGACCCTCGTCACACGGGACCGACGGATCCGGCGCTCGACGCTCTTGCCCCTCCCCCTCGGCGACGGGCCTTCTAAGGACACGCCTCCGCCCTGGGGAGCCCGCACGTCCCGTCGACCTGCGGCCGCGCCGCGCCGAACCCGTCGGCCCCGAGACCTCCCTCGCGCCCTCCCGCGACCGGGGCGACCAGGTAGTATTCGTCCGCCCCTCCGGGTGCGAACGACGCCGGGGAAACGCGGTCGCAGCGCCCCTCGAGCGGAGCGTGCGCGTACGTCCCCGTCGCGCGCAGCAACGAGAGATCCCCCGCGTGGAGCGAGTAGGTCTGCCCCGGGACGGCCGACTCGTTGCACGACGCACCCCACGACGCGGTCAGCTCGACCCCGGCCGTCTTGTCGATCGCGAGCGACGCGGCGGGGATCGATCCGGGCCAGCGGATCACGTCGCACGTGACGGGCCCGGGCGACTCGATCTCGAGCTTCACGCGATCGAGATACCACCCCTCCCCGTCCCCCTGCCGCCGGTCGTCGGAGCCGAAGACGAAGGCGAGGTACACCGTCTTCCCGCGATGCGCGGTGAGGTCGAAGGTGCTCGTGACCCATCCGCCGGAGGTTCCGTGGAACGCGCGCTTCCCCCCGAGACCGTTGCACCCTCCACCGGCGATCGTCCCCGAGGGGTAGCCGCCGACGGGGATCAGGGTCGTGAAGACGTCCTGACCGTCGTCGACCGTGTCGATCACGACCTGCCCGCCGTCCCCCTGGACGACCGTCTGGTACCAGTGGACCAGGGTGAGGGTGGCCACCTGCGCGTCGGCGGGGATCGAGAGTCCCGGGCCGCCGGTCGAGTCCAGGCCGCCGTAGTGGAGCCAGGCGTAATTCAGGGTTCCGTAGTTCGACCCGGGCCCGTTCCCGCAATGGTAGGAGGTCCCCCGCGCGGCTTCCTTGGTCACGAGGTTCCACTCGTCTTGCGTCGCCTTGTTGCACCCGGCGATCCCCTCGTCGACCGCGCGGTGCGTCCAACCCGGAGGGTTCGCGGAGTCGAACGCCTCGTCGAGGAGGACGGTGTGGATCGGCGGAGGCACGCCGTTGTCCACCCCGACCTGAAAGGCGTCGACCTCGTCCCCGTGGTCACCGGGAAGGTTGGTCGTCGCGATGTCGACGACGTCGAACCGGGCGACCGTTCCGCAGGCGATCGAGGGGTCGACGGTGAAGACGACCGCGGCCGCGGGGACCGCCGTCGCGCCGGGGGCGATGTCGCCGAACGCCCGCGGGGAGGGGTCCAGAACGACGATTCCCGGCGTCGCCGGGACGATCCGGGCCGTCACGCCCTCGGCGGTCGCGCTTCCCGCGTTCCGAAGGCGGGGACGGAGCGACCACGTCTCCCCCGGCTCGACGTTCGCGTCGCCGTCGCCGTCGACCTCGACGTACGGGACGTCGACCGAGTCAAAGAGGACGATCGGACCGAACGCCTCGACCGCGACCTGCCACGCGCCGCGGCCGTAGGTCCCCGCGGTCACGAGGCTCTGCGTCGGGTTGTACTTGAGGTCGGTCACGACGAGCCCTTCGGGGAGGCCGTTCATGTACGGGGCGAAGCTCGCCCCGCCGTCGGCGCTCCGGAAGACGCCGACGTCGGTCCCGACGAGGACGTCGGTCGAGGTCAGGAGGACGACGGTGTTCGCGGGGACGTTCGGGAGCCCGGCCCCGATCGCCGTCCAGCCCGCTCCTGCGCGCCACTCATAGAGGTGCGGGCCGTTGAAGCCGCCCATCGTCGCGAGCGCTCTCCCGGGATCGCCGGGATCGGACCCGATGTCGGTCACCGCGCGGCCGGGAAGGCCGGCCGAAAGGTCGCTCCAGGTGAGGCCGGCGTCTTCGGAGCGCCAGACGCGTCCGGATTCGCTTCCGGAATACACGACGTCGTTGTGGATCCGGTTGACCTCGAGGGCGAGGAGCGATCCGGTGCCGCCGGTGAGGTCGGTCGGCCCGACCTGCGTCCAGTTGGTCCCGCGGTTGTCGGACCGGTAGACGCGGTGCGTGCCGAGGAAAAGCCTCTCGGGGCGTAGGGGATCGAGGAGGTAGGGGGTCACCCAGTTGATCCGATCGTTCGCAACGATCCCGCTCCCGCTCCCGGTGATTCCGGAGTACGAGCCGAGGATGCCGGTCGTCGACCGCGAGACGCTCGGGTAGCCGCCGCTCGGGTAAGACGTGATGTAGGAGACGCTCGGCTCGAAGGGGTCGACGTGGCAAACGAAGCCGTCTCCCGTCACCGCCTGGAGGTCCCACACGTCGCTCGCGGTCCGCGCGAGGGAGGAGTTGTCCTGCGCTCCGCCGCAGATCACGTCGGGATTCGCGGCGTCGACGCCGACCGCGTAGAACTGCGTGATGTTGAGGTTCCCGTTCCGGTTCGAGAAGGTCGCGCCGAGGTCGCTCGTTTTCCACAGACCGCCGTCCCCACCCGCGTAGAACGCGTTGGGGTCGTCTTCGTCCATCACGAGGACGTGCATGTCCTGATGGACTTTCTGGGACGACCCCCAGCCGTTCGAGAGGTCGGTCCAGTTCACCCCGCCGTCCGTCGAGCGCCAGATCTTGATCGTCCCGCGGATCACGATGTCGGGGTTCGTGCGGTGGACGCGGAGAACCATGTTGTACCAGCACTGGCCGTCGCACGCGTTGTTCCCGGTCGCGCGCTGCGTCCAGGTCGCCCCTCCGTCGGTCGTCCGCCACAGGGCGTTCGGGCTTCCGAAGAGGGCGTAGACCGTGTTCGACGCGGAGGGGGCGATCGCCAGCTCGGTCCGTCCCGTCGAACCGTTCGGGAGCCCCGAGGCGGTCTGGAGGATCCAGGTCTGCGCGTTGTCGGTCGACTTGTAGATTCCCCGCTCGGTTGCCGCCCAGAAGGTGTCGAGGACGTTCGGGTCCTGCTGGATCTCATAGACGGGGGTATCGGCGAGCCGCTTCGTCCAGGTGAGACCGGCGTCGTCCGAGGTGTAGATCCCCCCGCTCGCTTCGCTCCCCGACGTGCACCCGCGGATCCGCCCGCCGGTCACGATCCGGGACGAGTTCCGCGGGTCGACGACGACGTTCGCGAACGAGGAGAGGTCGTCGAGGCCCTGCCCGCCGCTTCCGTTCCGGCTCTCCCAGGTGAGGCCGCCGTCGGTCGAACGGAGCAGCCCGATCCCGAAGTACGACTCGCACCCCTGGTTGTTCTCCCCCGTCCCGACCCAGACGACGTTCGCGTCGTTCGGGTCGAGCGCGACGGTGCCGATCGTCATCGTCCCCGCAGCGTCGAAGACGCTCGTCCAGGAGAGACCGTCGTTCTCGGAGCGCCAGACTCCGCCCGACGCGGTGCCGAGCCAGAGGGTCCCCGCGACCGGGTCCTTCGCGAGGGACGAGACCCGCCCCGAGACGTTCCCGAAGGTCCAGCCTCCGAAGGTCGAGGGGGACGGTCCCTTCGGAACCCAGTAGTTCTGCTCCGCCTCCGCCCCGAACGATCGGCGAGCCTTCTGTGCGAGGATCGCCGCCCGCGTCTCCCTCACGGCGGCGGCGCGGAGAGCCGCCCGCTCGGCCTCCGTGGCGGTCCCGGCGCGTCGGGTCGAGTCGAACCACTCCTGCCGCTTCCGGATCCGTTCCCCCTCGTCGAGTTTGGTGTCCAGGATGAGGGGGGGCGCGGAAGACTGGGCTCGGGCGGGTGAATCGCTCGAAAAGACGAGGATCGCCGCGACCGAGAGGAACACGGGGCGAAAGCGGGTCATGCGCAAACCTCTTTCCGTGGGGAGGGAGCCTCCCGAGAACCGGCTTTATACGGTTTCGCCGGGTCAGCCGCCACGTTCCCGGCGAGCCCGCTCGAGCGCCCGCCTCGCGTCGGGATCGCCGGGGGCGAGATCGACCGCCCGCTCGAGCGGCCCGACCGCCTCTCCCGCCCGCCCGGCCTGGAGAAGGGCGAGCCCGAGGTTGTAGTGGGCCTTCGCGAAGGTCTTCCGGTGCGCGACCGCCCTCCGGAACGACGCGATCGCCCCTTCGAGATCTCCCGCTTGGGCGAGGACGATTCCCAAGTTGTTGTGGGCGTCGGCAAAGGCGGGATCGATCGAGAGCGCGCGGCGATACCGTGCGAGGGCCTCGTCCGGACGCCCCTCGCGCTCCGCGACGAGCCCCAGGTTCACGTGCGCTTCGGCGTACTCCGGTTCCGCGGCGAGCGCCGCGTCGAACCTCCTCCGGGCCTCGGCGATCTCCCCGCGCTCGAGCAGGATCCCGCCGAGGTTGTTCTGCGCGATGAAGGCGGAGGGGACCTTCTCCGCCGTGTCGCGCCAAAGCGTCTCCTCGTCCTCGTAGATCGCGCACTGCTTCCAGGTGAGGCCTCCGAGGACGAAGACGACGGCGGTCCCGAGAACGGGAAGCGCTCGGTCGCCGATCCGCGAGGCGGCGAACGCCGCGACGGCGGCGATCGGGGCGAGCGAGGCGAGGTACTGGAAGTGGTCGGCGACGAACGAAAAACGCATCGGGTACACGTCGAAGAAGCCGAGCGCCGGGAAGAGGGTCCCGACGAAGAGGAGCGCCGCGGCGAGCGGACCCCGGCCGATCCGTCCGCGAAGCACGAAGAGCGCGCCGATCGCCCCGAGGACGACGAGGGGGGCCGCCCTCCAGGCCCACCCCGCCGCGTCGACGTCCCACCGCTCGTACACGAACGCGAGAGGGTACGGCCACACGAGTTTCGCGAGGTAGAACAGGATCGCGCGCGACGCGACGAGGACCCGATCGAGGAGCGAGAGATCCCAGTGCGCGCCCGCCGCCCCGACGTGCGCCTTCTCCATCCAGACCGTCAGGAACCCCATCCCCGCCCCGATCGCGAACATCGGGAGCGTCGGGAGGACGTCCCGGCGGGAGAGCCTCCCCCGCTTCCACCAGGTGACGACGAGGATCGCGGCGGGAAGCGACGCGGTCACCGTCTTCGAGAAGAGCGCGCCGACGTAGAAGAAGAGCGTCGCGGCGTACGACCGCCACGCTCCCCGCGACTCCGTGTCGAAAGGACGGAAGCGGAACCACGCGAGAAAGGCGGAGAGGTAAAGCGCCGTCGAGAGGACGTTCTTCCGCTCCGTCACCCACGCGACCGACTCGACGTGGACCGGGTGGACCGCGAAGAGCGCCGCCGCCCAGAACGCCCCCGCGATCCCGAGGCGCCGGAGGAGCGTCCAGGCGAGGAGGGCGTTCAGCGCGTGGAGGGCGACGTTGACCGCGTGGTAGCCGAAGGGGCGGTCCCCGAACAGACGGTACTCGATCCAGAACGTCGTGTGGACGAGGGGGTAGTACTGCGGGACCGCCCCGATCTCGAGCCAGATTTCGCGGAGCCCCTCGAGCGACCGGAGGGTCCGGTTCTCGGTGACGTAGTCGTCGTCGTCCCAGACCCAGCCGTTCCCGAGCGCCGGCACGTACGAGACGGCGACGAGGAGAACGAGGAGCGCCGCCGGGCGACGGTTCAACGCGCCGCCGCGACCGCCGCAGCGCGCCAGGTCAGCGCCGCCACCTGACCCCGCCGCGCGTAGTCGGCCGCCTCGCCGAGCACCCGGGCCGCCTCCTGCGGCGCGTGGAACCCCATCGAGTTCTCCGCGGCGATGAAGTCGAGCCGCCACTGCGCCTTCCGCTGGTACTCGAGCGCCTCTTTCAGGTCGTCCTCGGTCGCCCCCTGGGATTTCGCGAGCGCGATCGCGTCCAGGAGGTCCATGAGCGCCGCGCCGCCCCGCTGGAGGAGGTCGAAGTTCCTCTGCTGGATCAGGTCGACCCTCGCCTTCATCTCGTCCTCGGAAACCCGGTGGCAGGTCTGGCAGGCGCGGGCGATGTTGAGGAGCGGGCTCCGCACCCAGTGGTCCGAGACCTTCGTCGCCCCGTCTCGCTGGTACGGCATGTGGCAGTCCGCGCACGAGACCCCGCTCCGGGCGTGGATCCCCTGGCTCCAGAGCTCGAATTCGGGATGCTGCGCCTTCAGGATCTCCGCCCCCGATTCCGCGTGCCGGTAATCGAGGAAGCGCTTCCCTTCCCCGAGGGTCGTCTCGTTCCAGAACCGCTCGACCGCCTCCGCCGTGAGCCCTCTCCCCCACGGGAAGGTCAGGGGCATCCCGGTCCCGCAGTAGTACTCGACGTGGCACTGGCCGCACACGAACGAGCGCATCTCCGAACGGGAGGCGTCGGAGTTCGGATCGTAGGGCGTCTCGCGGGAGCCGGCCCGCCAACGCTCCACGCTCGGGAGGTGAGGCACCGGCGCTTCCGACTCGGCGAGCGTCCGGATCCCCTTCAAGAATCCGGGCCGGGTCACGCGGAGTTGCATCGTGTTCGGCACGTGGCAGTCGACGCATGAGACCGGAAACGCGTGCCCCATGTCGTGGAGTTTCTTGTTGAGGTCCTTGTAGGAGTACGTGTAGGACTCCTCGAACCCTTTCATCGCGTCCCCGCCTCCCAACTCCCGGTAGAGAGGCATGACCGACGCGTGGCAGTGGAGGCACGACCCGCTCTGGGGCTTCGTGAGGCGCCCGGTCTTTTCCTGGTCCTCGAGCATGTACGCGTGCCCGCGCCGGTCGCGGTAGTCGATCGAGAAGGCGTACCCGAGGAACATCCGCTTGAGCCACGGGTCGCGCTCGATCTTCTGCTCGGGGAGCGCCTCGCTCCCTCCGTGGCCGCCGAAGCGGGTCCGGGTCGCGATCGCCGTCCGCTTGTACGTCTCGTACTCGCGCGGCCAGTTGACCCCCCACTTTTCCGGGTCGGTCGTGTTCTCTTCGACCTCGACGAGGCGCACGTAGGGGTTTTTCGCCTCCGTCTTCCGCTCGAAAATGTTCATGAGGAGGGCGGTCGCGAGAGCCGTCCCCGCCGCGAACACGACGACCGCGCCGACGAGCACGGGGACCGAGACGCCTTTCGGGTTCTGGTCAGCCATCGCTTCGATTCTCCTCCATCGCGACCTCCTGCGGGCGCTCGGGACCGCCGAGGCCCGCGGGGGGGCCGTGACCGACCGCGAGGTGGCAGTGGACGCAGAGGATCGCGTCCGGATCGGACGTGGCCCCGGCCACCATGTCGTGAACGAGATCCGCGTGGCAACGCAGGCAGTTGGCTTGGAGGATGCGGCGGTTCACGCCCGTGATCCGGATGGGCTCGTGGAAATCCTGGAACGTGAACCCCTTCGAGTGCCGGTAGCCGTTGTCCGCCTTCGCGATCCACTTCTCGAGACCCGAGTGCGGAAGGTGGCAGTCGACGCAACGGGCCGCGGAGTGGTGGCTCGCGTTCTGCCACGAATCGAACTGTGCGTTCATGATGTGGCAGTTCTTGCACGCGACCGGGTCGGTGCTGAAATACGAAAACCCTTTCGCGTACTGGAAGGTGAACGAGCCGACTCCGAGGGCGGTGCCGAGAAGGAGGAGGGCGACGACGGCGATTCCCCTGGCGTGTCCCAAGCGGATTCGAAGCACACGGCTTTCCTTTTCACGTCGCGTCGTGGGGTGGGATTATACGCGCGTCGCTAGGAAAAACGCTTTTTTCGAGGTTTCGACCCGTGTAGGCTGTCGCTTGCCGCCGATGGGCACGAGCGGCTCCCGGAGCGACGCGGGCAAGCGCTTCGGAAGCGAAGGGTGAGCACCGGTGCCCGGACAAAGGGGACGCTATGGCATCGAACCTCGGCACATCCAGGACGACTCGCCGATGGCTCGCGGAATCGGTCGCGTTCGCGGCCCTCGTCGGGCTCGTTTCGGCGACACCGGCACGAGCGCTGAGCGCCGAAAAGGGGAAGCTCTTCGTGAGCTGGGACACCACGTTCTCTTACGGCGCGAACTGGCGCGTGGAAGAGCGGGACGAAGCGATCATCGGCCTCGCGAACGGCGGGAAAGCGTTCTCGGTCAACGCGGACGACGGGAACCTGAACTTCGCGAAAGGGACCCTCTCGAGCAGCGTGCTCAAGCTGACGACGGAGCTGGACGCCAACTACGCCGACCGGTTCGGCGTCTTCGTGCGGGCGTTCGCGTTCACGGACATGGTCATCGAGGACTCCGACCTCGAACGGACCACCCTCTCCGAGGAAGCCCGAGACCGGGTCGGGACCCGGGCGGAGTTCCGCGACACCTTCGCGTGGGCGAAGTTCGATCTCGGTCCCGTCCCGGTCGAGATCCGCGCCGGGGAGCAGGTGATCAACTGGGGCGAGAGCACCTTCATCCAGGGGGGGATCAACGCGATCAACCCGGTCGACGTGAGCGCCCTGCGCGTTCCCGGGTCCGAGTTGCGCGACGCGCTCCTCCCCGTCGGCGCGATCCTCCTCTCGGTCCGCCCCCACCCGAACTTCGGGATCTCCGGATACTGGCAGTACGACTGGGAGGAAACCTTCATCGACCCGCCCGGCTCGTACTTCAGCACCACGGACATCGCGGGCGCCGGGGCGACCCGCGTGATGCTCGGGTTCGGCGCGGTCCCGGACACGGTTCCCCTCGGATTCGTCCCGAATCCCCCCGTCGGCGTCGTGGTGCCCCGAGGCGACGACGTTCGGGCCGACAAGGACGGCCAGTGGGGGGCGGCGATCCGATGGTTCGTGCCGGCCCTCGGCGGAACGGAGTTCGGGGCATACTACCTGCAATATGACAGCCGCCTTCCGGTCATTTCGGCTCGAACCGGCACGCTCGCCGGCGCCGGCGGCGGCAATTACGCCGCGAGCGCGCGGTACTTCCTCGAGTATCCGGAGGACATCACCCTCTATGGCTTGAGCTGGAACGCCCAACTCGGCCGCAGCGGCCTGGCGTTCCAAGGGGAGGTCTCCTACCGGCAGGACGTGCCTCTTCAGGCGGACGACGTGGAGCTGCTCTACGCCGCCCTGACCCCGCTCAATCCGACGCTCCCCAACCAGTTCGGCGCGTTCTCATTCAACCAAATCATCCCCGGCTACGTCCGCCTGGACACGACTCAGGTCCAGATGACGCTGACCAAGATCTTCCAGCGGGTGCTGTGGGCGGACTCGTTCACCCTCGTATGGGAGGGTGCGGGCCAGAAGGTCCAGGATCTCCCGGAGAAGGAGACCTTCCGCCTCGAGGGGCCGGGCACCTTCACGAGCGGGAACCCCATCCACCAGGTCGCGGGGCTCCAACCCGGCACCGAGCCGCTGGAGGCGTTCCCCGACGATTTCTCTTGGGGCTACGTTCTCGCCGGCCGCTTCGAGTACAACCAGGCAATCGGCTCCATGAACCTGATCCCCCGATTCTCGTTCTCTCACGACGTCTCCGGAGTCTCCCCCGGCCCGGGAGGAAACTTCATCGAGGATCGCAAGGGGCTCACCGTCGGTCTCGGAGCGACCTACCTGATCAACTGGGAATTCGACCTCAGCTACACGAGCTTCATGGGCGCCGGACGGTACAATCTCTTGAATGACCGCGACTTCGTCGCGGCCGTCGCCAAATACTCCTTCTGACTGGGAGAAGACCATGACGACGAAGATCACCGCACGAATCACGATGGGGACGCTCGTCGCGGTCGCGGCGCTTTCGGCGGGGTTCGCCGGGCTGTCGTCGGACGAGATCGCCAAGCTCGGCACCACTCTGACGCCCCTCGGCGGGGAAAAGGCGGGGAACGCTTCCGGGACCATCCCCCCGTGGGACGGGGGACTCACGAAGCCGCCGGCGGGCTGGGAGCCGGGGATGCACTATGCCGATCCCTTCGCCGACGAAAAGCCGACCTTGACGATCACCGCGCAGAACATGGACGCCCACAAGGACAAGCTCACGGCGGGCCATCAGGCCATGCTCAAGGCGTATCCGAGCTTCAAGATGAACGTCTACCCGACCCACCGGACCGCGGCGTACCCCCAGCGGATTTACGACGCGACGAAGAAGGTGGCGGCGACGGCTTCCCTCACGAACGACGGGAACGGGGTGACCGGCACCCTCGTCGGGATTCCCTTCCCGATTCCGAAGTCGGGCGTCGAAGTGATCTGGAACCACCTGCTCCGGTACCGCGGCGAGGTCGCCCAGCGTCGCTTCGTGCAGGCGGCGGTCACGCCGAGCGGCTCGTACACGCTCGTCGAGTTCGACGAAGAGTTCAACGTCCTCTACTCCCTCCCCGACATGACCGCGGAAAAGCTGGCCAACCGGATCCTCTTCTTCAAGCAGAAGGTTCTCTCTCCGGCCCGCCTCGCTGGGGGAATCCTCCTCGTCCACGAGACCCTCGACCAGGTGAAGGCCCCGCGGAACGCCTGGACCTACAACCCGGGGCAACGCCGGGTGCGCCGTGCGCCCGAGGTCGCCTACGACAACCCGGGGACCGCGGCGGACAACCTGCGCACGAGCGACCAGCTCGACCTCTTCAACGGCGCTCCCAACAAGTACGACTGGAAGCTCGTCGGGAAGAAGGAGATGTACGTCCCGTACAACTCCTACCGGCTGCACAGCGACCAGGTGAAGTACAAGTCGATCCTCACCCCCCTCCACATCAATCCGGAGTACTGCCGGTACGAGCTGCACCGGGTGTGGGTCGTGGACGCGACGCTCAAGCCGGGGCAGCGGAACATTTACAAGCGACGGACGTTCTACGTCGACGAGGACAGCTGGCAGATCCTCGCCGTCGACCAGTACGACAACCAGGATCAACTCTGGCGCGTCTCCGAGGGGCACGCGATGACCTACTACGACGTGCCGCTCGTCTGGGTCGCGGCGGAGGTGCACACCGATCTCCAGGCGCGGCGCTACCTCGCCTTCGGGCTCAACAACGAAACCACCCCGTACAACTTCGGCCTGAAGCGGGGACCGGAGGACTTCACCCCCGAGGCCCTGCGACGGGAGGGGGTCCGCTAGAGGCGGGACGGATGCTCCGCCGCGCTTCGCGTCCGGTTCTCGTCGCGGCGCTCGCGATCCTCGCCGTCCTCCGGGCCCGCCCGGAGGGCGGCCCCGCGCCGGAAGAGTGGGCGGTTCCGGCACCTCTCGCCGCCCGCTCGCTCCTCCTGGACGCGGCGGTCGCCGAGGGTCTGATCGTCGCCGTGGGCGAACGCGGCCACGTGGTCCGCTCGACCGACGGCGGGAGGACCTGGACCCAGGCGCCCGTCCCCACCCGTTCCCTGTTGACCGGCGTTCATCTTCACGACGCGAAGCTCGGCTGGGCGGTCGGACACGACGCGGTGATCCTCAAGACCGAAGACGGCGGTCTCTCGTGGAGACGGGTCCACTGGGCCCCCGAGGACGAGAGACCTCTTCTCGACGTCTGGTTCCGCGACGCCCGCCGCGGATACGCGGTCGGGGCCTACGGGCTGTTCCTGACGACCGACGACGGCGGGGCGACGTGGACCGAACGGCGGGTCTCCGGCGACGACTTCCACCTCAACGATCTCGCGGCCGGAGAAGGAGGGCGCCTGTATCTGGCCGCGGAGGCGGGGTCCTTCTACCGGTCGGACGACGCGGGGGAGACCTGGACCTCTCTTCCCACGGAGTACTCGGGGTCGTACTTCGGCGTGCTCCCGCTCTCAGGCGATTCCCTCCTCCTCTTCGGCCTCCGCGGGCATCTCTTCCGCTCCGACGACGGAGGCGAGAGTTGGGCCCCCTTCGAGGCCGACACGGAGGCGAGCCTGACGAGTGGAGTGGTGCGAAGGGACGGCTCCGTCGTCGTCGCGGGACTCGCAGGCACCGTACTCGTGAGCGGAGACGGAGGGCGTACCTTCGACCTTCACGAGATCCCGGACCGGCTCGGGACCTCGGCCGTGGTCGAGACTCCCGAGGGAACGGTCCTTCTGATCGGAGAGGGCGGAATCCGGCCTTTCGCGAGGACGGCGCCGTGAGGGTCATGGGGATCGCGTCCCGGCTCGAGGACCTCGTCTTCGGAAACCGCCGCCCGATTCTCGCCGGGTTCGCGATCCTGACCGCTTGGATGGTCTGGTCCGCGACCGGCCTGCACATCGACGCGGGTTTCACGAAGCTCCTCCCGCTCCGGCACGAGTACATGCAGACGTTCGTGAAGTACCAGGAGGAGTTCGGCGGCGCGAACCGACTCCTGATCGCGCTCCGCGTGCGCGACGGCGACATCTTCACTCCCCAGTACCTCGAGACCCTCAGGAAAGTGACCGACGACGTCTTCTTCATCCCCGGAGTCAATCGCGCCCAGGTCAGCTCCCTGTGGACACCCAACGTCCGGTTCACGGAGGTCGTGGAGGGAGGATTCGCCGGAGGGAACGTCATCCCCAACGACTTCGCGCCGACGCCGGAAGGAATCGAGCGGGTCCGCAGGAACGTGCTCAAAGCGGGGATCGTGGGCCGCCTCGTCGCGAACGACTTCACGGCGGCGATCGTGAGCGCGGAACTCCTCGAAGTGAATCCCCAGACCGGCGAGCGAATCGACTATTTCGACGTCTCGAATCGGCTCGAGGAAATCCGGGAGAAGTACGACGCGGACTTCGCCGCGGGATCGAACGTCGACGTCCACATCATCGGCTTCGCGAAGGTGATCGGCGACATCGGGGCGGGGGCGAAGCGCGTCGTTCCCTTCTTCGGAATCGCCTTCCTCGTCACCGGAGCCCTCGTCTACGTTTACGCGGGCTCCTTCCGCCTCGCCGCGCTCCTCGTGACCTGCTCGTTCATCGCGGTCGTCTGGCAGCTCGGGCTTCTCACGGTCCTCGGTTACGGGCTCGACCCGATGTCGATCCTCGTTCCGTTCCTGATCTTCGCGATCGCCGTGAGCCACGGCGTCCAGATGGTCGGCGGCTGGGCCTCGATGGTGTTCGAGGGGGCGAGCGCCCAGGACGCTTCGAAACGCACCTTCCGGCGCCTCCTCGCGCCCGGCAGCATCGCCCTTCTCACCGACACGATCGGTTTCTTGACGATTCTCCTGATCGACATCCAGGTCATCCGGGAGATCGCGATCGCGGCGAGCCTCGGGGTGGCCCTGATCATCCTCACGAACCTCGTGCTCCTTCCCGTCTTGCTTTCCTACGTGACGACGGGGACGGCGTACCGGGGCCGGCTGGGCCGGCGCCTGGTCCTGTTCGAACCGCTCTGGGTCTTCCTCGCGAGCGTCTCCCGCGCGCGTCCGGCGGCGATCGTCACCGCCCTGGCGCTCGTCCTTCTCGCGATCGGCCTGTGGAAGGGAGACGAGGTGGAGATCGGCGATCTCCACCGGGGCGTTCCCGAGCTTCGCGCCGACTCCCGATACAACGTCGACTCGGAGGTCATCACCGCGCACTTCTCGATCGGCGTCGACATCCTGACGGTCCTCGCCGAGACCGAGCCGCAGGGGTGCGTCGACTACGAAACGATGACCACGATCGACGACTTCATGTGGAGGATCCAGAACGAACCGGGGGTGCAGTCGGTCGTCGGCCTTCCCGGGGTCGCGAAGGTCCTGAACGCGGGGTGGAACGAGGGGAGCCTCAAGTGGCGCACCCTCCCCCGGAACGAGTCGATGCTCACGCAGGCGGTCGCCTACGTCCCCACGGGGAGCGGGCTCCTGAACGGCGATTGCAGTGTGATGCCGGTGCTGATCTTCACCACCGACCACAAGGCGGAGACGATCGACCGGATCGTCGACGCGGTCAAGGCCTTCCGCGCGGAACACGGGAGCGAACACCTGCGCTTCCAGCTCGCGACGGGAAATGTGGGCGTCATGGCGGCGACGAACGAGACGGTCGAGGCCGCGCAGTTCCCCATCCTGCTCTGGGTGTTCGGAGCCGTCATCGCCCTCTGCCTCGTCACGTTCCGCTCGGTCCGTGCGACCTTGTGCATCGTTCTGCCGCTCTCCCTGGTTTCACTCCTCGCCTACGCCCTCATGGCGTTCCTCGAGATCGGCCTCAAGGTCTCGACGCTCCCGGTGGTCGCTCTCGGCGTCGGCATCGGGGTCGATTACGGGATCTACATCTACGCGAGGCTCCGGGAGTACATGGAAGCGGGCGCCCCCCTCGAGGACGCCTACCGCCACACGCTCCGCATCACCGGAGCCGGCGTCCTCTGCACGGGAATCACCCTCGGAACGGGCGTCGCCACGTGGATCTTCTCCCCCCTGAAGTTCCAACAGGACATGGGATTGCTCCTTCTCTTCCTCTTCGTCGTGAACATGCTCGGGGCCCTCTTCCTGTTGCCCGCTCTCGCGCGCTGGCTCGTCGGCGCGAGGCCGTCCCGCCGGCGCTGACCTCGTTCGCTCTTGCAGGGCCCCGGGGGGGGCGGCCATAATGCCGCTCCAAAGAGCGTCGACGGCGAGTCACGATGCAGCAAATCAGCCTCTCCCGGCCGCAATTGCTCAATGCGCTGTGGGCGATGCACGACGTCAAGGGGCACCTCGACGACGACGACGTCCTGCAGCTCGCGCGTCTGTTCGACGTCTCGGCCGTCGAGATCGAGGGAGTGGCGTCCTTCTACCACTTCTTCCGGCGCAAGCCCTCGGGAAAGCACGTCGTTTATCTGAACGACGGGATCATCTCGGAACTGCACGGCCTCGCGGAGGTGCGCGAAGCGTTCGAACGGGAAACGGGCGCGCGCCTCGGCGGAGTGAGCCCGGACGGCGCGTTCGGCCTGTTCGAGACGTCGTGCATCGGCCTTGCCGACCAGGAACCAGCGGCACTCATCGACTTCCACCCGGTCACCTCCTTGACGCCGCGGAAGGTGAAGACGATCGTGTCGAAGCTCCGCAGCGGGGTTCCGGTCGAGGCCGTCTCGGACGAGCCCGAGGACAACGTGCGTTACCTTCCCCCCGGGGACCGCGCGTTCGTGCTTCGCCCTTACGAACCCGGCGCCGCGGTCGCCCGGCTCCTCGAGCGCAGCCCCGAGTCGGTGATCGAGGAGATCCGCGTCGCGGGCCTCCTCGGCATGGGGGGGGCGTTCTTCCCCACCGGATTCAAGTGGGCGAGCTGCCGCGGCTACCCGAGCAGCCGGAAGTTCGTCGTGTGCAACGCGGACGAGGGAGAACCCGGTACGTTCAAGGACCGTGTCCTTCTGCGTCGGGTTCCGGGCCTCGTCGTCGAGGGGATGGTCCTCGGGGGGTACGCCGTGGGAGCCTCGGAGGGGATCCTCTACCTCCGGGCCGAGTACCGGTGGCTCAAGGAGCGGATCGAGGCCGTTCTCGAGGAGTTCCGCGAGCGCAATTGGCTCGGTGACCACATCCCCGCCAAGGTTCCCTTCTCGTTCGATATCCGCGTGCAGCTCGGCGCGGGGGCGTACGTCTGCGGAGAGGAGACGGCCCTGCTCAACTCGTTGGAGGGCCGACGCGGAGAACCTCGCACGCGGAGGTATTTCCCGGTCGAGCGCGGCTACCTCCGCAAGCCGACGATCGTCAACAACGTCGAAACCTTCTGCCACGCCGCCCGGATCTTGGAACTCGGCGCCGACGCGATGCGCCGGCTCGGGACCCCGGACAGTCCCGGCACGAAGCTGATCAGTGTGAGCGGCGACTGCGCCAGACCGGGAATCTACGAGATCGAATGGGGTCTCACGGTGGACGATCTCCTCTCGCTTTCGGGGGCGAAGGACCCGTGGTACGTCCAGGTGAGCGGGCCGAGCGGCGTCGCCCTCTCGATGCGCGACCGGGGAGTGCGGCTTTGCAGGGAGGGCCTCCTGTGCGGAGGGTCGTTCATGATCTTCGACCGCTCCCGGGACCTGCTCCGCATCCTCGCGAACTTCTCGAACTTCTTCGGTCGCGAAAGTTGTGGGATCTGCACCCCGTGCCGGGCGGGAAACTTCATCCTGACCCGGAAGCTCGAGAAGATCCGGCGCGGCCTCGGGACCCTCCGAGACCTCGTCGAGATTCAACAGTGGGGGCGCACGATCAAGGAGAACAGCCGGTGCGGCCTCGGGCAAACCTCCCCGAATACCGTCATCGACGCGATCCAGAAGTTCCCCGACTACTTCAAGGAGCGCGTCGACCGCTCCGGGAGCCGCTGGAACCGCGGTTTCGACCTCGACGCGAGCGTCGCCGCCTACGACGAGGCGACCGGAGCCTGAGGGAGGATCGACGGTGGACGTTTCCATCACCCTCACGATCGACGGAAAGGAAGTCCGCACGCGGGACGGCGAACTCCTCCTCCGCGTCATCCGGGAGGCCGGAATCGACGTCCCGTCCCTCTGCTACTACGAGCACATCGACCCTCCCCTCGGCACCTGCCGGGTCTGCACCGTCTTGGTGAACGGGCGGCACGCCGCTTCGTGCACGACGCTCGCCCGCCAGGGCATGGTCGTCGAGGTGCACAACGCGGAGCTTCACGACACCCGCAAGGCGATGGTCGAGATGCTCTTCGCCGAGGGGAACCACTTCTGCCCGGCCTGCGAGAAGAGCGGCGATTGCGACCTCCAGGGGATCGGTTACCGCCTCGGGGTGAGCGTGTCGCGCTACCCGCACCTCTTCGTGGACCGCATGGTGGACTACAACCCGAAGCGGATGGTCATCGAGCCGAACCGCTGCATCCGCTGCCGGCGCTGCGTCGAGGAGATCCTCACCGACAAGGGTCACCGGGTATTCGCGTTCGTGCATCGTGGCACCGAGACCGAGGTGGCGATCGACTACGACGAAGAGAAGACGCTGCGCGAGGAACAGGCCGTCCGCGCGATGCACATCTGCCCCACCGGGGCGATTCTCGTCCGCGGGAAGAGCCTGCCGCGGCCGTACGGCGACCGGAAGTACGACCTCGCGGAGGGGGGGCGCGCCATCGGGGCTCCGCTCCCGCTTCCCCGCGTCCGGACGGAGGACAGCGGCCGGAAGCCGCTCGTCGCGACGGTCTCCCTCGCGGGGTGCTTCGGCTGCCACATGTCCCTCCTCGACTGCGACACGGAGATCCTCGACCTTCTGGAGGTCGTCGACCTCGGTCGGTCCCCTCTCACGGACGTCAAGAAGTTCTCCCGACGGGCCGACATCGGCCTCATCGAGGGCGGCTGTTGCAATTCGGAGAACGTCGAGGTCCTCCGCGAGTTCCGCCGCAATTGCGACGTGCTGGTCGCCGTGGGCGAATGCGCGATCTGGGGCGGCCTCCCCGCCATGCGGAACACGGTCCAACTCCGAGAGTGCCTCGAAGAGACCTACCTCCACTCGGTTACGAGCGAGGGAGAAGCCTCGGTGATCCCGAGGCACGAGGACATCCCGAAGATCCTCGACAAGGTGTACGCGTGCGGCGAGATCGTCGACATCGACCACTTCGTCCCGGGCTGTCCCCCGAGCCCGGAACACATCTGGAAGGTCGTGAAGCACATCCTCTTCGGGGTCGAGTACTCGGTCCTTCTCCCGGAGTTCAAGTATGACTGAAGCGGCGGCGGGCAAGAAGATCGTGATCGAACCAGTGACCCGCGTCGAGGGCCACGGCAAGGTCACGATCCATCTCGACGAGTCGGGACGGGTGAAGGACTCTTTCTTCCACATCGTGGAGTTCCGCGGGTTCGAACGGTTCATCCAGGGGCGCCCGTACTGGGAGATTCCCTCCCTCGTGCAGCGCCTGTGCGGGATCTGCCCGGTGAGCCACCACCTCGCCGCGGCGAAGGCGGTCGACCAGCTCTCCGGGCTCGATCCTCGAGACCTCTCCCCGACCGCGACCAAGGTGCGCCGGCTCCTCCACTACGCACAGGTCTTCCAGTCGCACGCCCTCCACTTCTTCTACCTCGCTTCGCCCGACCTCCTGTTCGGCCCCGACGCCCCCGTGGAGAAGCGCAGCATCGCCGCGGTCGCGTTCGAGCACAAGGAGCTGGCCCGCAGGGGCATCCTGATGCGCAAGTTCGGCCAGGAGGTCATCCGTGCCCTCGCCGGAAAGCGCATCCACGGGGTGGCCGCGGTCCCCGGCGGCGTGCACCGGAGCCTCGCGCCCGAAGATCGCGAACGGTTCCTCTCCGTGGGTTCCCTCCCCGGCATCGACGCGATGATCGCGTGGTCCCGCGAGGCCGTCGCGTTCGTGAAGGACTATCACGAAAAGCATGCGGAATGGCTCGACACCTTCGCGGCTTACCCGTCGGGCCACCTCGGCCTCGTCGCCGCCGACGGCGCGCTCGAGCTGTACGACGGCCGCCTGCGTGCGATCGACGCCCTGGGCCGGCGCACCCTCGACGACGTCGCGGATACGGACTACCTCGCCCATTTCAACGAGGGGGTCGAGACCTGGACGTTCCTGAAGTTTCCGTACCTCAAGAGCCTCGGACGCGAGAGGGGCTGGAACCGGGTCGGACCCCTCGCCCGGCTGAACGTCTGCGACCGGATCCCCACGCCCGTCGCCGAGATGGAACGCGCGGAGTACCTCGCCAGGACGGGAGGGAAACCGAACCACCGCACGATGCATTTCCATTGGGCCCGGCTGATCGAGGCCCTTCACTGCGCGGAGGTCATGAAGGAGCTCCTCCTCGACGACGACATCTCCGGCGCGGACTTGGTCCGGAAGGGGGAGAGGCGCCCGGACGGGATCGGCGTCCTCGAAGCGCCGCGCGGAACGCTCATCCACCACTACCGAGCCGACGAGAAGGGGCGCGTGACGCGCTGCAATCTGATCGTCTCGACGACCCACAACAACGAGCCGATGAACCGCGCGGTGCGGTGGGTGGCGGAGCACGTCCTCGCGGGGAAACGGGAATTGACGGACACGCTCCTCAACCAGGTGGAGATCGCCGTCCGTGCGTACGATCCGTGCCTCTCGTGCGCCACCCACGCGATCGGGGACATGCCCCTGTCGGTGACCCTCTACGACTCGCGCGGAGAGATCCTCGACGAACGGTGGAAGAATGCGGGACCCGCTTCGCGCTGACGCGCTCCTCTTCGCCCTCGGGAACGCGGGAAGGGGGGACGACGGCCTCGGCTGGGCCTTCGCGAGAGCGATCGAGTCTCGAGGGTTTCCCGCGGAGAACATCCACCTCCGCCACCACCTCCAGGTGGAGGACGCGGAGCGGATCGCGGAGGCCGTCCG
>CAZVOE010000010.1:38712-44350 GCA_964628935.1 uncultured Acidobacteriota bacterium
CTCGAACCCCCGCCCCCACCCGCTGGCCAGCTGAGCGGCGCCGCCCCGCGGAGGATTCGCACTCCGCCCCTGCGAACCGGCGGCGGCCTTTTCGTTCACGACGCACGAGCTCTCGCCGGAGACGATCCTCTTCCTCTGCCGCGAACTCTATGGCCGTCGTCCCGAGGCGACCTGTTTGCTGATCGCGGGGGAGTCTTGGGCGCTCGAGGAGGGCCTGAGCACGACGGCGGCGAAGAACCTGGCCCGCGCGCTCTCGGCCCTCACTTCGATTCCGCGGTGATCACCCCGTCCCAGCCGGGGTCGACACCCTCGCGCGCGTATCGATCCGACAGGCCCAGGTAGAACGAGGAAGGACCGTCGAAGCCGCGGCCGGCGAGGACGCTCCGGAATCCAGAGGCTGCCGCTCGGAAATCCCCGCGCTCGAACTCTCGGAGGGCGGATTCGAACGCGAGACGATCCTCTTCCGACAACGACCCCGCGCCGCCCGGCTCGCCCAGGATCTCGAAGAGGACGACCGGCTCGTTCCGGCCGACGACCCGCACCCTTCCGAGGCGACGCGCTCGGAAGCTCCCGCCCGCGGCCGCAAGGGCGTCCCCCGACACGATCACCCGTGTGCCGAACAGCTTGTTGAGCCCTTCGATGCGGGAGGCGAGATTGACCGCGTCCCCGATCGCCGTGTAGTCGAATCTCTGCGCGGAGCCGAGGTTCCCGACGAGCATCGGGCCGGTGTGCACGCCGATTCGGGTCTTCAGTCCCTCCGATTCCATCTCCGAGAGGGCGAGGGCGGCCCGGCACGCCCGCGACGCGTGATCGTCGATTCGAACGGGCGCCCCCCAGATCGCGAACACGGCGTCTCCGATGTACTTCACGAGGGTCCCCCCCGTCGCGAAGACGTGTCCCGTCGCCTCGGAGAAGTACCGATTCAGCATCGCTGCGGTCTCCTCCGCCGTCATCGATTCGGCGACCGTCGTGAAGCCGGCGATGTCGGTGAACATCGCGGTCGCGACGATCTCTTCCCCCCCGAGGTTGAGGGCGGAGGGGTCTTCGGAGACTTGACGCGCGGCCTCGGGGGAGAGGTAGAGGGCGAAGGCTCGCTTGACCCGTTCGCGCTCGCGCACGGTCGTCAGGTAGTACCAGATGACGCTGACCGTGTAGGCGAGCGGAAGTTGGATCGCCGAGGGAATCACCGCCGGCAGCCAGAACCCCCTCTGCGTGAACGCGACGTGGGCCGTCGCCCACGGGAGGAACGCGAGCGCGACGAGCGCCGCCCCGCCGTACAGCGGGCGGAGCCAGGTGAACGCGAACAGGGCCGGGACCGGAAGAAGCAGGAGGAGACCCGTCTCCACGAACGGGGGCAGGAGATCGATCCGCCGCCGTTCGAGGAGATTCGCCGCGATCGTGGCGTGGATCTCCACCCCGTACGTCGTCTCGCCGCGCTCGCCCGTGAAGGGAGTCGGGAAGGCGTCCTTCGCCGCGAGGCCGGTCGCGGAGCGGTCCGACAGCCCCACGAACACGATCTTCCCGCGGAAGAACCCCTCGGGAAGCCAGCGGGCCGGGTCGAGGGCCTGGTAGATCGAAACGGTCTTCACGGTCCTCGCGGGACCGTAGTAATCGATGAGCCGCGATCCGCCTCCACGAAACGAGAGGTCCCCCGTCGCCAACTCGTAGGCCGCGAGCGCGAGGCCGGGACGCCCCTCGAGCTCGAGCCATGCGCTCCGGATCGACCCGTCCCTGTCGGCCGGGAGATTGACGAGACCGAGGGAGGCGGCGGCCTCCGCGAAGGGCGGGTACGGCTCGATCCATTGCGCCCGCCGAAAGCGCGGGTCGTCGATCTGATCGAGTTCCGCTCCGAGGACGACCTTCTTCGAGTCTTCGACGGCCCAGAGGAACTCCGTGTCCTGCGCGGGGTCTCCTGCATCCTCGAAGAGCACGTCGAACGCGATCGCCGCGACCCCCTCCCGCTCGAGGACCCGGATCAGATCGGCGTGGAGCCCCCTCGGCCAGGCGCCGACCTTCGGATCGACGCCGAGTTCCCGGTAGGAATCGCGATCGATCGCGGCGACGCAAACGCCCCCAGGGGACGTTCGCGCGCCCCGGAGCTTGAACAGGAGGTCGAGCCCGGCGCGCTCGAGACCCTCGGCGGGAGGCCATCGGAGAAGCGCCGCCCCGACGACTCCGGGCAGGAGGGCCAGGAGGATCGCGACCCGGGTCCGGCGCAGGCCGATTCGCATCAGTAGGTGAGGATCAACCTCGCGGCGACGGAGCGGGCGGGAACGACGTCCTCCTGCACCGAGCGTTCGTAGAAGCCGAACTTCTTGTCGAGCACGTTCCGCGCGTCGACCACGAACGATCCCCAGCGTTTCGGGAAGCGGTAGCCGATCGCGGCGTCGGCGACCCAGAACTCGGACGTCACCGTGTTCCGATCGGTCGAGGTCAACGTGTCGAACTGGTCGACCTCCTGGTCGTACCGTGTACCGCTCACGGCGAGGAAGACCCCGGCCGGGCAGAAGAAGCGCACCTCCGGCCGCAGGCGCTCGGTTCGGATCCGGTCTTGAAAGGCGCCGGTCGGGGTGACCGAGGTCGTGTCGAACTCGGCGTCACGCTCGTCGTAGGCGATCGTCGCCGCCATCCAGCGGGTGGGCGCGGCGCTCACGTACGCGATGACCCACTCCTCGTCGCGATCGCGTTCTTCGACCGTGCTCGGGACGAACCCCGCGCAACCGGAGAACTCGTTCCACTCCGTCTCGCGGTCGCAGTAGGCCTCGGGGATCGTCAGATCGCGTCGCAGAAAGGACGCTCCGAGGAACCACCGGCTCCCGAAGGCCTGGTCGATCCCCGCTCCGTAGCTCCAGGACCGAGACCCACCGGGATCCTCGAAGAACTGATTGAAGCCGGCCACCTGCGTCGGCTCGAGCGTCTGGAGACGTCCGAGGAACGGCGCGAGGCGGTGGTAGGCGGCGGCCCGAAGGGTCGTCCCCGACGGGAAGCCGACGGAGACTCCGAGCTTCGGGCTCACGCTCGAGGTCGAGTAATTCAGGTCGGCGACCCCGAACTGCGAGTCCCGCGGAGCGAGAAACCCGACGGGGACGTCGACGTTTTCGCCCGACGCTCCCACCGTCAGCTGGACGGGGCCGAGCCCGTCGATCTTCGCGTAGGCGTACCCGTTGAAGAAGGCGTCGTCTCCCTCGATCGAGGCGCCGCTCGTGCCCGCGAGCTCGACCGAGCCGTCGAACCCGCCGACGCCGGTGATCCAGGACGTGCGGCCATGCCGCTTCACCCATTGCGCCTCGAGCTGGGGTCCTTCGAGCGTGGCGGTCCCGAACGCCGTCCCGAAGAAGTCCATCGGCGTCTGCTCGGTCCGGTTCCAGATCGCGGACACCGCGAGATCCGACCCGGGCGCCAGCGTCCGGTGCCAGCCGAGTCCGACGTTCGTCTCCGTCGTGTCGAACCGCTCCGGGGTGATCGCCGGGAGGATCTGGCGCAGCGGGAGGTCGCCGGTCTCCCGCTCCCCGCGGATCGCGTTGAGCTGGATCGTGTCCCGGTCGGAGACCGCCGCCTGCACGAAGCCGCGGAAGACCTCCGTGTCCTCGTCGGCGTTCTTGCGGAAGCCGTCGTCCGAGAAGGTCGAATACGAGAGCGCGGCGGCGTAGCGGTCGCCGTTCGACGTCACGATCGCTTCGCCCTCCGTGATCTTGCTGGAATCGTTCTCGGAGAGCTTGTAGCAGGGGATGCCGCCGCAGTCGTCGCCCGTGTCGAAGGCCGAGAGGTCGGTGTCGGTGTCGCCGTATCCGGCCGAGCCGAACGCCCGCACGCGCGGCCGCTCGAACAGCGCCGTGTACTCGTTGAAGGAGGCCGACGCGTTGACGACGTCGGGTCGCGCGGCGTTCGTCCCGACCGGCTGGTAGATCCGCGCCTGGAGGACCTCGCTCAGGAAGGCGGGCGCGAAGCCGGGGAGGTTCCGGTAGACGCCCGAAAGGAGAAGGTGGCTCGAGTGGTTCGCGTGGTCCTCGTCCGCGCTCCTCCGCGCCGCGACGAGGCCGGCATCCTCGAATCCGAGGTCGTTGAAGATCCGCGCGAGGTCGGCGCCGCGGACGGCGCGGTCCTGGTCGAGGAGATACCGGGATCGGTACACGGCCCGGTTGTCGTTCCGCTCGATCGAGGCGACCAGGTCGTCGAGCGCCTCGACCGGGCGGTTCTCGTTCTGCAGAAGGATCGCGGAGTAGAGGTAGGGGGTCGGATCGGCCGGGTCGAGATCCTTCGCGGCGGCGAGTTCCTTCCTGGCCTCCTCGGAGCGCTTCTCCTCGTAGTAGGCCTTGCCGAGGTACGACCGGAGGAGGGAACTTCCGGAGTCGAGGATGGCCGCCGCCTGGATCTCCTCCCGCCCGCCGGCGAGGTCCCGGAGGCGCATCTTCGCGATGCCGAGACCGAGGTGGGCGTCGGCGAGCCCCGGATCGGCGGCGACCGCTCGGTCGAAGAGGGCCTTGGCCGCCTCCGAGCGCTGCCGCGCCAGCTCGACGAAGCCGAGGACCGAGAGGGCGCGGGCGCTCTCGGGAGCCCGTGCGAGGGCGCCCTCCGCCGCCGTCATCGCCCCGCGGAGATCGCCCTCCGCCATCCGAAGCTCGGCGGAGCGGGCAAGGGCGATCGGGTCGGTCGGATCGAGTTCCGCCGCTCGCTCGGCCTCGACCGCGGCGCGTGGGATGTCGAACTGCGCCTGCGCGACGAGCGACGCCGCGAGGGCCGCCGCCGCCGCCCTCCCGTCGGCCCGGCCCGCGGCCGCGGCGAGCCGTCGCGCGTCGTCCTTCCGGTCCTCCACGAGCGCGATCACCGAGGCGAGCGCGAGCGCAACCGGATCTTCGGGGCGGCTCTCCCGCGCCCCCTCGACGAGGCGAGTCGCCTCGTCGATCTGCCCGGTCGAGAGGAGCGAAGCCGCCCGCGAGAGCGCAGCCCCGTCCGGCCCCATCCCGGCCAGGCGCTCGGCGTCGGCGCCTCCGAGCACGGGGGGGTAGTAGAGCGTCCAGGTCACGGCGTCGCGCGGGCGGACGACGACGCTGCGGACGGGTGCCTTTCCCGGCTCCACGACCGCCCGTTCCCCCGAAGACACCTCGACGCTCCCGAAGGCGTTCGAGGCGAGAACGACCCCCTCGATCATCGTGATCGAGGTCGTGCCGTCCTCCTCCACGTCGACCGCGAACTCGGTCCCCTTGATCGCAGCGGTGACGGTCGAGGTCTCGACGCGGCCGAAGTCTTTCGGCTTCCGGCTGGCGAAGTAGTGGCGTCCGGACAGGACCTTGAGGACCCCTCCACCGTCCGTAGAAGGGGGCACGACCTCGATCTCGCTCTTCTCATCGAGGCGGTGGAGCGTGTCGTCCGAGTAGAGGATCGCCGCGCGGCTCGCGGCGCCCGTTCGCACCCGGTCTCGCGCGAAGAGGGGCTCGTTGGCCGCCGCCGTCGTCCACGACGGGGAACCGGCACGACGCGACTCGACGACGTTCTGGGGAGCGACGATCTTGGCGAGGCGACGGTCGTCGCTCCGCGTTTGCGCGGTCGCTGGAGCGCAGAGAAGAACCAGGAGCGTCGCGACCGCGAGACCTCGGGTCTGCGGGTTCCGGTCGTTCGGCGGTTTCCCAGTGTGCATGAC
>CAZVOE010000011.1:0-42718 GCA_964628935.1 uncultured Acidobacteriota bacterium
ATCCGCTCCCGCTCGGGCGCGGAGCACCGTCGGCGCGGGGCGGTTGCCGGCCTCGACGATCCGCACGGCTCCCTCCCACCCCCAGCGCGCCACCAGCCGCGCCACCCACCAGCCCGGATAGGAGGACGCGAGGGCGAGCGCTGCCGCGTCCCCCTCGCGCGGGGCGGGAGGAAGAAGGTCCTCCCCTTCGCGAGCGACCGCGCGGAGGACGCCGTTGGCGAACGCCGCGGCCGCGCGCCCGGCGAACCGCTTCGTCGACTCGACCGCCCGGTCCACCGAGGCGTAGTGAGGGATCCGGTCGAGATGGAGGATCTCGTAGGCTCCGAGACGGAGGAGGCGGAGAACGTCCGGCTCGATCGCGTCGAGCGGACGTCTCGAGACGTTCGCGAGCGCGTGGTCGAGGGAGGCCCGGCGGCGGAGCGTCCCGAGCACCAGTTCGTGGAGGAGGGCCGCGTCCCGAGGGTCCCGGAAGAGGCGCTCGCGATCGTCGAGGAGGGGGGCCGCGAACGCTCCCGCGGTCTCGACCCTGCGGAGAATCTCCGCGGCGATCGCGCGCGGATCGGGGGGCTCACGCCGCGGCGGGCGGCGCCTCAAGAAAATCCCCTTCGGCCAGTTGCCGGCCGTTGCGGGCTTCGACCGCCGAGAGCACGCGGCGCCCCTCCGGTTGCACCGCCCGGATCGCGAGGACCGTTCCCGCCGCGCACGCCATCAGGAACGCTCCGTCGCGGTAGGCGAAGACCCGGCCGGCCGGCTCGTCGGTCCGGGCGCCGGCCGACGCGTGCGCGTCGACGAGGCGGATCCGCACGTTCCCGCGCCCGGCCCAGACGCCGGGCCACGGGTCGAATCCCCGTACGCGGCCTTCGATCTCCCGCGCCGTAAAGGAGGGCGCGAGCGCACCGTCCGCCCGCGTGAGGAGGGGGGCGCTCGTCGCGAGCGCCTCGTCTTGCGGGCGCGGCTCGAGCGTTCCCCGCGCCAGCCCCTCGAGAGTGTCGAGAAGAAGCCGCGCGCCCTCCACGGCGAGACGGCCCTCGAGCGCCGGGGCGTGCTCACCTTCCTCGATCGCCACCTCGCGGGCGAGGTAGATCGGCCCGGTGTCGAGACCCTCCTCGATCCGCATCGTGGAGACCCCGGTGCGCGACTCGCCTCGCGCGAGGGCCCATTGCACCGGCGCCGCCCCGCGATAGGCGGGGAGGAGGGAGAAGTGGACGTTCACCGCTCCGAGCGGCGCGACCTCCAGGACCTCTCGGGGAAGGATCTTGCCGTAGGCGACGACGGCCAGGACGTCTGGGGCCGCCGTCCTGAGGATCTCATGGAGCGAACCGTCCTTGGCCCTCGCGGGCTGATGGACGGGAATTCCCCGCTCGAGCGCCCGGACCTTGACCGGAGGGGGACGAGGCGTCCGGTGGCGTCCGGACGGACGATCGGGCTGGGTGACCACGGCGACGAGATCGTGGCCCGCGTCGGCCAGCGCGTCGAGAGCCGGCACGGCCGCACAGGGAGTGCCGAGGAAGGCGACGCGCACCGGAACCCACTCAGCCGGCGACCGCGGCGACCCAGTCCCCCGCCTTCATGCGCCGCCGGATCTGGCGCTTGATCAGCTCCCGTTTGAGCGAGGAGACGTTCCGGAGGAAGACCTGCCCGTCGAGGTGCTCGATCTCATGGAGCATCGCCCGAGCGAGAAGACCCTCGCCCTCGACCGTGAAGGGCCTTCCTTCGAGGTCCAGGGCGTCCACCACCGCTCGGTGCGGGCGTTCGATCTCGAGCGTGATGTCGGGGAACGAGAGACACCCCTCCTCGGCCACGTCGGACCCGGAGACCTCCCGCACGGACGGGTTCACGAACACCCGAAGTTCTCCCGCGCGCTCGCCCGCAGAGAGGTCGACGAGGCAGAGCCTGAGGTCCCTCCCCACCTGATTCGCGGCGAGTCCGATCCCGGGGGCTGCGTACATCGTTTCCGCCATGTCCCGCGCGAGTTCCCGGATTTCCGGGGTGATCACCGAGATCGGTCGCGTCGGCTTCAAGAGCACGGGGTCGGGGTACAAGACGATCGGGAGAAGGGCCACTGCGCCAGCGCCTCCGGGCGACAGGGGACGGTACCACCCGACCCGCGGCCGGTCAACGCGGAGAGCCGATTGTCCGCTCGGGAGGACGAATGAGGCCCCCGACGAGGACACCGCCTCTCGCCGGCAACGCAACTTCCCTCTTTTCCGTGGCACGCCCCCTGCTCAACGGAAGCGTGTCCGGTGTTCGGAACGGTACGAGGAGGTGGATCATGAACGCACGGTTGCACGAACTCCTGGCGCTCGCGGCGGCCGGGGTCCTGGCCGTCGCGCTCCCGTTCTCCTCCGTCCTCGCTCAGGATCCCGAAGCGTACCGCGATGGGTACGAAACTGGAGAGGCCGGACGGGTCCGGTACCACGAGGGAGGCGCGTCGATCGTCCGCTCCCCGGGAGCGAGCGACCTCGGCGGCCCCGAGCGCGCGGCGACGAACGCTCCGCTGTTCCCCGGCGACCGGATCGCGACCGACGGCGGCCAGCGCGTCGAGGTGGAACTCGCCGGCGGGACGCTCGTCCGGGTCGATCGTTCGACGGAGGTCGCCTTCGAAGCGCTTCCCCGTCCTTACGCGAAATTCCGCGACAACACGGTGCTCGGCCTCACCGCCGGAACCCTGCAGATCACGTCTCGCGTCGGCGACGACGAGGAGTTTCGGATCGACACTCCCGCGGGGTCGGTGTACCTCCTCGGCGACGGCGATTTCCGGATCGACGCGTCTCCCGACGGCGCGACGCGGGTCGCGGCCCGTCGCGGCGTCGCGGAGGTCGTCGGCGCCGGCGGATCTGTGCTCGTGCGCGGCGGCACGGCGACGCGTCTGATCGTCTCGGGGGTCCCGGAGACCCCTCACGCGGTGCACAGCTTCTCGCAGGACGGCTTCGACCGCTGGGTCGCCCGTCGCGACGATGCGCATCGCGCGGTCGACTCCTACGCGTCGGACCGAGTGCCCCCGATCGACGACCTCCCCTACGAGGTCCGTTCGTACGCCGACGAGCTTTCTTCGAGCGGAACGTGGGTGCGAACGAGCGAATTCGGCTGGGTCTGGTCCCCCACCGTCGTCGTCTCCGACTGGCGCCCGTACTGGGACGGGTACTGGGCCTGGGGCCCCGGCGGGTACTTCTGGGTCTCCTACGAGCCTTGGGGCTGGGCTCCGTATCGGTACGGCCGGTGGGCCTGGTACGGCGGCCGCTGGTGCTGGATCCCGGGTTCGGTCTTCGGAGGCGCGTGGGTCTCCTGGTCGTGGGGGAGCGCCTGGATCGGGTGGGCGCCGCTCGGTTACTGGGGCTACCCGGTCTACGTCGGCGGACCGTACTACTACGACTGGTACGACCCGCACTGCTGGACCTTCGTCCATCACCACCACATCGATCACCATGACGTGCGTCGCGTGGCGGTGCCGGTCGGGAACGTCGGGGCCGAGGTCCGGAGAAACGCGGTGACCGTCCGAGCCCCCGACGTTTCGCCCCGCCGCGTCGCCAGGACCGCCGAAGGTCGCGAAGAAGCGGCGCGAAAGGCCGCGGCGGATCGTGCGGCGCGCGTGACCGCACCGACCGCCGGGGAACGCCGGGGCGACCTGGGTCTCGCCCGCCTCGAGGAGCGGATCCGGCCGCGCGGCGGCGATCGGACCGTCTCGACTGGACCCGAGGTGCGAACACCGCCCCCCAGGCGGGAAGGGGTCTCTCGCCCGTTGGGGACCGGAGCACGGGAGACGGTCCGCCCGGACCAGGGCCGGGAAAGGCGAGAGTTGGGCTCGCGCCCGGAGCGGGCGACCCCCGCCCCGACGAGCCCCTACACGAGGCGGATCGTCGAGGACCCACGGTCGCGACCGAGCGCTCGCCCCGAATCGCAGCGCAACGCACCCAAGCGCGCCGAGCCGCAGCGCATCGCACCGCGCGGGCAGACCCGCGACGGGCGCAAGGACCTCTACGACCGGATGACCGGGCCGAGGCGGCCGAGGGAAGCCCCGTCCGGCGGGACGTCGGCAAGGCCGGCGCCGCAGCGATCCCAGCCGGAACGCTCGGCCCCACGCGCCGCGCCGAAACCCGCCGCACCGAAATCGGGCGGAGCGAGGCAAGGGGGCTCGGGTTCGAGGACGGGCGGCGCGAGGCAGGGGGGTTCCGGAAAGGGGAACCAGAGCCGTCGCGGGCATTGATCGAAGAGCTTCCGGCGCCGCCCCCCCCTCAACGGCGCCGGGGTAGAGAGGGCGGAATGGCGCCGCCGGCTCTTCATGTTCCCGCGGGTGACTCCCTCGCCGCGAACGCCTCGAGCAACTTCGCGTGGATCCCGCCGAACCCCCCGTTCGACAAGACGGCGATCAGATCGCCCGGCCTCGCCTCCCGGCCGAGCGTCGCGACGATCGTGTCGACGCCTTCGAGACAGCGGGCGGGAACGCCGCGCGCCGTCAAGTCGCGCACGAGCCGCTCCGTGTCGAGCCGCTCGTTCTCGGGGAGCTCTTCGGCACCCCAGACCGCGGCGACGATCGCTTCGTCCGCTGCGGCGAACGATTCGGCGAGTCGCTCCTGGAAAACGTTCCGCCGGAGCGACCACGAGCGCGGCTCGAGAACCGCGACGATGCGCCGCCCGGGCCACCGCGCGCGCACCGCGCGGAGCGTCGCATCGATCGCGGTGGGATGGTGGGCGAAATCGTCGACGACGACGATCCCCCCCGCTTCCCCCTTGACGTCGAGCCGGCGCCTGACACCGCCGAACTCCCGGAGGCCGCTCGCGATCTCTTCCGCGGACAGCCCCTGCTCCACGGCGGCGGCCACGACCGCGAGGGCGTTCCGCGCGTTGTAGGCACCCGAGATCCGCATCGACGCCTCGAGGAAGAGCGCCCCGTCCCGCTCGACGCGGAAGCGGAGCCCCTCCGGCCCGTCGGAGAGATCGCGCGCTCTCCAGAGTCCGGACCGCTCGCCGTACCCCTCGACGCGGGACAGGGCCTTCGCGCTCACCTCGCGCGTCGCCTCCGCGTCCTCGTAACGAACGACGAGACCCTTACGGGGCACGATGTTCACGAGCCACCGGAACGCTCTCTTCACCTCCTCGAGGTCCCGGTAAATGTCGGCGTGATCGAACTCGACCGCCCCGAGGAGAACCGTGTCGGGGCGGTAGTGGAGGAACTTCGGCCCCTTGTCGAAAAACGCCGTGTCGTACTCGTCCCCCTCGATCACGAACGCTTCGCCCCTCCCGAGGCGGTACGGCCGCTCGAAATCTGCGGGGAGGCCGCCGATGAGAAATCCCGGATCCCTCCCGGCGCGGTCGAGGACGAAGGCGAGCATCGCGGACGTCGTCGTCTTTCCGTGCGTGCCCGCGACGACGATCGAGTGGCGGGAGCCGAGAAAACGCTCCCCGAGAAGCGCCGGCATCGACCGGTACGGGAGGTCGTGGTCGAGGACTTCCTCCGCCTCGGGGTTCCCGCGGCGCACGGCGTTGCCGATCACGACGAGGTCGGGGCGCGGCGTCAAATGCGCCGCGTCGAACCCTTCGAAGACTACGACCCCCATCGCGGCGAGGATCGTCGAGGTGGGAGGGTACAGGCCGCGATCCGATCCCGTCACCCGCGCGCCGCTCTCGTGGAGGAGCCCCGCGAGCCCGGCCATTCCCGTTCCCCCGATCCCGATCAGGTGCACGTGCTCTCGCTTCACGTCGACTCCGAAACCGGCCTCACGAACGGCCGAGCAGCTTCTCGAGGAGCCTCTTTTCCCCGCGCCTGCGGATCTCCCGCTCCAGCCCGTCCTCGAGGATGCGCTCGAGGTCGATCTGGACCATCGGGGCGGCGAGGCTCCCGCGGATCTTCATCGGGACGGTCAACCTCCCGTCGGGACCGACGCGAAACGCGAGCTGCGGGGTCTTGGCGACGATGCCGCCGCTCGCTCCTTTCGAAAAGGCGGCGGTCACCTCGAGGGCGACCGTCCCGTCGAGGCCGACCGTCCCTCCCCCGTCGAGGTCGAGATCGGTGGAGCGGAACAGGAGGCTGTCGGTGCGCGCGGATCCGCCGCCGATCGCGAAGTCGGCCGAGATCCGCTCGAAGGGGGTCTCGTCGGGGCCGATCCCCTTCCCCCCCGCCATCGCGAGGAACGACGCGGCCTGCTTCACGAGGCCGACGCTCGTGAGAGAGCCGTCGCGCACGACGAAACTCGCCCGCCCGCGGAGGGACGCGGGGATCGAATCCGATCCTGCCTCTCCGTCGACAGCGGCTTCCATGCCACCGGTCCCTCGGAGGACCGGGCCGGTCCGAGGAGAAAACTCGGCCGCGAGGGTCTCCATGCGGACCCCGTCGAGGCGGATCTCGGCGCGGAACGGAAGCGCGGCGTCCGCGATCTTCACGCGGGCGGTCCCCCGCGCCGTTCCTCCGTGCAAGTCGGCGGTGAACCCGTCGGCGCGGAGAAATCCCGCCTGGACGCGCACCGGCATCCGCATCGGACCGAGGGTGACCCGGAAGAGCCGTCCTCGGTCCGCCTCGACGGTCCCGTCCGCGCGGAGGGTCGAGACCCACCCGGGCATCGCGGAGCGTTCCGGCTCGGCCGCCGATGCGGCGGGGACCAGCCCCCACGAGGCGCGCTCCGGCTCGCGGCTTGCCATCGAGCGGATTTCGTCGAAGTCGACGAACGGCGAGCGCAGCTCGAACGTCGCGCGCGGACCCTCGCCGGTCGAGCGCAGGGAAACCGTTCCCTTCGCCTCGGTCGCCCCGACGCGCAGTGTGCCGTCGAGATCGCCGGCGAGCGCGCCCGAGTCGAATCCGCCCACGCTGCCGGTAACGCTTCCCTCGAGGATCCCGGCGGCGAACGCGAGCCCCTCGATGCGAAGGGTGCCGCTTGCGAACACAGCCGATCCCTCGATCGAGGCGGGGCGCGCTTCCCTCCCGGAACCGAGAGTCCCCTCGAGCCGGCCGCTCCCTCGGATCGCGCCCGATCCCGCCGCCCTCACACGGCCTCGGAACCGGAGATCGGAAGCGAGCGTCTTCTCCCCGCGGCGCAGCGTTCCCCCGTCGATGCGGACCGAGCGCGCGTCGACGGCCCCGCGCAGGAGCGGCAGAATCGCGAGGCGCACCGACCCGCCGCGCGCTCCCGCGAGGAGCGCCTCCGAGGAGGCCACTCCCCCGGCGGGACCGATCTCGATCCCCTCGAACGCGAGCCTCGGACCGGTCCAGACCGAAAGCGCCGCGTGCTCGATGGCCACCGGACGGCCGAGCGCCTCGCCCGCCCTTCGCGCGAGCGCATCCTTGAGGCGCTCGCCGTTCACGAGGCGCGGGACGGCGATCCCTGCGGCGACCCAGATTCCCGCCGCCGCGGCCAGGAGGACGAGGGGCCGCCGCATCGCGGGTTTCCGGACGGGTTCGCTCATTCGACGCGCAGCCGCAAATCGGGGGATTCGAGGTAGAGGTCGGCGAGCCGCCTCCCCGCCGAGGGGCGCAAGAGCGACCTCCAGCGCTCGACGTTGAGGAACTCCCGGATCTTCGGAATCGCCTCGCTCGCGGCGAGGTCACCCGCGGCGATGCAGAAGTCGTAAGCGTCGAAGTCCGCCCAGTGGACCCGGCGGACCCCCGGCTCGATCACGACGTCGGCGATCCGCTTGTGGAACGCGGTCAGAACGGCGTCCTTGATGACGTTGGCGCGCAGCATGATCTCGAGGCCGCGAGTGTAGTCGCGACGGCCGTCGAGATCGGCCGAAATGTCGACCGCGATCACGACGTCCGCCCCCATCCGGAACGCGGGGAGGACCGGCACCTTGTCGACCCACCCGCCGTCGATCAGGACGCGGCCGTTGAGCCGGCGGGGGGGAAGGATCCCCGGAATGGCGCTGCTCGCGGCGCAGACCTCGCGCGCCGGCCCGCTGCACAGGAGGACCTCCTCCCCCGCCACGAGATCGAGTGCGACCGCGCCGAAACGGATCGGAAAATCCTCCACCCTCGTCTCCGGAAGGATCTCCGCCATGCTGCCCGCGAACTCCTCCGCCGACAAGAACGACGGGCGCATCGTCGTGACCCCGTAAACGATCCCCTGCTTCACGAGGCGCGAGACGGAATGGAGGAGGCCTCCCCCTCGGTTCTTCCGCGACTCGCGCAGGAAGGCAAGGCGCGTTTTCTGGAACTTCTCGCTCGAAAGGGTCCTGCGGACCGCGGCCTCGATCGCCTCGATCTCCGTCCCCGCGGCGAAGGCGGCCCCGATCACCGCCCCCATGCTCGTCCCCGCGATGAGGTCGATCGGGATCCGCTCCCGCGCGAGAGCCCGGAGAACGCCGACGTGCGCGATCCCGCGCGCGGCCCCGCCCCCGAGCGCGAGACCGATCCGGAGCTGCCACGGCGGGTTCATCGTGGGGAAGATAAGGGGACTGGCACCTTTTTCCAAGAAACGCCGGCTTGACACGCCGGTTTCCCCCCTTTAGGGTCGTGGCGTGATGAGCTTCGGGGCGGCCGCTCGACTCCTGGTCGCCGGAGGGCCCGTGCTCATGGTCCTGGGAGCGACCTGTGCCGGTGGGGCCGGGTCCCCGGACGACGACGCCCTCGCCCGGCGGCGGATGGTGGACACGCAGATCGCCGCCCGCGGCGTTCGCGACGAGGGCGTTCTCGAAGCGATGCGGAAGGTCCCCCGCCACCGCTTCGTCCCCGAGGACCAGCGCGCCTACGCCCACGAGGACGGCCCCTTGCCGATCGGCGAGGGGCAGACGATCTCGCAGCCCTACATCGTCGCCCTCATGACCGAGCTCGCGGCGGTCGATCGGACGTCGAAGGTCCTGGAGATCGGGACCGGGTCGGGGTACCAGGCGGCGGTGCTCGCGGAGATCGCGGGGTCGGTCTTCACGATCGAGATCGTCCCGGAGTTGGGAAAACGGGCGGCGGCGCTCCTGAAGGAACTGGGGTACACGAACGTGACGGCGAAGATCGGCGACGGCTACGACGGGTGGCCCGAGGAGGCCCCGTTCGACGCGATCGTCGTCACGGCGGCGCCCGGGAAGGTGCCGCAGCCACTCCTCGACCAGTTGAAGGTCGGAGGGCGCCTCGTGATCCCCGTCGGGGTGTCGTACCAGGAGCTGCTCGTGATCACGCGCACCGAGACCGGGTACGACCGCCGCTCGACGATCCCCGTCCGGTTCGTCCCGATGACGGGGAAGGCGAGGGAGTAGGCGTTTTTCATCCCCCCGCGAACGCGATCCCGAAGAAGTTGTTCACCGCGTGCGCGACGATCGGCGCGACGAGGCCCCCGCTCCGGCGGCGAAGGGCGACGAAGATCACGCCGAACAGGAAGTAGGCCGGGAACGCGGCCGGGATCCCGTGCACGAGCATGAACGCGAGGGAGGTGACGACGAGAGAGACGTTCGTTCCGGCGAGCGCGTCGAGCGCCCTTAGCATTCTCCCGCGGAAGAGGAGCTCCTCCGCCACCGGCACGAGGAGCGCGCCCCACGCGAGGAGCACGATCCGGTTCGGAACGAGCGCGCGGAGTTGCGCCGCCGCGTCGGGCAGCTCGATCCCGAGCGCGCGCAGGCCGAGCGCGTAGCCCGCTCCGATCAGGAGGATCCCTCCGCCCGCGAGGGCGCCCAGGACGACGTCCCGCAAACGGGGCGCGAGCCATCCGCAGACGACGCCCCTCTCGCGGACGACGACGTAGACGAGCACCGCGGCGTGGAGGCCGAGGAGGCCGGTGCGCACCCAACCGAACGCGACCGCGAGGATCCACGGAAGGGCGACGAGCACGAGCCACGCGGTCTCTTCGATCACGAAACGAACGGCGCCCGGCCGGCCGGACGACCCACGCTCCCCCGCTTCCATCCTCCGTCCTCCGTGCGCCCCCCTGGGCGGCCCCCTATAATGCGCGCTTTCCCCGAGCGAGGAGACGATGTCGAAGCTGATCACGCCGCGCGCCGAGGATTACGCCCGCTGGTACACCGACGTCGTGACCCAGGCGAAGCTCGCCGACTACTCCCCGGTCAAGGGTTGCATGGTGATCCGCCCCCATGGCTACGCTCTCTGGGAGAACATGCAGCGCGCCCTCGACGACATGTTCAAGGCGACCGGCCACGAGAACGCCTACTTCCCCCTCTTCATCCCCAAGTCGTTCCTCGCGAAGGAAGCCCAGCACGTCGAGGGATTCGCGAAGGAGTGCGCGATCGTCACCCACTCCCGCCTCAAGTCGGTCGAGATCGACGGGAAGACGACCGTCGTCCCCGACCCCGAGAGCGCGCTCGAGGAGGAGCTCGTCATCCGGCCGACCTCGGAGACGATCATCTACTCGATGTTCGCCAAGTGGGTCCAGTCCTATCGCGACCTCCCGCTGCTCATCAACCAGTGGGCGAACGTCGTCCGCTGGGAGATGCGGACGCGCCTCTTCCTCCGGACGACCGAGTTCCTGTGGCAGGAGGGGCACACCGCGCACGCGAGCTACGACGAGGCCGAGGAGGAGGCGCGCCGGATGCTCGACGTCTACGCGACCTTCGCCGAGGAGTGGATGGCCGTCCCCGTCCTCAAGGGGCTCAAGACCGAGAAGGAGAAGTTCGCGGGGGCCGACCACACGTACTGCATCGAGGCCCTGATGCAGGACAATCGCGCCCTCCAGGCCGGGACCTCCCACCACCTCGGCCAGAACTTCGCGAAGGCCTTCGACCTCAAGTTCCAGACCGTCGACGGGACGTGGCAGCACGCCTGGAACACCTCGTGGGGCGTCTCGACGCGTCTCGTCGGCGCGATCGTCATGGCCCACTCGGACGACAACGGTCTCGTCCTTCCTCCCCGACTCGCCCCGATCCAGGCCGTCGTCGTCCCGATCTGGCGGGCGAACGATCCCGTCGAGAAGATCCTCGCGGCCGCCCGCGAGGTGGAGCAACGCCTCCGGACGGCGGGGGTCGCCGTCCGTCTCGACGCCCGCGACAACCTCTCCCCCGGATTCAAGTTCAACGAGTGGGAGCTCGCGGGGGTCCCTCTCCGCATCGAGTTGGGGCCGAAGGACCTCGAGAAGGGCTCGGTCGTCTGCGTCAAGCGGACCGACCGCTCGAAGGCGTTCGTTCCGGCGGGCGAGATCGAAACCCGAGTTCCCGCCCTCCTCGCGGAGGTCCAAGACCAGCTCTTCCGGAACGCCCGGGACCGGCGCGAAGCCTCGACCTACCCCGTCGACACCTACGACGCCTTCCGGGAGCAGGTCGAAGCGCGAGGCGGGTTCCTCCTGGCCCACCACTGCGGCGAGACGTCGTGCGAGACGGCGATCCACGAGGAGACGAAGGCGACGATCCGCTGCATCACGTTCGACGCGCCCGCCGAGGCGGGGCGGTGCGTCCGGTGCGGGAACGCCTCGAAGCGCCGGGTCCACTTCGCGAAGGCGTACTGAGCCGCGCCGTCAGATCTCTCCCGGCCCCTGCTCGGCCGTCAGGAGCCGCGAGAGCTTGCTCACGTCCCCCGTGACCTCGATCAGGCCGCAGTCCCGGCACATCGTCGCCTTGGTCATGACGTCCCCGGTTTCGAGGGTGAGGAACTTGGCTTCGGACGGGCGGAAGGAGGTCCGCGTCGGACCCTGAAGCGCCCCCTCCGCCAACTTCGGACTTCCGCAGCGCGTGCATTTCGCCATCGGCGCTCCCTCCGCCCCGGCCCTCCTCGGGGCCGGGGTGAGGGTAGCACGGGTGCGCCTCATCCGAACGCCGCCATCTTCCCGATCAGGTCCACGACACGGCAGGAGTAACCCCACTCGTTGTCGTACCAAGCGACGACCTTGACGAAAGTCCCTCCGAGCACGCGGGTCGACGGGGCGTCGAAGATCGCCGAGTGGGTGTTCTGGATGATATCGGAGGAGACGATCGGCTCCTCGGTGTACTGGAGGATCGCCGCGAGGGGGGCCGTCGACGCCGCTCGCTTCATCGCGGCGTTGATCGCCTCGACCGTCGCCGGCTTCTCGAGCTCGGCGACGAGATCGACGATCGAGCCGTCGGGGACCGGCACGCGCATCGCGATCCCGTCGAGCTTCCCCGCGAGCCGGGGGAGGATCTTCCCCACCGCCCGGGCGGCCCCGGTCGTCGTCGGGATGATGTTCTCGTTCGCCGCCCGCGAGCGGCGGAGGTCCTTGTGGGGGACATCGGCGAGCCGCTGGTCGTTCGTGTAGGCGTGGACCGTCGTGATGATCCCCTTCACGATGCCGAAAGAGTCTTCCAGGACCTTCGCGACCGGGGCGAGGCAGTTCGTCGTGCAGGAGGCGTTCGAGACGATCCGGTGCTCCGGCCTGAGCGTGTCGTCGTTGACTCCCATGACGACCATGGCGTCGACGTCGTCCTTCGCCGGGACGGTCAGGATCAGGCGCTTGGCGCCGGCCTGGATCTGCAGGGCGCACTCGTCCTTCTTCCGGAACTTGCCCGTCGCCTCGACGACGATGTCGATCCCGAACTCCTTCCAGGGGAGCTTCGACGGGTCCTTCTCCCGGAGCATCCGCACCTTCTGCGTCCCCGCGGAGAGGATGTCGCCGTCGAGGGCGACCGTCCCGGGATAGGGCCCGAACACCGTGTCGAAGCGGGTCAGGTAGGCGAGGGTCTCCTTGGGGGTGATGTCGTTGATCGCGACCACTTGCATGTCCTCGCGCTCGCTCAGGAGTCGGAAGACCGCGCGGCCGATCCGCCCGAACCCGTTGATCGCGACCCTGGGTCCCTTCGCCATGGCGTCACCTCCCCGCCGCTGCAGGGGCCGCGTCGAAAGCGGCGAGCCGCTCGATCAGCTCGACCACGCGCGTCGCGTAGCCCCATCCGTTGTCGTACCAGGTCACGGTCTTGAGGAGGTTCCTCCCCAGGACCACCGTCGAAAGGCCGTCGAAGATCGCCGAATGCGGATTCCCGATCACGTCCGACGAGACGATCGGTTGATCGGTGTACTCGACGATGTTCCGGAGGGTCGTCTCGGCGGCCGATCGGACCACCTGGTTCACCTCCTCCGCGGTCACCTTCCGCTTCATCAGGGTCACGAGGTCGACGGTCGAGCCGTCGGGGACCGGCACGTTCATCGCCATCCCGTCGAGCTTTCCCTCGAGCTCCGGGAGGATCCTCCCGAGCATCCTTGGCGAATAGGTCTCGGCGGGGATGATGTTCTCGGCGGCGGCGCGGGATCGCCTCATCTCGGTGTGGGGCACGTCGGCGAGACGTTGATCGTTCGTGTAGGCATGGACCGTCGTCATGAACCCCCTCTCGATGCCGAACGCCCCGTCGAGGATCTTGCAGATGGGGGCGAGTGCGTTCGCCGTGCAGGAGGCGTTGCTCACGATCCTCGATTCCGGCGTGAGGACGTGGTCGTTGACTCCCATCACGACGATCGCGTCGATCTCGTCCCGCGGCGGCACGCAGAGGATCACCCGCTCGGCCCCGCGGTCGAGGTGACGTTTCAGCGTTTCGCGCGTCCGATACTGGCCCGTCGCTTCGACGACGATGTCGACGTCGAGCGCGCTCCAGTCGACGTCGCCGGGACCCTTCGCCTGAGACATCAGGATCTGGCGCCCCTTCGCGTAGAGATACGACCCGCGAACCCATACCGGCTCGCGGAAGCGTCCATGGACGGTGTCGTACTTGAGGAGGTATTCGAGGGCCGCCGGCTCCGCGATGTCGCAGATGGCGACGACCTCGATGTCGGTCCGGGGGTAGAGGATGCGGAAGACGTTGCGCCCGATGCGGCCGAAACCCATGAGCCCGATGCGAATGGCCATGCCGTCGCCTCCTTGAAGATCGCGCTTCGTGGCCGAATCCGGCGGTAGTGGAGCACCCGCGTCCGTCGGACGCAAGGCCGCTCAGTCCGGTCGCGCCCCGCGGCGGCACTCCTCGCACGGGCACCGCTCCCGCAACCACTCGAAGGCGTAGATCCCGGTGTCGTGGCCGTCCGACCACACGACCTGGACGGCGTAGGCACCGACGGGAACGAGGGCGCGGATCGTCACCGCTCCGACGGCGGGGGCGTCGAGCACCCGCAGCGGCCCGGCGCTCGCCTCCGAGGCGCGTCGGGCGCGGCAGGTCGCGCAGGGGCAGTCGCGCCGGAGGTCGTCGAAGGGGAAGTAGCTCTCGTGGCCGTCCCCCCAGGCGACCGCGAGGGTCCGCCCGGCGATCGCGAGATTTCGCGGCTTCCGCCCCTTCGGATCGTCGTCGCGCATCGGCTTCGCTCCCCCTGAGCGGTGCCTATACTAGCGGGCGCCCCCGAAGGAGCCGCCCGAAGCCGCTTCCCGGGAACCGATCCGTGCCGGAGGCGTACCACCCGATGCGCGACCGCGAACCCATGGCCGCAGCCGAGGTCGATCGGGCCGCGGTCGAGGCCGTGCGGAACGGGAACCGGGAGGCGTTTCGTGGACTCGTGGAGCGATACCAGCGGCTCGTCGCCTCGATCGTCTGGCGCTTCGGCGTCCGGGCCGACGACGTCGACGACCTCGTCAGCGAGATCTTCCTCAAGGCCTTCCGGAACCTCTCTCTGTACCGCCCCGAGCACGCGTTTTCGACCTGGCTTTACCGGCTCGCGGCCAACCACGTCGTCGACCACGGCAGACGGCGGCGCGCGGAGCGCGGCCGAACGGAAATGCCGGAACAGCTCGCAGACGCCTCTCTCGGCCCCGACGCCGGAATCGAGGCGGGCGAGAGGGCGCGGTTCGTTCGTGCCGCTCTCGCCGCGGTCGACCGCCGGTACCGCGAGGCGATGCAGCTCGTTTACGTCGAAGGATTCACGATCGAGGAGGCCGCGAGGATCCTCGGCATCCCGGAGGGGACGGTGAAAACCCGCCTCCTCCGCGGGCGGGAGGCGATGCGAAGGGCCCTGTCGCGCGCCCACCCCGAGTACTTCGGAGGCGGCCGTGCGGTGTGACGAGACCCGCGCGCGCTTCGACGATCTGCGTCTCGACGGCGCCCCGGTCGAGACCCTCGCCCCCTTCCGAGACCACCTCGACCGCTGCGCCTCCTGCAGGGACGACTTCCTCTGCAACCTCGTCCTCGTCCACGACCTCGAGGCGCTGCGCTCGCTCGAGGCTCCGCCCGGCGATGTCGCCGAGCGAGTCATGCGCGCCGTCGCGCGCGAACGTTCGTTTCGCACCGGACCGCTCGCGGCGGCCGCCTCGTTCGCCTTTCTCGCGGTCGTGGTTCCGCTCGGCGCGGCGGTCGCGCCCGGATGGACCGTCGCCACCGTGCGAGGAACGGTCCGCCTCGTCTCCGAGGCCGCGACCGCCCTTCCCACCGCGTTCGCGACCGCCGGCGCGCTCTTCGGGGGGTTCCGGAGCGTCCTTCGAGCCGTTCTTCTCGATCTTCCGTGGATCGAGAGCGCTCGGCCGTTCCTCCTCGCGGCCGGTCATTCCCTCGTCGGCGCGGTTCTCGCGGCGTCCCTCCTGCTCGCGGGCCGCGAGTGGCGCGTCGCCCGCAAGCGCGCAGGAGCCCGATCATGAGACTCCACCCCCGTCCCGGACTCGTCTTGCTCTGCTTGTGCCTGCTTCTCGGTTCGACCGCTCGGGCGGAGGAGCCCGCCGTTTCCGAGCAGGAACCGGCCTCGGAGCCCACCGTCGAGGGCACCGACCGGGGTGACCGGGTCGGCGTCGGCACGCCGGTCCACGTGCCCGCGAACGAGACGGTCCGGGGCGACGCCGTCGGAATCGGCACGCGGGTCGAGATCGACGGAACCGTCCGCGGGAGCGTCGTCGGGATCGGTTCCCGGGTCTTCGTCCGCGGGGAGATCCTCGGCGATCTCGTCGGCGTGGGGTCGAAGCTCGAATTGGCCCCCGGCGCGCGGGTGCGCGGCGAGGTGGTCAACGTCCTCGGGACGCTCGACGATCAGGGAGCCGAGGTCTCTCAGGTCGTCGACCTGAGCCCCGGGGTCCACTTCCCGGCGTTCGGGCGCCTTCCGCTCGGGATTCTCGGTTTCTTCACGATCTGGTGGAAACTCCTCGTCCTGGCTCTCGTCTTCGTCGTCCTCCTCCTCCACACGGCGCTCGTCCCCGACCGGGTCCGGCTCCTCAGCGACGAGGTCCCGGTCCGGCCGGTCGTCGCGTTCCTCGCGGGGCTGCTCGCCTACGCGGCCCTCCTGGTCGTGAACTTCTTCCTCGCCGTGACGATCGTCGGCATCCCGCTGGCCGTGCTCGTCTACTTCGCGTTCAAGATCCTGGAGTGGCTCGGCCTCGCAGGAATCTTCCACTTCGTCGGCCGAGAATCGGCGGGCTGTTCGGACGCGATCTCTCCCTCCTGGGGGCGGTGATGGTCGGGTTCTTGCCGTTCGCGCTCCTTCGGTTCCTTCCCTTCTGCGCCGGCTGGATCCTCTGGTTCCTCCTCGAAATCGTCGCGATCGGCTTCGTCGTGCTCACGCGCGCGGGAACGCGGGGGAGCCCGGCGGGGCCCCCGCCTTCCGTCGCCGCGGCGCCGGTGCAGCCGCCTCCGGTGTAGCCCCCGGGTTCCGGCTGCGGGATCGGTCGCGGCATGCTACGGTCCCCTTCCGATGAGACCGACCGCGCCGGCCCTTCTGCTCCTCGCGTCGATCCTCGGCGATCCGCGACCGCTCGAGGCCGCGGAAGGGGCGTCGGTCCGCTTCGTCGCGCCGCGCCCCAACGCGACGGTGCTCGGGAACGCCGAGATCGAGCTCGAGGTGAGCGTCCCCGAGAATCGGTCCGTCCGCCGGATCGAGATCGCGCTCGACGGGCGCCCCCTCGCGACGCTCGAAGCGCCGCCCTGGCGGGCGCGCTGGAACGCCGGACCGGAAGGGGGCGACCATCGTCTCGAGGCCGTACTCGTTCTCGACGACGGCTCCACCCTGAGCGCATCGACCCGCACGAGCCGCCTGCGGATCGATCAGGTCGAGGAGGTCGCCCTCGTCACCTTGTATGCCGTCGCGACCGATGCCGGCGGCGAATACGTCACCGACCTCGCGCGGGACGACTTCCGGCTCTTCGAGAACGGGCGGCCGCAGGAGATCGACCGGTTCAGCACGGAGCGCCGGCCCCTCCGGGTCGCGATCGTTCTCGACAGCTCGCTCTCGATGTCGATCAAGGAGGATCGGATCGGCCCGGCGCGCGACGCCGCCCTCGAGTTCGTCGAGGCGCTCGAGCCCGGCGACGAGGGGTTGGTCGCGACCTTCTCGGACGACGTCCGGATCCTCCAAGACCTGACCTCCGACAAGGAAGCCCTCCGGCGATCGCTCGAGCGCGTCGAAACGGGAGGAGGAACGGCTCTCTACGACGCGATCTGGATCGGGTCGGAGCGCCTGAGGGAGTTCGACGGCCGCCGCGTGCTCGTCCTCCTCTCGGACGGCCGGGACGAGGCGGCGAGCGGGCTCGAGCCGGGGAGCCTGAGGACCCTCGACGAGGCTCTCGATCGGGCGATCCGGAACGACGTCATGGTCTTCGTGATCGGCCTCGGCACCCCGATCGCTCGCGACGCGAAGCGCCTCGAGGACGATCCCCGCGCACAGGTCGCCGAGTACGACTTCTACGGGCGGACCCCCTTGGCCTCGATCCTCAAGCGCATCGCGGAGACGACGGGGGGGCGCGCGATCTTCACTTCGAGCGCGGGGAGGATCCGGAAGGCGTTCGCGGACGTCGCGGCCGACCTCCGTCACCAGTACTCGATCGCCTACCGCTCGGACGACTCCCGCCGGGACGGGGCGTGGCGGGAGATCCGCGTCACCACCGCGCGGCCGGGGGTCAGGATCACGAGTCGCACGGGCTACTACGCGCCCAAGGACCGTCGGTCCGGAACCCACTGACCGGCGCGCTCCCGGCGCTCCCTCCGCACGAGCATCAGATTGCGCGCGTACACCACGACGCCCGCCGTCTGCCCGAGGATGAAGACGGGATCGCGCCGCGCGAACGCGTAGGCGAGGAGAAGCGCCCCGCCGAGCAGCGAGAGCCACCAGAACGCGGTCGGGACGACGCTTCTCCCTCTCCGCTCCGACGCGACCCACTGCACGAGGAAGCGGGAGGAAAACGCGGCCTGCCCGGCGAAGCCGACGACGAGCCATGCGAGGGGTTGGGGATTAGCGCCCATCGAGCGTGACCTCCGGATTCAGGTATCGCCGCTTCATCCAGCGCACGACGAGCAGATCGTACGACGCTCGGAACACCCGGTTCCACACCCCGTATTTCGTCCGCCCGGCGACCCGCGGCCGGTGGCGGACCGGGACCTCGACGACCCGGTAGCCGGCGATCCGGAAGAGGGTCGGCACGAACCGGTGCATCCCGTCGTACGGCGGCACCGCCGCGGCGCACTCTCTCCGGAAGGCCCGGAGCGAGCAGCCGGTGTCGGCGATCGACTCCCCCGTGACTCGATTGCGGACGGCGTTCGCGAGGCGCGAAGAGACCCTTCGCAGCCAGGGGTCTTTCCGCTGGACGCGGACGCCGACGACCGCGTCCCAATCGGATAGGCGCTCGAGGAGGACCGGGATGTCGGCGGGATCGTTCTGCCGATCGCCGTCGAGGGTCACGACGAGCGATCCTCTCGCCCGCCGGAACCCCGCGAGCAACGCGGCCGTCTGCCCGCTCGGCGCGCGGAGGCGGAAGGGTCGGAGCGCAGGATGCGCCCGCGCGAGATCCGCGAGCCGCTCGGGCGTTCCGTCGGCGCTCGCGTCGTCGACGATGACGACCTCGTAGGCGAGCCCGGTCGGTGCGAGGGCGTCCCGGATCTCTCGGAAGAGGGGCTCGAGATTCGGCGCCTCGTCGCGGACGGGAACGACGATCGAAAGGAGGGGGACTCCCTCGCTCACCGCCGGTCCTTCCGGGGTTTGCGATTGAACGGCCACAGGACCCGGAGCCGAGCGAATCGGCGGTCCGCGGCGCGCTCGTCGGCGGTGAACGCACCCGGCGCGAGGCGTCCCTTCCATCGAAGGTAGGCGGCCTCGTCCGCGACCTCGAGGAACGGAAAGAAGAGCCGGTGGGCGATGCCGCCCGGCTTCAGGAAAAGCGCGCCCGCGAGGTCGACGACGAAGAGGCGTCGCGCGCGGTCGACGAGGAGGTTCTCCCGGCTCCGCAGGTCGTTGTGGACCACCCCGCGCTCGTGGAGCCGGTCGATGAGGGACCGCAACCGGGCGAGCACGTCGTTCGCGTCCGGAATCGGCGCATCGGCGAGTCGCTCTCCCTCGACGTACTCGATGGCGAGGGACCATGGGTCGACGCGGCCGAGGAAGCGGGGCACCCCTTCGACCCCGGCGAGCAGGCGGTAGGCCGCCGACTCGCGCGCAATCTGGATGCGTCCGAGCCACCGCGCGAGCGGTCCCTTCGCGGAGAAGTCCTTGAGCACGAACGGCCCCCCTCCGACGTCGACGAGGAACAGATCCGCCTTGTCGGGGCCGCCGCGATGAAGGACCCGCACCTGCCCCCGTGCGATGCGTTCGCGCGAAAGAACTCCCGGTACGGACGCCCTGTCGACGGAGGGACCCACGGCGGGTGCTAAGGTAGCCGCGTGCAACCCGCGGATCAACTCGCGCCGCGTCCCTCCGCCCGCGAGTGGGCGGAGGCCGTCGCGTCGGCCGTTCCCCTCCTTCGGCTCCCCGGCCGGAACCGGACCAAGGCCGACCTGCTCGTTTTCGACGTGCTGGGCCGGAAGGTGGCGGTCAAGGACTACCGTCCGCGCGCGTTCTGGTTCCGGCAGACGGCGGGACGTCTCCTCGTCCGGCGGGAATGCGCCGCCTACCGGGCGGCCGAGGGTGTTCCCGGCCTCGCGACGTTCCTCGGCCGCATCGGGCCGTTCGCCCTCGCGACCGAATGGGTCGACGCCCGCTCGCTTCGCGATCGCCGCGGGGAGACGATCCCCGTCGCCGTCTTCGATTCCATCGAGCGGACCCTCGACGGTCTCCACGGCCGCGGCGTCGCGCTCGGCGATCTCCACCACCGGGACGTGCTCGTCTCGGACGCGGGGCGTGTCGTGGTCGTGGATCTCGCGACGGCGTGGGTTCTCGGCCCGAACCCGAGCCCGCTGCGAAGGCGGATTTTTCACCGTCTCCGCGAGAGCGATCGCGTGAACCTCGCACGGATGCGGGCCCGCTTCCTCGAGGCGCGCGAAGCCGACCTCGAGCGGGACGTCGGCGCGGAGGCGGCGCGGCGCTTCCGGCGCGTGCGGGCATGGAAGACCGTCTGGAACCGGATTCGGGGCAAGCGCTGATCGATCTTGGGGACCTCTCCGCCCTGGGCTATCCTCTCGCCTTTCCCCGGAGGGCCGATCGTTGACCGACAAGCCGTACAGCCGTCGCCTGATGATTCTGCGACTCCTCGCGACCTATGCCTTCGTCGGCGCCCTCGTGTGGTTTTCGCGCCCGCGCGCCTCGACCGTGACGATCGGCTTCTTCGTCGCCCTCGTCGGCGAGGCGATCCGATTCTGGGCGGCGGGGCACCTGCTCAAGACGCAGGAACTCGTGACGAGCGGGCCGTACCGCTACACCCGGAATCCCCTCTACCTCGGGCGCCTTCTGATCCTCACCGGTCTGGGGGTGGCGTGCACCCTCCCCTACGGGGCGAACTGGATCGCGCTGCTCTTGGGGTATGCCGTCTTCTTCTTCTACTACCTGCCCCGCAAGGAGCGGGTCGAGCCGGCGCGCCTCCGGGCGCTCCACGGGGAACCGTTCGAACGGTATTTCCGCGCCGTCCCCGCGCTTCTCCCGAGGCTCACCCCCTACGACGAGGGCGCGACCGGGGCCTGGTCCTCCGACCGAATGCTCCGAAACCGCGAGCACTGGATGATCGTCGGCGTGACGGCGATCTTCCTGTTCCTCCTCTGGAAGGCCTACTTCACGGTCGGTCCCTGATTCGAGAAGACGTAGACGCCGGTGCGCCCGACGCGCCCGACGATCGCCGGCTCGACCTCCCCGATCACGCGCCGCAGGGCGTCGAGGGCGTCGTCCTCGACGAGAACCCACACCCTCCGGTCCGATTCCCACGCCTCGCGCACCTCGTCGAGCGACCGCGCCGGAGGGATGGGCCGCCCGGCGTAGAAGGTATAGTTCGCCCGCCACCGCCAGATTCCCGACGCGAGGAGACGGTCTTCGGGACCGGCCGCCGCGGCGATCGCCTCGCCAATCGCGCGGGCCGACTTGACCCGGTTCGCCGCGGGAAGGGCCCAGATCGAGGCGGCGAGGTAGACGGTCGCGACCGACGCGAGTACGGCCGCGGCGACGGCGCGCGGAGACCGTCCCGACCCGAGCGCGACCCAGACGACCGCTCCTCCGAGCGCGCTCGCGAGACCCGTCACGCGAGCCGCTCCGGCGAACTCGGGAAGACGGGAGGCCCCGAAGACGGCGAGGGCCGCTCCGCCGAGGAGCAGAGCCCCCCCGAGGATTCCCGCGAAGGCGAGAGCGAGGCGTCGCCGCGTCGGGTCGAGCCGGCCCTCGAGGAATCGCACCGTTACCTCGCCCGCGAGGATCGCGACCGCCGCCGCGATCGGCAGCGTGTAGGGGCTCCTCTTGCTGTCCGACAGCGAGAAGAAGATCGAGACCGCGAGGATCAGGGACCACGAGAGACGGTGGAGGCGGACCTCGAGAGCCGTCCGTCCTGGGAGCCCGATCGCGAGAAGTGCGAGTGGCGCCCACGGGGCGTAATCGATCCAGAAGTACTTCGCGTAGTACCACCACGGCTCCCGGTGGTCCCAGGCCTCGACGAAGCGGACGAAGTTCTGCCGGATCAGGACCTCGTGGAGGACATCGGTCCGGCCGGCCCCCCACAGCAGGAGGTACCAGGGAGACGAGACCGCGAGACAGGTCGCGATCCCACCGGCGAGCGCGGGCCGGAAAAGCTCTCGAAGCCTGCCCGTGACGGCCGCGTAGGCCGCGAGCGTCACGCCGGGACAGATCCAGGCGACCGGGCCCTTCGCGAGAAAGCCGAGCCCCGCCGCGACCCCGGCGAGGGCCCAACCCTTCCACGGATTCGCGCCGTGGTCGAGCACGCGACTCGCGGGGATCAGGACCCCCAGCGTCGAGACCGCGACGAAGAGGTCCATCTGGATCGTCCGCGCGCTCCAGAAGACGAGGAAGAGGGTCGCCATCAGGAGCGCCGCCACGCGGGCGCGCCTGCGGCCGGCGTACGGGAGGACGAGGAGCCACACCCCGCCAACGGCGGCGAGCCCGGCGGCCGCCGTGGGAAGCCGCAGGGTGAACTCGTCGATCCCGGTCGGCCGGGAGGCGGCGAGAGCCAGCCAGTAGTAGAGGATCGGTTTTTCGGCGAACGGCATCTCGTTCACCCACGGCACGAGCCAGTCGCCGCGCCGTTCCATCTCGACGACCGCTTGACCGTAGATCGGCTCGTTCGGGTTCCAGAGGTCGCGCGCACCGAGCGCGACGAGGAAGAGGACCGCGGCGAAGGCCCCGATCCGGATCGCGTCCTTCCCCGCGCGGGTCACGCCGGCTCGTCCCGAAACTGGAGGGCGTGGAGCCGGGCGTACACCCCTCCCCGTTCGAGGAGGGTGCGGTGGTCCCCCTGCTCGACGATCCGCCCGCGGTCGAGGACCACGATCCGGTCGGCACGGCGCACCGTCGCCAGGCGATGGGCGATCACGATGCTCGTCCGCCCCTTCATCAACTCGTCGAGAGCGGCCTGCACGAGGCTTTCGGATTCGCTGTCGAGGGAAGAGGTCGCCTCGTCGAGGATGAGGATCGGCGGGTCCTTGAGGATCGCCCGCGCGATCGTGAGCCGCTGCCTCTGCCCCATCGAGAGGCGCGCCCCCCCCTCGCCGACCTGCGTGTCGTACTTCTCGGGGAGGGTTTCGATGAACTCGTGCGCCTGCGCGGCCCGCGCCGCGGCCTCGACCCGTTCGAAGGGGATCTCCGGCCGTCCGTAGGCGATGTTGTTCCGAACGGTGTCGCTGAAGAGCACGGTTTCTTGGGTGACGAGGCCGATCTGCCGCCTCAACGAGGCGAGCGTCACCTCGCGGAGATCGCGGCCGTCGATCGCGACCCGCCCGCCCGTCGGGTCGTAGAATCGGGGGACGAGGTTCGCGAGCGTCGTCTTGCCCGAGCCGGAGGCGCCGACGAGGGCCACCATCTCCCCCTTCCGGATCTCCAGGTCGATCCCATCGAGGACCTTCTCGTCGTCGTAGGCGAAATCGACCGCCTCGAATCGCAACGCGTTCGCGAACGGCGGCAGTTCCTCTTCCGACGCGGGATCGCGGATCTCGCTCTCGCGGTCCATCATGCCGAACACCCGCTTCGCCGCCGCGATCGCTTGCTGGATCTCCGTGTTGAGCGTGTTCAACCTCCGGATCGACATGAAGAGGTAGCCGAGCCCGGCGAAGATCACCATGACCTCGCCCCCGGTCAGCCGCCCTTTCGTCACTTCCCGGCCCGCGAGGAAGAACAGCCAGCCTCCCACGATCCCCCCGAAAAGCTCCACGACCGCCGGACCGAGCGCGGTCGCCCGCGCGGCCTTGAGGTCGGCCCGCCACATCCGGGAGAGCGCCTCCCGGAAGCGCGCGATCTCGAAACGCTCCATCGCGAACCCCTGGACGACCTTCGCTCCCTTCACCGTTTCCGTGAGGAGGCTCGCGGCGTCCGCGAGGGTCTCCTGGGATCGTGTCGCCGCGCGCCGGAGCCGCTTTCCGATCTTGACCATCGGCCAGGTGACGAGGGGGACCGTGACGAGGGCGAAGAGGGAGAGCCGGAGATCCGTCCAGAGGACGAGTCCCAGAATGAACGGGACCCCAGCCGCGACGCGGATCGAGTCGGCCAGGACGTCCGTCGAGACCTTCTGGAGGCGCGCGACGTCGCTCAGCACCCGGCTCAGGATCTGACCCGTGGGATGGGTCTGGAAGAAGCGGAGCGACTGGAACGAGATCGACTCGTGGAGGTCGGCGCGGATGTCCCGGATCACCGACGTCCCGCTCTTGAGCACGTGGTACTGGCCGAAGTAGATGAGGAACGCACGGACGAGAAAGACCGCGAGGAGGAGGAGGGGGATCTCGACGTAGGGGCGTTTCGGGCCCCATGCGAGGCGTCCTTCGAGCCCGAGCGCCCGCTTGGCCGATTCGAGAAGGTCGATCGCCTCCGGGCTCGCCGCACCGCTCGACGCTCCCCGCGCCGCCTCCGGGTTCAGCACCTGGTCGGCGAGCGGTTTCAGGATGGCGAGCGCCGCCGACATGAGGGCGCCCGCGAGCGCGAGGAAGACCGCCGCGACGATCAGCCGGGCGAGGTACGGACGCATGTAGCCGAAGAGCCGGCGGAGCTCGTTCACGCCCGGATTATCTCCCGGCCAGGCGCCCGCGGACTAGCGAAGCTCCATCCCCCGAAAGAAGTAGCCCACCTCGAAGGCGGCGGTTTCCGGCGCGTCCGACCCGTGGGTCCCGTTCCTCTCGATGTTCGTGCCGACTTCCTTGCGGAGGGTTCCCGGCGCGGCCTTGGCGGGATCGGTGGCCCCCATGACCTCCCGCCACTTCGCGATCGCCCCCTCGCGCTCGAGGCAGAGGAGGACGACGGGGCCCGAGGTCATGAACGAGACGAGGCTCGGGAAAAACGGCCGCTCCCGGTGCACGTGGTAGAACCCTTCGGCCTCCTCCCGCGAGAGGCGGGCCATCCGGAGCGCGGCGATGCGGAACCCTTCCGCTTCGATGCGCGCGATCACGGTCCCGATCCTGGCCGCGGCGACCGCGTCCGGCTTCACGATGGCGAGCGTCCGTTCGAGGGCCATGTCCTTCTGCTCTCCTCACTGGCGCCCGAGCGCCTGCTGAACCGTCCGTCCGATGAGAGCGGGGCTCTCGACGACCCGGATCCCCGCCTCCCGGAGGGCCTTCATCTTCTCCGCGGCCGTTCCCCTCCCCCCGGCGATGATCGCACCGGCGTGTCCCATCCGGCGTCCGGGAGGGGCGGTCTGACCGGCGACGAACGAGACGACCGGTTTCGTGACGTGCTCCTTCACGAAGGCGGCCGCGTCCTCCTCCGCCGTCCCGCCGATCTCGCCGATCATCACGACCGCCTCCGTGTGCGGATCGTCCTGGAACAGACGCAGGCAGTCGATGAAGCTCGTCCCGTGGATCGGGTCGCCTCCGATCCCGATGCAGGTCGACTGGCCGATCCCGATCCGAGTCAGCTGATCCACCGCCTCGTAGGTCAGGGTCCCCGAGCGCGAGACGACTCCGACCGGGCCGGGCCGGTGGATGTGCCCGGGCATGATCCCGATCTTGCACGAGCCGGGCGTGATGATCCCCGGGCAGTTCGGGCCGATCAGCCGGACCCCCGGCCTCGTCCGCAGGTGGGCCATCACCCGCATCATGTCGAGCGCGGGGATCCCCTCGGTGATGCAGACGATCAGGGGGATCGACGCCCCCGCCGCCTCGAGGATCGCGTCGGCCGCGAACGGCGGGGGGACGAAGATCACGCTCGCGTTCGCCCCGGTTTCCCGGACCGCGTCCGCGACCGTGTCGAACACCGGGATTCCCTCGTGCGTCTGGCCCCCCTTTCCGGGCGTCACGCCCGCGACCACCTTGGTCCCGTAAGCGACCGCCTGCCGGGTGTGGAAGGTCCCCTCCCTCCCCGTGAGCCCCTGCACGAGCAGCCGGGTTCGCTCTCCGACGAGGACCGCCATCGCTACCTCCCCTCCGCCGCGGCGACGACCTTCTCGGCCGCGTCCCCCATGCCGTCGGCCACCCGGAACGAGAGCCCGCTCTCCTCGAGGATCTGCCGGCCACGCTCGACGTTCGTCCCCTCGAGCCGCACGACGACCGGCACCTTCACGCCGACCTCGCGGGCGGCCGCGACGACGCCTTCGGCGACGACGTCGCAGCGCATGATCCCTCCGAAAATGTTGATGAGAACCGCCTTCACGTGGGGATCCGCGAGGAGGATCCGGAAGGCGTTCGTGACCATTTCGGCCGTCGCCCCGCCCCCGACATCGAGGAAATTGGCCGGGCTTCCCCCGTGGTGCTTGATGATGTCCATCGTCCCCATGGCGAGGCCGGCGCCGTTGACCATGCAGCCGACGTTCCCGTCGAGCTTGATGTAGTTGAGCCCGTGCTTGGATGCTTCCACCTCGAGCGGGTCCTCTTCCGTGAGGTCCCTCAGCGCCCGGATCTCCGGATGTCGCCAAAGGGCGTTGTCGTCGAAGTTCATCTTCGCGTCGAGCGCGAGGACGCGGCCGTCGGCGGTGCGGATCAGCGGGTTGATCTCGGCGAGCGACGCGGCCGGCGCCACGAACGCCGCGTGGAGCGCGCCGACGAGTTTCGCCGCCTGCGCCGCCTCGTCGCCGCGCAGGCCGAGACCGTACGCGACGCGGCGCCCGACCCAAGGGGAGTACCCCGTCGCCGGGTCGACCGGCACCTTGAGGATCGCGTCCGGTCGCCTCTGGGCGACCTCCTCGATCTCCGTCCCCCCCTCCGCGCTCGCGATGAAGACGGGCGCCTGCAACGCTCGGTCGAGGAGGACCGCCACGTAGTACTCCCCGGCGATCTTCATCCCCTCCTCCACGAGCACCCGGCGGACCTCCTTTCCCTCCGCGCCGGTCTGCACCGTCACGAGGACGTTTCCGAGCATCCGCTTCGCGATCTCGTGTGCGGCGGCGGCCCCGTCGACGACGACGACGCCTCCGAGCGGCCGGTCGCCCTGGGGCCGCATCACCGGCTTCCCGTCGCAGTCGCGGAACGTCCCTTTTCCGCGCCCTCCCGCGTGGATCTGCGATTTCACGACCACGGTTCCGCCCAGACGCTCGGCCGCCGCCCGCGCCTCTTCGGCGGAGGTCGCGACCTCGCCCCGGGGAACCGGCACTCCGTACTGGGCCAGCACCGCCTTCGCCTGGTACTCGTGGATCTTCACGGCCGAACCTCCCGCCACCGGCGAAAAGGGGGCGACGACTATAGCAAGGGGACCGGCGCCTTTCCCCGGGACCGGAGTGGGTCCCGTGCCCCTTCACGCCAACCGGAAGCTCTTTCGATGGACGGGGCACGGTCCCATGCGCCGGATCGCCTCGCGGTGCGCGGCCGTCGGGTACCCCTTGTGCCGGCGGAAGCCGTAACCGGGGAATCGTTCGTCCAATTCGACCATCGCGGCGTCGCGGAAGACCTTGGCGAGAATCGAGGCGGCGGCGATCGCGTGGCAGATCGCGTCGCCGCGGACGATCCCCTCTTGCGGGATGGCGATCGAGGGGATCGTGCGGGCGTCGACGAGCACGTGATCCGGACGCACGGCGAGCGCCTCGACCGCCCGCCGCATCGCTTCGAGCGAAGCCCGGTAGATGTTCCACCGGTCGATCTCCTCCGGCTCCACCACTCCGAAGGCGAACGCGAGGGACCGGGCCCGGATCTCCGCCGCCAGCCGTTCTCGCCTCGCGGGCGAGAGCGCCTTCGAGTCCCGCACCCCCTCGACGAAACGGCCCGGCCGGAAGACGACCGCGGCGGCCACCACCGGTCCCGCGAGCGGACCGACCCCCGCCTCGTCGACGCCGGCCACCCGGCGAGATCCGGACTCCCACAGGGCGCGCTCCCGCGCGAGGAGGGCGTCGAGGCACGCTTCGCTCCGGTCGCTCGCGTCCACGACCGCGAGGTTACAATGTCCGGCCCGTCCGGAGGACCCGCGATGCACAAGATCGTCCTGCTCCGCCACGGCCAGAGCACGTGGAATCTCGAGAACCGTTTCACCGGCTGGACCGACGTCGACCTCTCCCCGCAGGGGATCGAGGAAGCGCACTCCGCCGCGCGCCTCCTGATCGAAGCGGGGTACTCCTTCGACCTCGCCCACACCTCGGTGCTCAAGCGCGCGATCCGGACCCTGTGGATCGTCCTCGACGACATGGACCTCATGTGGATCCCGGTGATCCGCCACTGGCGCCTGAACGAGCGGCACTACGGCGCGCTGCAGGGCCTCAACAAGGCGGAGATGGCCGAGCGGTACGGCGAGGAGCAGGTTCAGATCTGGCGGAGGAGCTACGCCACCCCTCCCCCCCCGCTCGAGCACGACGACCCACGGCACCCCGCCCGCGATCCGCGGTACCGGGGAATCGATCCGAGTTCGCTTCCGGGTTGCGAGTCGCTTCGGGACACCGTCGCGCGGTTCGTCCCGTACTGGGAGGAAACGATCGCGCCCGACGTCCGGAGCGGGAAGAAGGTGCTCATCGTCGCCCACGGGAATTCCCTCCGGGCCCTCGTGAAACACCTCGATCGGATGTCCGACGAGGAGATCGTCGGCCTCAACATCCCGACCGGCATCCCTCTCGTGTACGAACTCGACGGGAACCTCTCGCCGATCCGGCACTTTTATTTGGGGGACGAGGAAGCGGCGCGGAGGGCGGCGGAGGCGGTGGCGAGGCAGGGAAAGGTCACGCGGGACACGCACCTTTGACTCCGGTCAAGGCGGACCGCCCGCGCCGAACGCATAGTGGCGTTCCGGTCCGATCGTGCCGGCGACGCCGGCGGAGGGAACCATGACGTTCGTGATCGTCGAACCCTGCATCGGGACGAAAGACACCGCGTGCGTGGATGTGTGCCCGGTCGACTGCATCCACCCGACCAAGAACGACGCGGACTTCGAAACGGCCGAGCAGCTCTACATCAACCCGGTCGAGTGCATCGACTGCGGGGCTTGCGAGCCGGCGTGTCCGGTGGAGGCGATCTTCGAGGAGGACGCGACTCCCGACAAGTGGAAGTCGTTCATCGAGAAGAACGCTGCGTACTACAACAAGTAATCGCAGGCCCGCGGCGGGGCGCCGCGTCGTCGTCACCGGGATCGGGGCCGTCTCTCCCAACGGCGTGGGGCGCGAGGCCTTCTGGGAGGCGACGCGTTCGGGCCGCAGCGGCGTGCGCGCCATCGAGGAGTTCGACCCCGGCGACCTGCCGGTGCGCATCGCCGGCGTCGTGCGGGGCTTCGACCCGTCCCGCCACGTCCCCGGGTCGGAGCTGAAACACGTCGCTCGGGCCGTCCCGATGGCGCTCGCGGCGGCCGAGGAGGCCCTCCTCGACTCGGGGCTCGGCGTCGAGCCTTGGCCTCTCGAGGAGAGGCGGCGAACGGCGGTCGTCCTCGGGAGCGGCGGCGCGGGGCTCGAGTTCATCGAGCGGCAGTTCCGGCAGTACTACCTCGACGATCCGCGGGGCGTGAGCCTCTACACGATTCCCTCCTCGACCCCGGGGACGCTCTCGAGCGAGATCTCGATGCGCTTCGGCCTGCGCGGGCCGAGCCACGTCCTCTCGACGGGATGCACCTCGTCCACCGACGCCCTCGGCCACGCCGTCTCGTTGATTCGGTATGGCCGGGCCGACCGGGCGATCGCCGGGGGGGCGGATTCCCCCTTGAGCCTGGGCGTGCTCACCGGCTTCTGCCTGATGAAGATCCTCACCCGCTCGCACAACGCCGAGCCCGAGCGCGCCTCGCGCCCGTTCTCGAAGGACCGCGACGGCTTCGTCCTCGCCGAGGGGGCGTGGATGTTCGTCCTCGAGGAGCGCGAGGCGGCGATCGCGCGCGACGCCCGGATCTACGGCGAGATCGCGGGGTACGGCGCGACCTGCGAGGCCTTCCACCGGGTTCGGCTCGACGAGAGCGGCGAGGAGCCGGCGAGGGCGATGCTCCTCGCCCTCGAGGACGCGGGACTCGCTCCCGAAGAGATCGGGTACGTGAGCCTCCACGGCACCTCGACGGTCCTGAACGACCGGATCGAGACTCGCGCGATCCGCATCGCCTTCGGCGACGGTTACCGTGACCTTCCCGCGTCGAGCCTGAAATCGATGATCGGTCACCCGCAAGGGGCGTGCGGCGCAGCCGGGGTCGCCGCGACCCTTCTCGCGATGCGCGACGGGTTTCTCCCGCCGACGATCAACCACGAGATTCCCGACCCCGAGTGCGATCTCGACGTGATCCCGAACGTGGGCCGCCCGGCGCGCCCCCGCGCCGCCCTCTGCAACACGATCGGCTTCGGATCCAAGAACGCGGCCCTCGTCCTGCTCGCGCCGGAATCCTGAGCGCCGTCGATGGGCCCGAGGCTCGTTCCCCGGAGGAGCGGTCGCGCGGAGTGGATGGACCGGAGCGGGAACTCGATCGAGGACCTCGAGGGCGCCATTCGCGACCTCGCGATCGTCAACCGGCGCCTCGGCGGCGCGAGGGTCCTGCTCGACGCGGCCGCGCCGTACCTGCGTCCCCCGCCGAACGGCGGGGCGCTCGAGATCCTGGACGTGGGAACGGGAGGGGCGGACCTCGCGGCCGCGCTCCTCGACGCCGCCCGGGCCCTCGGAGTCGACGCTCTCCTCGCGGCGATCGAGATCGATCCGGCGACCGCGGCGATCGCGAAACGACGGGAGAAAGCCGGACTCCGCGTCGTGCGCGCCGACGCCTTTCGCCTTCCCTTCCGGGACGGACAGTTCGACCTCGTCTGCGCCTCTCTCTTCCTGCACCATTTTTCCGAGGACGAGGGGACGAGGCTCCTCCACGCCTTCGCGCGCGTCTGCCGCGGGGCGATCCTCGTGAACGACCTCGCGCGACACGTCGTTCCTTGGGCCTTCATCTCCGTCGTCGCGCGGCTGACCCGCCGCCATCCGATGTTCGTCCACGACGCGGCGCTCTCGGTGCTCCGGGGCTTCACGCCCGGGGAGCTCGAGGCGATGGCGGAGCGGGCGGGGCTCCGGGAGATCCGCGTGCGGGCGCGATGGCCGTTCCGACTCGTCCTCACCGCCCGGCCGGAGCGGACGTGAGCCGGATCGACGTGCTCGTCGTCGGAGGGGGACCGGCGGGCGCCGCCGTCGCGACCCTCGTCGCGCGGGCGGGAGCGCGCGTCGTCCTGCTCGAGCGCGACCGCTTTCCGAGAGAGAAGGTCTGCGGCGAGTTCCTCTCCGCCGAAGGGTGCGCCGTCCTCGGACGGCTCGGTGTGCTCGGCGCGCTCCGCGCGGCGGGCGGAACGTCCATCGACCGCTTCGTGGTGTCCGCTCCCTCGGGCCGCCGGGTCGAGGGCGCGCTTCCCGATCTGCCGGAAGTCGGCCGCAGCGCGCTCGGCATCTCCCGCGTCGTGCTCGATCGCGCCTTGTTCCACCTCGCCGCGCGGTCGGGGGCCGATGCGCGCGACGGGGTCGAGGCGGTCGCGCCGATCGTCGAGGACGGTCGCGTGACGGGAGTGCGCGCCCGGCGCGTCGGGGCCCCTCCCGGCTCCGAGGAAACGTTCACCGCAACGGTCGTCGTCACCTCCGACGGGCGACGCTCGACGATCCAGCGCGCTCTCGATCCGCGCGTGGGGGACCCGATTCGATCGGCCCCCGGCTCCTGGTTCGGCCTCAAACGGCACTTCCGCATGGACCCCGATCGGCTCGAGGGGCGGGTCGAACTCCATCTCTTCGACGGCGGCTACGCGGGGCTCGGGGCGATCGAGGGGGGGCGGGCGAACCTGTGCCTCCTGACGACGGTCCGCGCCCTCCGCGCGTGCGGCGGCTCCCCCGACCGCCTCCTCGAGGAGCGCGTCCTGAGCAACCGGGCGGCGGCGAAGCGACTCTCGGGGTGCGAGCCCGCCGGGGAGTGGCTCTCCGTCGGGCCGCTCCGCTTCGGACCTCGCAAGCCGGTCCTCGCGGGGGTGCTCCTCGTCGGAGACGCCGCGGGCCCGGTCGATCCGTTCTCCGGGGAAGGGATGTCCAACGCGCTGACCGGAGCGGAGTTGGCGGTTCCGCTCGTCCTCCGAGCCGTCTCGAGAGGAGGGCTCGACCCCTCTCTCGCCCGCGCGTGGAGCGACACCTGGGCGCGCGCGTTCGCTTCCGGGATCCGGACGGTGCGGCGGATCGGGCGCCTCATCGAACGTCCGGGCCTCGGACGACTGGCGCTCGCCCTCGCCGGAGCGCCCGGGGGAGGGGCGGTCCTCGCGCGGATCGTCGTCGCCACCCGGACGGCGGCGAACGCCCGCTTGACCTAGGACAAGTCCCCCCCATGGAATGGCCCCCCGCCGCCTCCTACAATCGCGGCATCGATCCGGGGATACCGACCCTCCCGGAGGAGGGTTGGGGTGTCTTCGGGGAGGCCCGTCATGATCCCCTTCGATTACAGCCACGACGTCACCACCGACGAAGACATCGTCGACGTTCCGTTCAAGGGAGCGATCCTCCTCGACATTCCGCTCCTCAACAAGGGGAGCGCCTTCACCGAGGACGAACGAACCGAGCTGGACCTCCTGGGGCTCCTTCCGACCCACGTCTCGACCAACGAGGCGCAGCTCGCGCGCTGCTACGCGAACTACCGCCAGAAGACGACCGATCTCGACCGCTACATCTTCCTCGCCGGGGTCCAGGACCGGAACGAAGTCCTGTTCTATCGCCTGCTCCACGCCCACATCACCGAGATGCTGCCGATCGTCTACACGCCGGTCGTCGGCCAGGCCTCGCAGGAGTACAGCCATATCTACCGGCGGCCGCGGGGCCTCTACGTCTCCTACCCGTTCCGGGACGACATGGACAAGCTGCTCTCGAACGCCCCCTACCGCGACGTGCGGGCGATCGTCGTCACCGACGGCGAGCGGATCCTCGGTCTCGGCGATCTCGGCATGGGGGGGCTCGGGATCCCGATCGGGAAGCTCGCCCTGTACACGCTGTGCGCCGGGATCCACCCCGCGACCACCTTGCCGATCGTCCTCGACGTGGGGACGGACAACAAGCGGCTCCTCGAAGACCCGCTTTACCTCGGCTGGCGGCACTCCAGGATCCGCGGGCCGCAGTACGACGAGTTCATCGAGACCTTCGTCCAAGCGGTCGTGAAGCGGTGGCCGAAGGTCCTGCTCCAGTGGGAGGACTTCTCGAAGGCGAACGCGCGGAGGCTCCTCGACCGTTACCGCGACCGGCTGCTCACGTTCAACGACGACATCCAGGGAACGGGGTCGGTGACCCTCGCGGGCCTGATGGCGGCGGTCGACATCAACGGGTCGCGCCTACGCGACCAGCGGATCGTGATCCTCGGCGCCGGATCGGCCGCGACCGGGATCTCGGACCAGCTCGTGATCGCGATGCAGGACGAGGGCCTCTCGGAGACCGAGGCGATCCGGAACATCTGGCTCGTCGACAGTCGCGGCCTCGTCCACTCCGCCCGCGAGGACCTCGAGTCGTTCAAGCGCCCCTACGCGCGGCCGACCGACGAGGTGAAGTCGTGGGAGTCGTGGACCGGAGACAACCCCGATCTCGAGACGACCGTTCGGGAGGTCCGGCCGACGATCCTCGTCGGGACGTCCGCCACGCCTCGTGCCTTCCCCGAGGCGGTCGTTCGAGAGATGGCGAAACACGTCGATCGCCCGATCATCTTCCCCCTCTCGAATCCGACGTCCAAGAGCGAAGCCGCGCCCGCCGATCTCTACGAATGGACGAACGGACGCGTCTTGGTCGCGACGGGGAGCCCTTTCCCCGACGTGGTCCACGGCGGCCGGCACTATCGAATCGGGCAGTGCAACAACGTCTTCATCTTCCCCGGCGTGGCGCTCGGCGCGCTCGCCTGCGGGGCGACGAAAATCGAGGATCGGATGTTCGTCGCGGCGGCGCGCGCCCTTTCCGCGCTCTCCCCCGCGCGGGTCGACCGGACCGCCCCCCTTTACCCGAGGCTCGAGGAGGTCCGGCTCGTCTCGAGGCGCGTTGCGCTCGCGGTCGGGATCGAGGCGCAGACGGCGGGCCTTTGCCCCCCGATGGACCCGGAGGAGCTCGAGGCTCGGATCACGCAGTGGATGTGGGAGCCGCGATACCCGCGGCTGCGCTACAAGGCGCCCGCAGTGGACCCGCTGACCGGAGGAGTGGCCTCGACGAGCCGGAGCTGAGGGCGGCTCAGCGACCTTCGGATTCGAGCCACCGCTCGCAGTCGATGGCGGCTCGGCACCCGGCGCCCGCCGCCGTCACCGCCTGCCGGTAGACGTGATCGTGCACGTCTCCCGCCGCGAACACCCCTGGAATGTTCGTGTGCGAGGAGCCGTGCTTGATCTCGAGATAGCCCTCGGCGTCCATCGGGAGGATCCCGCGGAACACACGCGTGTTCGGCACGTGTCCGATCGCCACGAAAAAGCCGCCGCAGGGCTCCTCCGTCGTCGCCCCCGTCTTCAGGTTCCGCACCCGGGTCGCGACGACCTTGCCGTCTTTCCCGAGGACCTCCTCCGGAACGGAATCCCACAAGACGCGGACTTTCTCGCTCGCGAGCAGCCGGTCCGCCATGATCTTCGAGGCGCGAAACCGGTCCCGCCGGTGGATCACGGTGACCCGCTTCCCGAAACGCGTGAGGAAGAGCGCCTCCTCCATCGCCGAATCCCCTCCGCCGACGACCACGATCTCCTGGTCCCGGAAGAAGAATCCGTCGCAGGTGGCGCAATACGATACCCCGCGCCCCGCGAACTCCTTCTCCCCGGGAATGTCGAGGGTCCGCGGAGACGCCCCGGTCGCGATGATCACGGCGCGTGCGACGAGTTCCCGTTCCTCGGTGCGCAAGCGGAACGGGCGGGAAGCGAAGTCGACGCGGGTGACGTCCCCGGAAACGTACTCGGCGCCGAAGCGGGCCGCCTGCCTTCTCATGATCTCCATCAGCTCGGGCCCCTGGATCCCGTGCTCGAACCCGGGGTAATTCTCGACCTCGGTCGTGTTCATGAGCTGTCCGCCGGGAAGGAGTCCCTCCACGACGACCGGCCTCAAGTTCGCGCGGGCGGTGTAGAGGGCAGCGGTCAATCCGGCCGGGCCGGAGCCGATGATGACGACATCCCGGATGTCCACGAGGTCTCTCCTGGGTCCGACGGCAAAGGGGAGGGAGTGTACCAGAGTCTCCGTTCAGTCGAGCCGAACTCCCCTGGGGATGACGACGACCCCCGACTCGGTGACGAGGAACCGCTTCCGGTCCTCCTCGGGGTCCTCGCCCACGACGAACCCCTCTGGAACGCGGACGTCCTTGTCGACGATCGCCCTTCGAATTCGCGCGTGCCGACCGACCTCGACCCGGTCCATGAGGACGCTCTCCTCGACCCGCGCGTAGGACCGGACGCGCACCTCGGGGGACAGGATCGACCGCTCCACCCGCCCTCCGCTCAGGATGCACCCCCCGCACACGATCGAATCGAGCGCGACTCCCATCCGCGCGTCCGGTCCCTCGTCGGCGAAGACGAATTTCGCCGGGGGGACCTGGCGCGGCATCGTCCGGATCGGCCATTCCTTGTCGTACAAGTTGAAAACCGGATCGACGGCGACCAGGTCCATGCTCGCCTCGTAGTACGAATCGAGCGTCCCGACGTCGCGCCAGTAGAGGGTTTCCTTGCGGTTCTCGTCGACGAACGGAACGGCGAAAAGCTTCCCCGTCGCCGCCATCGCAGGGAGGATGTCGTGACCGAAATCGTGCCGCGAGTCCCGCTTCGCGTCGTGGAACAGCGCGCGGACGAGCGCCTCGGTCGTGAAGCAGTAGACCCCCATGTTCGCGAGCGCCCGGCCGGGCTTCCCGGGGATCTCGGGAGGGTCCGCGACCTTCTCGCGGAACCGGAGGATCCGCCCTTCGCCGTCGACTTCGATCGTGCCGAACGAGCGCGCCTCCGCGAGCGGGACCTCGACGGCGCCGATCGTCGCATCGGCCCCGGCTGCGTCGTGCCGCTCGACGAGCTTCCCGTAGTCCATCTTGTACACGTGATCGCCGGAGAGGACGATGACCCGCCGGGGGCGCTCCTGCTCGAGGAGATAGATGTTCTGGTAGACGGCGTCGGCCGTGCCCTGATACCACCGTTGCCCCACGCGGAGCATCGGGGGAACGGTGTGGATCCACTCCCCCAGCTCGTGGCTGAACAGCGGCTGCCATCCGACCGCGATGTGGCGCTCGAGGCTGCCGGACTTGTACTGGACCAGGACGTAAATCTTCCGGAGGCCCGAGTTCAGGCAGTTGCTCAAGGTGAAATCGACGATGCGATAGAGGCCGCCGAACGGCACGGCCGGCTTCCCGCGGTCGCGGGTCAGGGGGTGGAGGCGCTCCCCCTGCCCTCCGGCGAGGACCAGCACGAGCGTGTCGTCGAGGATGACCTTCCGGCCGGTCACACGGTCTCGGCGGCGCGGGCGGCGAGCACTTCGCGGACGCGCGCGAGGAGCTCGGAGGTGTCCGAGGACTTCACGACGTACGCGTCGGCCGCCCAGCTCATGAAGTTGTCCTTGTAGGAGGAGTAGGCCGAATTCAGGATCACCGGCATCCGGGGCCGGCGGTCGAGCAGGCGCCCCATCGCCTCGAGCCCGTCCATGCCGGGCATCCGGATGTCGAGCACCACGAGGTCCGGTTCCTCCCGCTCCGCCAGTTCCAGTCCTTCCCGCGCCTCGGCCGCGAGCAGGACCTCGTGCCCCTCTCGCTGGAGGTCCTGCTGGTAGAGGAGCCGCAGGTTCTTCTCGTCCTCAATGACCAGTACCTTCGCCATGATCGGTCTCCTCCGATTCGATCGGAACTCTCAAGTACACGGTCGTCCCTTCCCCCTCTCGGCTCTCCACGGCGATTTCGCCGTCGTGGTCGCGGAGGATCTGCGCCGCGATCGTGAGGCCGAGGCCGGTGCCCGACGACTTCGTCGTGAAGAACGGCTCGAAGATCTTCGCCCGCACCTCCGGGGACATTCCGACGCCGGTGTCCGCGATCGCGATCTCCACGGCCCCCGGAAGCGTCCGGAACCGCACGTCGATCCTCCCCCCGTGCGGCATCGCGTGGACGGCGTTGCGGAGCACGTTCACGAGCGCCTGGAAGAGCTGGTCGCGGTCGGCGGAGACTCGGGGGAGCACGACGGGGACGTCCATCGCGACCGCCACGCCGGACTCCTCGATCTCGAACCGCAGCAGCTCCACGGCTTCCGACGCCAGCCGATCGAGCGCGATCGAGCTGCGGCGCGGGGGGGCCGGCCGCGCGAAGTCGAGCACCTCCCGGATGATGTCCTCGAGCCGCCGCACCTCGTCGACGATGATCTCCGCCGCCTCCCGCCGCTCCCGCTCGCTGCCGTCGTCGCGGATGAGCGAGCGGGCGAACCCTCCGATCGCCGCGAGCGGGTTCCGGATCTCGTGGACCACGCGCGCCGCCATCTCGCCGATGGCGGAGAGCCGCTCCGCCCGCACGAGCCGAATCTCGTGATCGCGCAGCTCCCGCGTCGCCTCCTCCAGCGATTCCACCTGGGTCGCGATCGCCTCGGTGGCGTGGGCGCGCTCGATCGCGAACGCGACCTGGGTCGCCAACAGCTCGAGCACCTCGACGTCGTCGCTCTCGATCTCCCGCCCGGTGATCGCGTTGTCGGCGAGGAGGAGCCCCACCGCTCGTCCCTTGCCGTGGAGGGGGGCCGCCGCGAACGATCGCACCCCGAGCGTCTCGAGGAGGGCGGCCTCGACCGGCTCGCCCCCCGGCGAGGTCTTCCCGTCCCGGACGACGACCGGGGAGTTCCCCGCGAGCACCCGGATGAGGAAGCTGTCGGGATCGTCGAGCCGGACCGAGATCGAGCGCGCGAGGCGCGAGACCCCCGAATTCTGCCGGTAGAGGATCGGCTCGATCTCGCGCAGGAGCTCGCCGAGGCCGCCGGTACGGCCCGCGAGCTCGGTCCAGATCCGGTGGGCCTCCTCGGGATCGGCGGGGCCGACTCCCTCCCGCCCGCGGAGCAATCCCCGCCGCTCGTCCACGAGGAGCAGGAAGGCTCGATTGAAGCCGAGCCCTTCTCCCGCGGTCACGCCCACCAAGACGGTCCGGAGGATTGCGTCGAGCTCCATCTGCCGCTGGAGGCAGTCGGCGATCTCTTTGAGGACGGACAGCTGCGCCACCCGGCGCGCCAGCGTCCGCTCGAGGTCCTTCGACTGGGTCTGGTCGGCGATGAGGAGGAAGGAGCCCTGAGGTTCCCCGCGCGGCCCCTCGAGCTCGGTGTGGGTCGCGATCACGTCGAGCGGTCTGCCGAGGGCGTCCCACTGGCGCGCCTCGTACCGCCGGGTCTTCGTCTCGGGAGGATGGGGAAGCTCCTTGCGGTCCACCTCCCCGACGAGGGCCTGCCAGGGCCTCCCGATCGCCTCGTCCCGGGAATACCCGTAAAGGCGCCTCGCGCCGTGGTTCCAGGCGCGGATCGTCCCGTCTGGGCCGAGGAGCACGACCGGAACCGACCACCCGTCGATCAGGCGGACGATGTCGAAACTCCCCGCCTGGAGCAGAACCCCGAAGCCCGCCGGTTCGTCGATCTCGCGGAAGAGCGCGATCCACGCCGCGCCCTCCTTTCCGTCGGGGAGCGGCCCCACGGAGGTCTCGAAGTAGCGCGCCGCCCGGCCGTCGAATCCGGGCGCCCGCAGGATGCAGCGGAACGAACCCTCCTGTCGGGCCTTTTCGAGCAGACAGGGATGGCAACTCGGGTCGCAGTCCCGGAAGAGGGTGTCGCAGCGCTGTCCGATCGCCTCCTCGGCGTCGAGCCAGGGGAGCGGCTCGGCGGCCCAGCGAACCCGGTGTTCGCGGTCGAAGACGGCGACCCCCGTCCGGCCGAGGAGGAGAAGCTCCTGCAGGAGTTCGCGTTCCGAAATCGGGAGTCGCTCGCCGTCCCAGGAAGCCGTGCGTGCCGGAACCCGCTCGATCACGACCGCCTCACCGACGGTCCGCTCGGATCGCGAACCGTCCTCAAGGAGTCTAGCGGAATTTCAGACGAGCGTCTCCCGCAGGAACGCCGCCGCTTCCTCGGGAGCGGTCGGGTTGATGTAGAAGCCGGTCCCCCACTCGAACCCGGCCACCCGTGTCAGGCGCGGCAGGATCTCGAGGTGCCAGTGAAAGTCGAACGGGAGGGTGTCCCAGTAGTTCCTCCGCCGTACCGTCGTATCGGTGTTCGGCGAGGTGTGGAAGACGAAGTTGAACGGGGGGTCGCCGAGCGTCTCCTTGAGGCGCGCCATCGTTTCCCGGAGCGTGCGCGCGAGCGCGGCGAGCGAGGGAGCGCTCTCCTCCAGGAGCGAGTGGCGGTGGACTCTCGGAAGGACGACCAGCTCGAACGGGAAGCGCGACGCGTACGGAGCGATCACCACGAAGTGCTCGTCGGCGCTGACGATCCGGTCCTTGTCCCGGATCTCCTGCTCGATCATGTCGCAGAACAGGCAGCGTTCCTTGAGCTGGAAATGGGCGCGCGCCGACTCGAGCTCGACGGCGATCGCGCGCGGGGTGACCGGTGTGGCGATCAGTTGCATGTGCGGGTGGCCGAGGGTCGCGCCCGCGACGGCGCCGTGGTTCTTGAAAAGGAGGACGTATTTGAACCTCGGGTCCCGGTGGAGGTCCCGGAGGCGCTCCTGGCAGACCCCGAGCACGCGCTCGATCTGGGCGGGCTCCATCTCGGCGAGGTGCAGCTGGTGCTTCGGCGATTCGACGATCACCTCGTGCGCCCCCACCCCGTGGATCCGGTCGTAGAGGCCGACCCCCTTCCGGTCGAGCGCCCCTTCGATCGCGAGGGCCGGGTACTTGTTGGGAAGGACCCGCACCGCCCATCCGGGCCCGTTCGCCCCCTCGCCGCCGGGGCGGATCGCGCGGATCTCCGGAGGCGTCTTGTCCTCGTTCCCGGGGCAGAAGGGACAGAACTTCGGCTCGGCGATCGCGTCTTTCTCCAGAACGAAGTCGCCGGGGCGGCGGCTCCGCTCGGTCGAGACGATCACCCAGCGCTTCGAAACCGGGTCGTGACGCAATTCCGACATGGAGCCCTCAACCGAACAGGGCGGCCGCCCGGTCGAGCTCCTCGAGCGGGACGGTGCGCAGCTCGGCGGTCGCCTCGGCCAGCGGAACGGGAATGAACGCACCTCCCCGCCAGGCCGCCATCATTCCCCACTGCTTGCGCTCGACCATCTCGGCGGCGAGGAGACCGTACCGGGTGGCGAGGATCCGGTCGAAGGCGGTCGGAGTGCCGCCGCGTTGCGTGTGGCCGAGCGCGACCGAGCGGGTCTCGAACCCGGAGCGCTTCTCGATCTCCTTGGCGACGATCTCGCCGATTCCGCCGAGGAGGACGTGGCCGAAGGCGTCCCGGTCGACTTCCTTCGTGACGTGTCCTTCCGGCAGGGACGCCCCCTCGGCGGCGACGACGATTCCGAACCGTTTCCCCGCGGCGCGCCGCCGCTTCAGGACGTCGACGACGGCGTCGAGGTCGATCGGGCGCTCGGGGACGAGGATGGAGTCGGCCCCCCCGGCGAGCCCCGCGTGGAGGGCGATCCATCCGGCGTGGCGGCCCATGACCTCGCAGACGATCACCCGGTCGTGGGACTCGGCCGTCGTGTGGAGTCGGTCGATCGCCTCGGTCGCGATCGCGACCGCCGTGTCGAACCCGAAGGTCTGATCGGTCCCGGAGAGGTCGTTGTCGATCGTCTTCGGGACCCCGATCACGGGAAAGCCGTCCGCCGCGAGCTTCGTGGCCACCCCGAGGGTGTCCTCCCCTCCGACGGCGACGAGAGCGTCGAGCCCGAGGGCCCGGAAATTCTCGTGGAGGCGCCTTGCGTCCTCCGGCTTCTTGTACGGGTTCGTCCGGCTCGTGCCGAGGATCGTCCCGCCGAGGTGGAGGATCCCCGAAACCGCCTTCGGGTCGAGCGCGACCGTCTCCTGTTCGAGGAGGCCCCTCCAGCCGTGACGGATCCCGAGGAGGCGCGCGCCCCGCGCGAAGGAGCGCCGGGCGACCGCCCGAATCACCGCGTTGAGCCCCGGCGCGTCGCCGCCGCCGGTCAGGATGCCGATCGTCTCCATCCGTCCCTCCGGTCGTCCTCGTGGAGTCGAGAAGAGCGGGGATTATACTGCCCGGCATGCCGGCCACCCGTTCCGCCCGTAGGGCCGATCTGGAACGGCTGAGGCGCATCCCGAAGGTTGAATTGCACCAGCATGTCGACGGGTCGATCCCGGTGCGGACGACCTGGAACCTCATGAAGCGGCACGGCTTGCAGCCGGTCGCAACCGTCGGGGAAATGCGGCGCCTGCTCGAGCTCCAAGACGATGAGGAGGGCTCGCTCCTCGCCTACCTCGACAAGTTCCACTACCCGATGTGGATCACCCAGTTCTACGAGAACATCCAGTTGGTGACCCGGGAGATCGTGGAGGACGCGTACCGGCACGGGGTTCGCCTTCTCGAGCTGCGCTACTCCCCCGCGATCCACACCTTCGCGGGGCTCTCGATCCGCCAGGCGATCCGCTCGGTTCTCTCGGGGATGAACGCCGCGGTCCGGAAACACGCCGATCTCGAGGTCGGCCTCGTCGTGATCTCGATGCGGCAGCACGGCCCGCACATCGCGAAGATCATGGCGCGCCAGGCGATCGCAGAGGCGCAGCACCTCCACGACCGAACCGGGGTCGTCGGCTTCGACCTCGCGGGAAAGGAGCGCGGGAACCCGCCGAGCCTGTTCGGCGAGGCGTACCGGATCGCGCGGCTCGGGGGGCTCGGACTCACGGTCCACGCCGGCGAGGACGAGGGCCCGCGCCGGATCTGGGAGGCGATCGACGAGCTGGGGGCCGATCGGATCGGGCACGGGTGCTCCGCGATCGCGGACCGGAGGCTCCTCAAGCGTCTCGCGCGGGACGGGATCCTGATCGAGTGCTGCCCGACCTCGAATTACCAGACCGGGGCGGTGAAGCGCGGCGAGCCGCACCCGGTCTTCACCTTCCTCGAGCACGGGATCCCGGTCGCGATCTGCACCGACAACACGACCGTGAGCCGGACCGACCCGGTGCGGGAGAACGCGTATCTCCTGGAACGCCTCGACGTGAAGGCGATCGCGAGGATCCACCGCGAGGCCGCGAAGCACTCGTTCGTGCGGAGCGCGAAGAGAACCTAGGGGGCGAGCGCCGAGACCTCCCGCGCCATGTCGAACTTCGCGCGAAGGGCCGAAACGAGCATCCTCTTGGCCGTCTCCACGTCCATCTCGGAAGTGTTCACCACGAGGTCGTAGCCGAGGGGATCGTCGATGTCCCTCCGATACACCTGGTGGATCCAGCCTCGCTTGTCGGCGTCGTCCTGGTCGACGAGGCGCGCGGCCTCGGCCCGGCCCATCCCGAGCCCCTCCACCAATCGGTCGATCCGGAGCTCTTTCGGGGCGACGAAGCGGGCGCGAAGCCCGTATCGGGGGTCGAGCACCCAGTTCGCACCGCGTCCGACGAGGATCGCTCGGCCGCGCTTCCCGACGACGGAGATCACGCGCATCAGCTCGAGCTCGAACTCGGGGCGGGTCGCATGGCCGGGGACGAAGAGGTGCGCGACGAGGTCGCGGAGGGTCGAAACCGGCCGTTCGTCGTGACCGGCGAGGAGCCGCTCGCGCCGGTCGGCGTGGGACGCGATCGCCGAGAGGACCTCTTTGTCGAAGACCTGCCAGCCGAGGACCTCGGCGGTCAGGCGCCCGACGAGCTCGCCGAGCGAGCCGATCTGGGTCGAAATCGTGATCCACGGACCTTCGGGGAGGTGCGCCCCCTCGCGCCGCGCCGCAGCGCCGCCCTCGTCGGCCAAGGCCTTCCGGACCTCCCAGAGACGTTGCTGCCGGTCGATGAGCCGGTCGAGATGGGAGAGATCTCCGATGGGGGTCGCCATGATGTCTCCTCCGGGTTTGCCGGACGCCTTCAGTATAGGCCCCGTCTCGAACGCGAACCGGCTCCGAACGCCCTCGCGGGCGTCCTCGGTGGATCCCGCCTTGCGGCGCAGCATCCGGCCCGCGGCCGGCCGCCGGCCGGCGCGGGGAGCAACCGGGGCCCTTCCGGCGTCCCGAGACCGGAACCGAGGGGCATCCAGTGAGTGAAGACGGCGATCAAGACGCCGGCGAGTGAAGAGGGCCAGGCGCCCGAAACTGCGGGAGTGGCGTGACTGCGGCGAAGCGGTCGCCTGCTCGTCGCGCGAGGAGGCCGGTACGCGGCGCTCCTCCGGGCGGGCGAGGTGGC